>CAZCEZ010000016.1:22560-51048 GCA_964497795.1 uncultured Acidimicrobiaceae bacterium | reverse complement strand
CGGCTGGCGCAACCACGGCGGCGTCGACCCGGACAGCCAGCGCATCTGGTGGCACTCCGAGACCGCTGACGACCCGCCCGGCCTGGGCCTGAACTTCGGTCGCATCAAGGACCCCGTCATCGACGAGCAGCTGGACGTCCTCCGGGCGACCACCGACGAGGACGAGATCCGGACCGCGGCCGAGACGATCAACCGCCGGTTCGCCGAGCAGGTCTACAACCTGTGGAGCAGCTGGACCGTGTGGGGCATCGCCAAGGACCCGGCCGTGAACGGCCTCGACGCCTTCGTGCTCCCCGACGGCACGCCGGAGATCTACGGCAACGGCATCGGCGGTTCGCACCAGGTGTCCCAGCTGTGGATCGGCGAGTGACCGGCACCGCCGGCACCACCTGACCCACCCGTGCGACGCGGGGCCCTCCTCCGGGAGGGCCCCGCCCACCGCACCCCCACTCCCCCCGTCCCACCGACCCGGCACCGCCGCCCGAGCCGAGGAGCCCCACCCGCGTGAAGTTCGTCGCCGTCCGAGCCGTGCAGCTCGTCGTCGTGCTCCTGGCCGCGACCTTCTTCACGTACTCGCTGACCTTCGTCTCCAACAGCCCCGACGAGGTCGTCGACACGCTGCTGCAGATCGAGGCCGGCGCACCCGAGCGCCGGGCCGTGATCGAGGACGACCTGAACCTCGACGACCCGCTGCTGATCCGCTACGGCAAGTGGCTCGGCAGCGCCGTCACCGGCGACCTGGGCCGGTCCTACTCGACCCAGGAGCCGGTCGCCGACCGCATCCAGACCCGGCTCCCCCGCACGATCGCACTGGTCGTCTACGCGCAGATCTTGGCGCTGCTCCTGGCCATACCCGCCGGCATCGTCGCCGCCTGGAGGGCCGACACCTGGATCGACCGTGGCCTGTCCACGGCCAGCATCGGGATGCTCGCCGTACCGAACTACGTGGTGGCGGTGCTCCTCGTCTACTTCTTCGCGCTGCGGTTCGAGGCGTTCCCCGCCGTCACCGCGTCCGACCTGGCGGTCACCGACCTCCGCAGCTTCCTGCTCCCGGCGCTGTCGCTCGCGCTCGGCCAGGTCGCGGTCTACATGCGCCTGCTGCGCACCGACATGATCGCCACGCTCCAGGAGGACTTCATCGGGATGGCCAAGGCCAAGGGCCTGTCCACCCGTCGCATCCTCCTCCGCCACGCCCTGCGCCCGTCGTCGCTCTCGCTGGTGACGACCATCGGCATCAACGCCGGCGCCGCCCTCGGCGGCACCGTGATCATCGAGACGATCTTCGGCATGCCCGGCATGGGCACGATGCTCGTCGACGCCATCTTCCGTCGGGACATCCTCGTCGTGCAGGGCGTCGTGGCCGTGATCGCCGCCGGCTTCGTGCTCATCAACTTCGTCATCGACCTCCTCTACGCCGCCCTCGACCCGAGGATCCGAAGTGTCCGATCTGCTGCCTGACGAGCGCCACGACGAGGCCGCCGCCGCACCCGGCCCTCCGGGTGATCCCGACGCCGCCCCCGCAGCCGAGGCCGACGCCGACGACGGCCGCAGCGCGCGCAAGCGCTGGGGCATCGGCTTCTGGCTCTCCCTGGTGTGGCTCGCCGTCGTGTTCCTGCTGTGCGGCCTCGCCCCGTGGCTGCCCTTCGTCGACGACCCGGGTGCGTTCCCGGACTTCTCCGTGCCCTCGGCCGACGGACCCTCCGCCGCCCACTGGTTCGGCGTGAACGACAACGGCGACGACATCTTCTCCCAGGTCGTGAACGGCGGTCGGGTGTCGCTGTTCATCGCCTTCTCGGTCGTGGTGCTCGGCTTCGTCTCCGGCGGGCTCGTCGGGATGGTCGCCGGCTTCTTCCGGGGCCGCATCGACCGGGTCATCTCCGCCGTGATCGACATCCTCCTGGCCTTCCCGGCGCTCGTGCTGGCGCTCGCGATGATCGCCATCTTCGCCAGCGACGGCACGACCGTCCGGCCGAACCTGCCGGTGGTGGTGGGAGCCCTCTCGATCCTGTCGATCGCTCCCCTGGCCCGCATCACGCGGGGCATCACCCTGTCCTTCGCCGAGCGGGAGTTCGTGACCGCAGCCCGCACGCTCGGGGCGAGGAACTCGCGCATCCTGCGCCGGGAGATCCTCCCGAACGTGATCCCGCCCATGGCCGTGTTCAGCCTGACGGTCATCGCCGTCGTCATCGTCGCCGAGGGCGCCCTCGCCTTCCTCGGGCTGTCGGTGGGCGCCCCCTCACCGACCTGGGGGAAGCTCATCAACGAGGGTCGTCCCCGCCTCGAGCAGAGCGGCCACATCGCCTTCTTCCCGGCCGGCGTGATGTTCCTCACGATCCTGGCCCTCAACTACGTGGGCGACGTGCTGCAGTCCCGGTTCACCGTCCGAGAGGGAGCGCTGTAGTACGACGGATCACCGCAGCGGACACCGCGTCGGACGACGCGCCGCTCCTCGAGGTCACCGACCTGAAGACCCACTTCAAGACCCCGGCCGGTCGCGTCCGTGCCGTCGACGGCGTCTCGTTCACACTCGAGCGGGGCCGGACGTTGGGGATCGTGGGCGAGTCGGGGTCGGGCAAGACGGTGCTGTCGCGCTCGATCATGGGCCTGCTCCCCCGCTCCAACGTCGAGCGGACCGGCTCGATCCGCTACGAGGGCACCGAGATCGCGGGCTACTCCCAGGCCGAGATGCGCTCGGTGTGGGGACCCGAGATGGCGATGGTCTTCCAGGACCCGATGACCTCGCTGAACCCGGTCATGCGGATCGGCAAGCAGATCACCGAGTCGCTCCGGTTCCACCTCGACATGTCCAAGGACCAGGCCGACGAGCTCGCCATCTCGCTCCTGCGCTCCGTGGGCATCCCCGAGCCGACGAAGCGGGTGAAGGAGTACCCCCACCAGCTCTCGGGTGGCATGCGCCAGCGGGTCGTGATCGCGATCGCGCTGGCCTGCGGGCCCAAGCTGCTCTTCGCCGACGAGCCGACCACCGCCCTCGACGTGACCGTCCAGGCCCAGATCCTGAACCTGCTCGACGCGCAGCAGCGGGAGCGCTACATGGCCATGGTCCTCGTCACCCACGACCTCGGCGTCGTCGCCGGCCGGGCCCACGACATCGCCGTGATGTACGCCGGCAAGGTGGTCGAGAAGGCCCCGGCCCGGACGCTGTTCTCCTCGATGCGGATGCCGTACACCGAGGCGCTGCTCGAGTCGATCCCGAAGCTGGAGTACCGCAGCCACACCAGGCTCGCGTCCATCCCCGGCCGTCCGCCGGACCTGGCGAACCCGCCGAGGGGATGCCACTTCGCCCCGCGGTGCCGCTACGCGCAGGACCGCTGCCGCGAGGAGGAGCCCGACCTGGTCGAGGGCGAGACGCCCGACCACCACTACCGCTGCTTCTACCCCGTGGGGACCGAGGCCGGCCGCGAGGCGCTGGAGCGCAACGTGGCCGCCGGGCTCGTCCCCGCCGCCGACGCCGTCGAGGTGTCGGTGTCCACGAGCACCCCCGGAGGAGGGGCCTGATGGCCGGATCCGGCACCGCGCACCTGCGCGACGACGACGACATCGTGCTGCGGGTGGAGGGGCTCACCGTCGAGTTCCCCGCCGGTCGGGGCCGCAAGGTCCACGCCGTGAGCGGGGTGAGCTTCGACGTCGCGACCGGCGAGACGCTCGGCATCGTCGGCGAGTCCGGCTGCGGCAAGTCGACCACGGGCAAGGCCATCATGCGCCTGGTGCCCATCACCGACGGCACCGTGACCTTCAAGGGCCGCACCATCTCGGACCTGCGCGGCGAGGAGCTCCGCCGTCTGCGCCAGGACCTGCAGATGATCTTCCAGGACCCGGTGTCGTCCATCAACCCGCGCCGGACCATCGGCGACGTCGTCGCCGAGCCGCTCGAGATCTGGGGCCGGGAGGACGGGGCCGCCGAGCTCGTCGACCGGGTGCTCGGCGACGTGGGCCTCGATCCCGACGTGGCCCGTCCCAAGCGGCGGCACGAGTTCTCCGGGGGGCAGTGCCAGCGCATCTGCATCGCCCGGGCCCTCGTCCTCGACCCCGAGGTGATCATCTGCGACGAGCCGGTGTCCGCGCTCGACGTGTCGGTCCAGGCCCAGATCCTGAACCTCCTCGAGGACATGAAGGAGCGCTACGGGCTGACGCTGCTCTTCATCGCCCACGACCTCGCCGTGGTGAAGAACGTGTCGGACCGGGTCGCCGTCATGTACCTCGGCAAGATCTGCGAGATCGCGCCTCCGGACGAGCTGTACTACCGGCCGTCCCACCCGTACACGGCCGCGCTCCTGTCGGCCATCCCCCTGCCCGACCCCACCGTCGTGCCCGACACCGGCGAGCTGGCCGGCGACCTCCCGTCGCCGCTCGACCCGCCGTCGGGCTGCCGGTTCCGGACGCGCTGCAGCCGTGCCACGGAGCGCTGCGCCGAGGAGGAGCCCCAGGTGCGGGCGATCGGGGACGACCACTACGTGGCCTGCCACTTCCCCCTCGTGGGGGACGTGGCACCACCGGCGTCGAGGACGTCGGTCGAGGTCGGTGCCGGCGGCTGAAGGCCGGTCCCACCCGGGCGGCGCCGCCGTCCGCATCAAGCAGGCGGCCGCCCGTCACGAGTCGGAGGGAGGTGAGGCGGCCAGTGACCGAGAACCGCAAGGGCCGGACCAGGCTCGATCCCGCCGTCCGTCGGCGCCAGATCGCCGAGGCCGCCGCAAAGGTCTTCTCCCAGAACGACCCCAGCGACGTCTCCTTCGAGCTCGTCGCCGACGAGGCCGGCGTGTCCCGGAGCCTCGTCTACTCCTACTTCGGTGACCGGGGCAGCCTGTTCGCCGCCGCCTACAGCCACGAGCTCGCCCGGCTCGACGAGGCCATCGACGGCGCGCTGGAGGCCCTGGGCGCCGATCGGGCCGCCCTGCGCCGGGCCGTGCGCGCCTACCTCGACTTCGCCTGGCGGAACCGGTCGTCGTGGCAGCTGATCGCGTCGGCCAGCGCCAGCCGGCACCCGGCGGTCCAGCAGGCCATCAGGGAGCGGACCGAGCGCATCGCCTCGTCCATGACGGCCGCCCGGGCCAGCGCGGACGGGCCGGAGGCCCGGATGCTCGTCCGAGGCGTCATCGGGATGCTGGAGGCCGCCGCCATCCAGACCCTCGAGCACGAGGACGTCGACGTCGACCAGCTCGCGGAGCTGCTCACCCAGATCATCTGGGACGGCGTCTCGTCCTTCGGGCTCACCTCGGCCTGAGTACGACGAGACCGGCGACCCGGCGAAGGTGGCCGAGTCCGTCGAGTTCTTCCTGGCGCACGCGGCGTTCAGGGTCAGCCCGCGCAAGGCGATCGGCATGATCGAGCGCGAGGAGGAGTTCGCCGAGAAGGCCACCCGCTGGGTCTGGTGATGCGACTGGGCGATGGCGTCCACCGACCACGAGCACTGCCTCCGAGCGCCCGATCGTGGGCGCGGAAGATGTGCAGATGGCGCGGGGGCTCGGCACCTACTCGGCCGCACCCGTAGACGGGCCAGCGGCGATGTGTGCGGAGCGCTCCACCCGACGGCATCACCCGTTGCCGGCCGAACGCATCCGGCCCGAGCCCGAACCCCGACGGGAGCTCAGTGGCTGCCACCGCCGCGGCAGAGCCCGAAGGTCCCGACCGCACCCTTCGGGAGGCCGTAGTACTTCCAGGAGTCGGCGGCGGTCTGCACCTTCGAGGCGTTCTGGCCCTCCTCCGGGTCGAAGTCGTTCAGCCCGCTCGCCGCGCACGCCGAGTTCGCGTGATCGAGCGCACCCGTCTTGTCCGTGTTGTGCACGCCGGGCACCGACGGACCCTTCACCTCCCCGGCGAGGGCCCCACCGGCGGGGACCACCACGAGCCCGGCGACGAGCGCACCGGCGACAAGGAACCGCTTCATCTCTCACCCCCACGTCGAGCCGTCGACGGCGTCGACGGACACCCGATCGGAACGTAGGTCCGTCCTCGGGGCCGGTCAACGGGCCGGCGCGACCACAGCGGCTGGCGACGGTTCCGCGCTGTCCGACCGGGACCAGGACGTGAGGTTCGTGCAGCACCCGCTCCACTCACGCCCGCTCGTTGCGGCGCCATCCGAGCGCGCCACGCGGTCGGTCAGGGACGCTCGCCGTGGGGTGACCTCGCCGTGCGCACGGGCCCCTGGTCGACGATCGCGACCTAGGGACCGCTCGGGGCCGGGGGCGGGTCCTGGCCCGCCGTGCCTGCATCGACCCCGTCCACGATGACCATCTGGCACCGGGCGGCCCCGTGCCGGATCGGGAGGACCGCCTGGTACGCCTCCGAGCGGTACCAGGCCTCGGCCACCTCCCGCGAGGGGAACTCGAGCACGGCCACCTGGGTGTAGGGCATCTCGCCCTCGACGACGCGGAAGGCCCCGCCACGGACCAGGAACCGAGCGCCGAACGGCTCCAGGGTGGGCATCACCACGCTCCGGTACCTGGCGAACGCCTCGTCGTCGTGGACGTCCTCGTAGACGATGCAGAGCGCAGTCACCTTCCACCTCCACCCGGCCCGGCGCCGATCGGCGGAGGTTACGACCTCGACCCTGCCCACGGAGGCGATCCGGGGTCTCCCTGCTCACCGGCCAGCGCGGGCGCTGCGGCCGACGTCGCCTCGCGCCCGTACCAGAGCGCGGCGACGACGAACATCGCACGCTGCAGGATCCCCGCGTGCGACGGTGATGCCGACATCGCCAGGGGCAGCACCACCGACGCAGCCAGCGCGACCAGGTCGAGCACGCGGGGTCGCCCGCCCCGCCTCCAGGCCACGCCCACGACGCCGAGCGCGAACGCGAACCCCATGGTCGTCGCCGCGACCGAGTGGAGCAGGTCCTCGGTCTGGTCGTGGTCCGCCGACGCCTCCCACGACCGGAGCGAGAACGCGGCCACGGCCGCCATGCAGGCACCGAAGGCCACGTGCGCCCCGGTGCCGGGCTGACCCCAGTCGAGCCGACGTCGGTGCGCCAGCCACAGGACGGCGGCGGAGAAGCAGAGGAAGCCGGCACGGGTCATCCAGGCGCCGTCCACGCCCTGCCCTGCGGCCTCGCTCGTGGTGTGCTGCGTCCAGCGGTAGGAGGCGTCGAGGACGAGCGGCGCGAGGCCGAGCAGTCCGAGCGCCGCGACGAGCAGCGCAGCCGGGGCGAGGGCGGCGGCGAGGTCTCCGGGCCGGTGGGCCGTGGACGTCGACGCTCGCTCCACGGTGGCCAGTGTCGCGTGCCACGCCCGGGAGGGGACGAACCGGGCCGACGCTAGGGTCCCCGCCCATGGCCAAGCCCTACGACATGCAGATCGACCTCGACACGATCTACGAGATCACCATCGACTCCGACAAGGGGACGATCGTCGCCGAGCTCGACCCGCAGCTCGCCCCGAAGACCGTCAACGAGTTCGTCTGCAAGACCCGGGACGGGTTCTACGACGGCCTCACCTTCCACCGGGTCGTGCCCCAGTTCGTGATCCAGGGCGGCGACCCCGACGGCACCGGCCGCGGTGGCCCCGGCTACCGCTTCGAGGACGAGCCCGTGGTGGCCGAGTACACCGAGGGCGCCTTCGCGATGGCCAACGCCGGTCCGAACACCAACGGCAGCCAGTTCTTCATCTGCATCGACGACTGCCGCCGCAAGCTGGACAAGCTCTACAACCTGTTCGGCTACGTCACCCAGGGCATGGACGTCGCCAAGTCGATCGAGGTCGGCGACTCGATGAAGACGGTGACGGTCACCGAGAAGCCCCGCTCGTAGCGAGCGCGGCGCCCGAGGGCGCCCCGACGGCTCCGCACGGCCCCGCCCGACGGCGGGGCCGTGGCGCGCCCGGTCAGCGGTTCCGGAACTCCGGGGCCCGCTTCTCGAGGAACGCGGCCATCGCCTCCCGCGAGTCCTCGGTGAAGCTGGACAGGATCTGGGTCCGGTTCTCGAGGTCGATGCCCGCCTGCAGCGAGGGCACCTCGAGGTTGGACCACATGACCTCCTTGGTCATCCACACCCCGAACGGGCTGTTCGCCACCACCTGCTCGGCGACGTCCAGGGCGGCGTCGACCACGTCGCCGTCGTCGACGACCCGGGTGACGAGGCCGAGGTCGTCGGCCTCGGCGGCGTCGATGATCCGGCCGGTCAGCAGCAGCTCGAAGGCCCGCCCCGCACCGACCAGGCGCGGCAGGAGCCACGACACGCCGATGTCGCAGCCCGACAGGCCGATCCGCACGAACGCGACGTTGAAGCGGGCCGACGAGGCGCACACCCGGACGTCGGAGCCGAGGGCCAGGGCGAAGCCACCGCCCGAGGCGGGCCCGTTCACCGCAGCCACGACCGGCACCTTCAGGCTCCGCAGGTGCGGGATCAGCGTCGCGATGTGCTGCTGGGTGGCCAGGCCCTGCTGAGGCCGACCGAGCTCCTCGGTGCCCGGCACACCGGCGCCCGCCTTGAGGTCGAGCCCGGCGCAGAAGCCCCGCCCGGCGCCGGTCAGCACGACGCAGCGCACGTCGGGGTCCGACGCCACCTCGTCGAGGCGGGCGTGGAGCTCGGAGACCAGCTGGTGGTCCATCGCGTTCAGCCGGTCGGGCCGGTTGAGGGTGAGCAGGCGCACGCCGGGGCGGACGTCCTCGGCGAGCACGGTGGTCCAGTCGGTCGACGGGGTTGCCATGGGGCCATCCTGACCGGTCCCGTGACAGGCTGCGGGCATGCCGGGCTCCCCCTCCCCCGACACCGGTGGGACCGTCGACGACCACAGCATCCCCGCACTCCACGAGGCCATCGCCGCCGTCGCCCCCGAGCGGGACGCGATCCTCTGGCGGGACCGGCGGCTCACCTGGGCCGACGTCACCGAGCGCTCCCGACGGCTGGCCAACGCGCTCCTCGCGCACGGCATCGGCGGCGAGGTCGACCACGACCCCGACCGCCCCGGTTGGGAGAGCCCGCACGACCACGTGGCGCTGCACCTGACCAACGGCAACGAGTACCTCGAGGGCATGCTCGGCTGCTGGAAGGCCCGGGCCGCGAGCATCAACGTGAACTACCGCTACACGGCCGAGGAGCTCGCTGCGCTGCTCGCCGACGCCTCCGCAGCTGCGGTCGTCTACCACGCCCGGTTCGCGCCGGTGCTGGCCGGTGCGCTCCCCCACCTGCCGACGGTTCGCCTGCTCGTCGTGGTCGACGACGGCTCCGGCACCGAGCCGGTGCCGGGGTCGGTCGGCTACGAGGAGCTGCTCGCAGGCGCCACGACCGACCGGCCGCCCCTGACCTGGTCCGCCGACGACCGCTACGTCGTCTACACCGGCGGCACCACCGGCAGCCCCAAGGGCGTCCTGTGGCGCCAGGGGGACTTCCTGGCCACCGCGCTCGGGATCCGCGGGTCGGTCGAGGACCTCGTCGAGCGGGCCCGGGGCGACCGCCGGCCCCGCGCCCTGCCCGCCCCACCCTTCATGCACGGCGCCGCCCACTGGAACGCGCTGTCGTGCATGCTCGCCGGCGGGACGGTGGTGATCCAGTCCGAGACCGACCACCTCGACGCCGCCGACGTGCTCGACACCTGCGAGGCCCACGACGTCGGGTCCCTGCTCATCGTCGGCGACGCCTTCGCCCGGCCGCTGCTCGCCGAGCAGCAGCGCGCGCCGCGGGACCTGTCGTCGCTGCGCCTGCTCATGACCGGCGGCGCCGTCCTGTCCCCCTCCACCAAGGACGGCTTCGTCGATGCGATCCCGGGCCTGCGGATCGTCGACATCCTCGGCTCCTCCGAGACCGGTCGCCACGGCCTGGCCACGACCGCGGCCGACGCGGCCGACGAGCCCGGCACCTTCGCGCCCTCCGACACCACGGTCGTCCTCGACCACGACCGGACCCGAGCGCTGGTCCCCGACCCGGACGGCGCGACCCTGCCCGTCGGCGAGCCCGGCTGGCTGGCGCAGCGCGGCCGGGTGCCCCGGGGCTACCTGGGTGACGAGGCCAAGACCCGCGCCACGTTCCCGGTGATCGACGGCGTCGTGCACGCCGTCGCCGGCGACCGTGCCCGACTCCGGCCCGACGGCCGCATCGCCCTGCTCGGTCGGGACTCGGTCACCATCAACACCGGAGGGGAGAAGGTCCACGCCGAGGAGGTCGAGCAGGTCCTCAAGGCCCACCCGCACGTGTGGGACGCCCTCGTGGTCGGCCGGCCGAGCGAGCGCTGGGGCAGCGAGGTCGTGGCGGTCGTGTCGCTCGCCGAGGGGATCGACGCCGACGCGTTCGACCCCGACGAGGTCCGATCGGCGGCAGGCGAGCACCTCGCCCGCTACAAGCTGCCCAAGGAGCTGGTGGTCGTCGACGCCGTGGCCCGCTCGGCATCGGGCAAGCCCGACTACGCGTGGGCCCGCGACGTCGTCGCCGACCGCACCGGCGCCGGGGGCTGACGTGCGGCGGGCCGTGGCCGCAGGTCGCCGCACCTACCTGCGCAAGCCCACCGGGGCCGACGCGGACGAGGTGGTGGACCGCGTCCGGGCCAGCCGGGACCACCTCCTGCCCTGGGTGCACGGGCCCGACAGCCCGGCGGCCTACGCCCAGTGGCTGCAGCGGGGCGAGCGGGCCGACTGCGAGCAGTTCCTGGTGTGCGCCCGCGACGACGACGCCGTCGCCGGCTTCGTGAACCTGAACGTGATCGTGCGCGGCGCCATGCAGCAGGCCTCGGCCGGCTGGGCGTCCTTCCTGCCCCACGTGGGCGCGGGCCACCTGACCGCCGGCGTCGCGCTCGCCCTCGAGGTCGCCTTCACCCAGCTCCGCCTGCACCGCGTCGAGGCCAACATCCAGCCGGGGAACACGGCGAGCCGGACCCTGGCCGTGCGCAGCGGCTTCCGTCTCGAGGGCTACTCCCCCGGCCTGCTCCAGGTCGGCGGCGAGTGGTGCGACCACGAGCGCTGGGCGGTGCTCGAGCCGGAGTGGCGCGACCGGCGGCGCCGCGACCGCGGTGAGGTGCCTGCGGGCTGACCGACGGCCGAGCGCTCCGGGTGTGCATCGGGGTCCGCCCCTGAGCGACCATGGGGGGCCGGCTCGCGCGGAGCGGTCGGCCACCCTCCGATGCTCTCGACGCCCAACACGCGCACGGTCGCCCTCACCCGGCCCCTCGACCTGCGCCTCACGCTCTCCCCCTTCCGCCTCGGGAAGGGCGACCCGTCGTGCCTGCTGCGCTTCGACGAGTCCGTGCGTGCGTCGCGGACGCCCCAGGGGCCGGCCACGCTCCACCTCGTGGTCCGGCGCGGCGAGCTGGCGGCCGAGGCGTGGGGCGACGGGGCGGACTGGGCCCTCGAGCACGTCCCCGTCCTCGTCGGCGAGCACGACGACACCGAGGCGTTCTCGCCCCGGCACGCGCTCGTGGCCGACCTGCACGCCCGCACGCCGGGCCTGCGGATCGGCGCGACCCACCGGGTGTTCGAGTCGCTCCTGCCCGCCGTCTGCGCGCAGAAGGTCAGCGCCTACGAGGCCAAGCGCGCCTACCGGCAGATCATGGAGGCCTTCGGCGAGCCGGCCCCCGGCCCGTCCCAGCTCGACCTGCGCGTGCCCCCGGATCCTCGGGTCCTGGCCAGCGTCGGCACGCAGGACCTGCACCCGCTCGGCCTGGAGCGCGCCCGCGCCGACGTCGTCCGCCGCGCTGCGGCCCGGGCGGCCTCGGTGGAGTCCGTGGTCGACATCCCGATGGAGGAGGCTGAGCGTCGCCTGCGCGCCATCGCCGGGGTGGGGCTGTGGACCGCGTCGATGATCCGGGCGACCGCGCTCGGCGACACCGACGTCGTGCCCGTCGGGGACCCGACGCTCAAGCACGTGGTCGCCTTCGCCCTCGCCGGCGAACGGCACGGGACCGACGCCCAGATGCTCGAGCTCCTGGAGCCCTTCCGCGGCCACCGGGGACGCGTCGTGCGCCTGCTGCGCGCCGCGAAGCTCGGCCCGCCCCGCCACGGCACCTGAGCGCCGCACCCGGCACGCCCGTCCACAGGCTGTGGACGAGACGGTGCCCGCGCGCACAGGCAAGACACAGGGTTGTCCCCCTTCAACCGCACAGGACGGCCGTCGTACGGTCCGTGCATGGCCAGCTACGAGATCACCCTCCGGGACCGCTCCGTCGAGCTGGTCGTCGACGCCGACGCCTACCAGCAGGAGGGGCCGATGACGACCTTCTTCCGCCTCGGTGACGGGCGCGACGTCGTCGACTGCTGGTCGGCCCGGGTGGCCAGCGTCCGCACCGCCGACGTGCTCCTCGTGCGACGGGCCGAGGCCGAGGTCACCGCGCTGCGCGCCGTGGGCTGAGCGGCGCCGACCCCGATCCTCAGGACCCGGGGAACCGGAACAGGTCGGCCGGCTCGAACACCCTCCCGGCACCGCTGGCCACGACGAGCTCGGGGCCAGGACGGGCGAAGGCGAGTCCGCCGATCACGGCGTCGCAGTAGCCCTCGTAGGTCCGGTAGCCCGTCGACACCACGAGCCACACGGCCCCGTCGCCGACCTCGTCGAGGATCCGGGCCACGGCCGCAGCCGGGTCGGCGGCGGTGTTCCGGGCCTCGTAGTCCCGCCAGTCGATCCGCTCGGGACGCTCGAAGGTGGGCAGGCCCACGGCGCGGACGTCGTCGGGGAGCGCGCGCAGGGTCGCCGGCCCGAGCTGGTCGGGGCACAGGACGACCACGTCGCCCGGTGCGACCCGCGACGCGATGGCCGCCGCGATCTCGGCACCCTGGGTGCGGTCGTCCCGCACGTTGGCGTACCAGGGGACGAGGGCGAGTCCGACGACGGCCACGGCCACGACCCGACGGGGCCACGGGGCCGGGAGCCGCGCCAGCCCGACGCCGCCGGCGACCAGCACCGCCGGGAGGAACACGGCGGCGTACCGGGCCACGAACACGGCGTCGGCGACCAGGCCGGCGGCGAGGCCGAGGCCGGCGGTCATGAGCACGAAGGCGACCTCGGCCCGCACCCCGGGCACGGTGGCGAGGTCGACCACGATCGTCCGGTCGCCGGGGCGGGCGCTGCGCAGCCCGACGGCGACGACGGCCAGGAGCCCGAGCAGCACGCCGAGCAGCACGGCCTCGGCGTAGCGCTCGCCGCCGCCGAGTCCGCCGGCGAGCTCGAGGACCGCCCTGGTCGGACGCGACGCCGACGCCCACGGGGTGCCGGTGTCGGCCAGCTGGTCGGCGAAGGCCGGGAGCCACGGGACGAAGGCCACGGCACCGGCGGCGAGGGCGGAGGCCACCAGCGCGCAGCGGCGTCGTCGCGGCCCGTCTCCCCGCCACCAGGCGGCGGCGAGGAGGACGACGGCGGCAGCGCCGGCGTACAGCGCCCAGTAGTGGGTGAGGACGGCGGCTCCCGTGCACGCGGCGAGGGCCGCCCACCGCCACGCCGTGCCGCCCACGGCACCGGTCCCCGCGCCGGCGTCGGCGTCGTCGACGGCGCAGCGTCGCCCGAGGAGGTCCTCGGCCAGCAGCCAGGCGAGCAGCACCAGCGTGAAGGCGAGGGAGTACATGCGCGCCTCGGTCCCGTAGCGGACGCACCACGGCGCCACGGCCACCACCAGGAGCGCGCCGAGGCCACCGGCCCGGCCCGCCCGGCGCCGACCGGCGACCCAGGCCAGGGGCAGCGCCGCGACCGACGCGATGCCCGACAGGGACCGGACGGCGAGGTCGCCGTCACCGACCACGGCGGTCCAGGCGTGGAGGAGCCAGTAGTACAGCGGCGGGTGGCCGTCCTGGCGGAGGGCGTCGCCGACGTCGCCGATCGGGAGCGCGGCGATGTTCGCGCTGAGTGCCTCGTCGAGCCAGAGCGGCGAGGTCGTCCAGAAGCGGAGGGCGACGCCGACGGCCACGACCAGGGCGACGACGGCGACGTCGGGCGCCGTCGGTGCGATCGCGGTGACGGGGCGGTCGCCGCGCGCCTCGGTGCCGGCGCGGTCGGGGCCGTCCGCGGGCGCGGACCCCCCGACGGCTCCCGGGCCGCGCTCACCCACCATGCTCGGTCCCGTGCTGGCCACCGGTTTACGCTACCGACGTCCCCGCACCCGTTGGAGCGATGCAGCCCCCATGACCGAACCACGCACCGACCACGCCCCCCACGGAGCGCCCGACGACGTCGGAACCGTCGGCGAGACCCCCCGGGACGTGGTCGTCATCGGGGCCGGTCCCGCCGGCCTGACCGCGGCCTACGAGCTGGGCAAGCGCGGCGGCACCGCCACGGTGCTGGAGGCCACCGACGTCGTCGGCGGGATCTCCCAGACCGTCGAGCGCGACGGCTGGCGCTTCGACATCGGCGGGCACCGCTTCTTCACCAAGGTGCGCTCGGTCGAGTCCCTGTGGCACGAGATCCTCCCCGAGGGGGAGTTCCTCCTCCGACCCCGGATGAGCCGGATCTACTACGACGGCAAGTTCTTCGACTACCCGCTGAAGGCCTCGAACGCCCTGCGGAACCTCGGGATCATCGAGGCGATCCGCTGCGTGCTGTCCTACGCCTGGGTCCGGCTCCGCCCGCCCGCCGACCAGTCCAACTTCGAGGGCTGGGTCGCGGCGCGCTTCGGGTGGCGCCTCTACCGCATCTTCTTCAAGACCTACACCGAGAAGGTGTGGGGCGTGGACGCCACCGAGATCCAGGCCGACTGGGCCGCCCAGCGGATCAAGAACCTCTCGCTGGGCAAGGCGATCGCCAACGCACTGCTCCCCAAGCGGAACCAGAAGGACATCACGTCCCTCATCGAGGAGTTCGAGTACCCCCGCCACGGCCCGGGGATGATGTGGGAGGTCGCCCGGGAGAAGGTCGAGGAGCAGGGCTCCAAGGTGCACTTCTCCTCCCCCGTCGTGCGGATCGAGCGCGACGACCGGGGCGCGACCGCCGTGGTCACCGACGACGGCGGCGTGGAGACGCGCCACGACGCCGCCCACGTCATCTCATCGATGCCGATCTCGGCGCTGGCCCGGGTCGTCGACCCTCCCGCCCCCGAGGCCGTGCGGGCCGCGGCCGACGGGCTGGCCTACCGCGACTTCCTCACCGTCGCCCTCGTCGTCCCCGAGGCCCACGGCTTCCCGGACAACTGGATCTACGTCCACGAGACCGGCGTGCGGGTCGGGCGCATCCAGAACTTCGGCTCGTGGTCGCCCGACATGGTCAAGCCCGGCTACACGTGCCTGGGCCTCGAGTACTTCGTGTTCGAGGGCGACGAGCTGTGGGAGGCCGCCGACGACGACCTCGTCGCGCTCGGCACCCGCGAGCTCGCCCAGCTCGGCCTCGTCCCCGCCGACGTCGTCGAGGCCGGCTACGTGGTCCGCATGCCCAAGGCGTACCCGACCTACGACGCCGGCTACGACGCCAGGGTCGAGACGATCCGGGCCTGGCTGGCCGACGAGCTGCCCAACGTCCACCCCGTGGGCCGCAACGGCATGCACCGGTACAACAACCAGGACCACTCCATGGTGACGGCCAGCCTCACCGTCGAGAACCTGTTCGGCGCCGACCACGACGTGTGGGCCGTCAACGTCGAGGAGGAGTACCACGAGGAGGTGCGCGACCCGTCCTCGCGCACCGGCCGCGACGCCCCGGTCCTGCCCCGGCGACCCACCGGACCCCGCTAGGCGCGTGACCGTCGTCGCCCGTCGCCCCGGGGACGGGCCGGACCGGCACGCACCGGACACCGACGCCGACCCGAGCCACCCCCTGGGCGACGCGCGCGCCCCCGTCGCCCGCAGCGGGCCGGGCCCGACCGCCTTCGGGCACCGCCCCGGCCTCGACGGCCTGCGCGGGCTCGCCGTCGCCGCCGTGCTCCTGTTCCACGCCGGCTACGGCTGGGCCGAGGGCGGGTACCTGGGCGTGTCGGCCTTCTTCACGCTGTCCGGGTTCCTCATCACCACGCTCCTGCTGGCCGAGCGCGCCCGCACCGGTGGCGTGTCCCTCGGAGCGTTCTGGGTGCGGCGCGCACGCCGGCTCCTGCCCGCTGCGCTCGCCGGCATCGCCCTCGGCGTCGCCTACGTGCTCACCACCGGCGACGACGTGGCCATCGACCGGGTGCGGGGCGATGCGCTGGCCGCCCTCGCCTACGTCGCCAACTGGCGCTTCGTCTGGACCGACCGCTCCTACGCGGAGCTCTTCAGCGGGGACTCGCCGCTCCAGCACCTGTGGAGCCTCGCCATCGAGGAGCAGTTCTACCTGGTCCTGCCCGTGGTGGCCGTCGTCGCGCTCCGGCGTCCGCACCCGGCCCGGACCATGGGCCTCGTCGCCCTCGCCGTCGTGGCCGGGTCGGTGGCCGCGTCGCTGCTGCTCGGCGACGCCGACGCCGGACGTCGGTACTACGGCACCGACGTCCGGGCCGCCGAGCTCGCCATCGGGGTCGCCCTCGCCTGCTGGCGTCACGAGCGGCTGACGAGGGCTCCGCGCCTCGCGGCGGCCGGCACCCGCCTCGGCGTCGACGTCGCCGGCGCCGTCGCGCTCGGGGTCCTCGCCGGTTCCTGGGCGCTGCTCGGCCAGGACGCGGACCTCCTGCACCCGTGGGCGCTGCTCGTCCACGCGACGCTCACCAGCGTCGTCATCGTCGCCGCCATCGGTGACGGCGTCGTCGCCCGGGCCCTGGCCTGGCGTCCCCTCGTCGCCCTCGGCGTCATCTCCTACGGCGTGTACCTGTACCACTGGCCGCTCTACCTCTGGCTCGACGAGGCGCGCACCGGCCTCGACGGCGCCGCCCTGCTCGCCGTCCGACTCGCCGCGACCCTCGTCCTGGCCGTCGCCAGCCACCGCCTGCTCGAGTCCCCGCTCCGCCACGGCCGTCGCCCACCGGCCGCGTCCCCGGCCCGCCCGCTGCTCGTGGCCGGCGCCGCCCTCGCCACCGCCGCGACCCTCGTCGTGGCCGCCACCGCCGTCGTGTCCCGGCCGCCCGCCATCGACTTCGCCTCCGCATCCGACGCCCTCGACTCCCTGGCCGGACCGTCGACGCCGACGACGACGACACCGTCGCCGAGCAGTCCCGACGACCCCGCCGTCGGCGAGGCCCCGGTGCTCCCTCACCGGCCCCGGGTGGCCATCTTCGGGGACTCGACCGCCCTGCTGCTCGTCCCGGGCCTCATCGCCTGGTCGTCGGCGACCGAGGCGCTCGACCTCGTCGAGGGCTACGCCGTCACCGGCTGCGGTCTCGGCCGGGGCGGCGAGCGGGTCTTCGCCGACTGGGTCGACCCGGTGGAACCCGGCTGCTCCTTCTCCGAGGTCTGGCCCGGCGTGCTCGAGCGGGGTCAGCCCGACGTCGCCATCGTCCAGATCGGCATCTGGGACGTGGTCGACCGGCGCCTCGACGGCGACGCCTCGGTGCGCGCCATCGGCGACCCGGTGTACGACGACTACCTGCGCGCCGAGCTGCTCGCGGCGAACGACCTGCTGCTGTCCCGGGTGGCGCGCGTCGTGTGGTCGCTGCAGCCGCTCCCCGTCCGCTCGACCCGCGCCGACGACGACCCGGTGTTCGAACGTCTCGCGGCGTGGAACGACCTGCTCGTGGAGCTGTTCGTGGACCACCCCGACGTCGGCCTGATCGACGCGGACGCCTGGCTCGCCTCGACCACCGACGGTCGGGAGTCGCTGCGCATGCGCCCCGACGGGACGCACTTCAGCGAGCTGACCTCGGTCGACGCCGCGACCTGGATCGGGCCCGCGCTCCTCGCCGCCGCCGAGCGGGCCGACGTCGTCGGCCCCGACGACGTCGCCCGCGTGCCGATCCCGGCCGGCGCCCCGTGACGGGAGCCGGCCACGTGCCCGGGCGCATCGGCCGGCTCCCGCGGGCCTCCGAGGTCCCCCGGGTGGCCGCCGCCGGGGTGTTCGCCCTCGGCACGCTCGTCGCCGCCGCCTACTCGCGCCTGGCCGCACCGAACCTCCTCCCGGTCAGCGACGCCAACGGCTACCGCCTGCTCGGACGGCACCTGGCCGACGGCATCGGGTACGTCCGGCCCTACGATCTGCTCCTCGCCGACGTCGTCCGGCCGACCGCCGAGTTCCCGCCCGGCTTCCCCGCGCTCCTCGCCGCCCTCGACCTGGTCGGCGTCCGCAGCGTCGGGGGGCAGCGCCTGGCGCTGGCGGTGGTCGCCGGCCTCGTCGCGCTCGGCGCGCTCCACGTCGCCCGACGGCTCCTCCCGACCCGGTCGGCGGTGGCGGTCGGCCTCGTCGCCGCCGTCCACCCGGCCCTCTTCCAACCCGGAGCTGCGCTGCTCGCCGAGTCCCTCCACGCCCTGGCCGTGGTCGCGCTCCTCCTGGCGGTCCTGCGGGCCGAGGAGGTCCCGACCCCGTCGCGCGTCGCGGTCGTGGGGCTCGTCGGCGGGGCGGCCGCGCTCGTGCGCAGCGAGGCGCTCCTCCTGGCCGTGCTGCTCGCCGTCCCCGTCGTCGTCCTCGCCCGGCGCGACCGCGTCGGCGACGACGGCAGCGACGGCCGGTCCGGAGCGCGGGCGCTGCTCGCGGCGGCCCTCGCCGGTGGTCTCGTCCTCGCCCCGGGGGCCTGGGCGGTGCGCAACCTGACGACGTTCCAGGAGCCGGTGCTCTCGTCGAACAACCTCGGCTCGGTGCTGTCGGGCGCGAACTGCGACGCGACGTGGGGTGGGGACCTCGTCGGCTACTGGTTCATCTCCGACGACTGCTTCCCCGGCTTCACCCAGGAGCGGCTCGCCGAGGTCGACGAGTCCGTCGTCGCCGTCGAGCTGCGCGACGACGGGCTTCGCCACCTGCGGGACAACCTCGACCGGTTCCCGGCCGTGGCCGCCGTGCGCGTGCTCCGGACGTTCCAGCTCTGGGAGCCCGAGCAGCAGGCCCGCCTCTCGACCTTCGAGGGTCGCCGGCTGCTGACCGAGCGCATCACGGGCTGGCTCACGTGGGCGTCGCTCGTGCTCGGGGCGATCGGCGGGATCGAGCTGCTCCGCCGCCGGGCGTGGGCCACGGCGTGGTTCCTGGCCGCGCCCCTCCTGGTCGTGGTGGCGACCGCCGCGGCCACCTACGGCAACCCCAGGTTCCGCATCACCGCCGAGGTGCCGCTGCTCCTGCTGGCCGCGATCGGACTGCGGACCGTGGCCCGGTTCGTGCGCCGCGACGGCGGACCCGGGGATCCGGTCAGCGCAGGAACGGGATCCGCTGCTTGACGCCCCAGCCGGTGACCAGCACGAGCGCCTCGACCACGATCCGGCCCGACATCTTCGACTCGCCCCGGATCCGATCGGTGAAGGCGATGGGAACCTCGACGACGGTCCCGCCGCTGCGGGCCACCCGGTTCGCCATCTCGATCTGGAACCCGTAGCCGTCCGCCCGGACCCGGTCGAGGTCGATGCGCGCGAGCGCCGTGGCCCGGTAGGCCCGGTAGCCGGAGGTGGCGTCGGCGACGTCGAGGGACAGCACCGCGCCGGCGTAGCGGTTCCCCCACCGCGACAGCGCCTTGCGGTGCCACGACCAGTTCGGGATCGAGCCGCCCGGCACGTACCGGGAGCCGATGGCCAGGTCGGCGCCGTCCTCGATCGCGCCGAGCAGGGCGGGCAGCGCCTCGGGGTCGTGGGACAGGTCGGCGTCCATCTCGACCAGCACCTCGAAGCCCCGCTCCGCACCCCACGCGAAGCCGGCCCGGTAGGCCGACCCGAGGCCGGACTTGCCGGTGCGTCGCAGGAGGTGGACCCGCTCGTCGCCCTCGGCGATCGCGGCCACGATGTCGCCCGTCCCGTCCGGGCTCGCGTCGTCGACCACGAGCACCGACACGGCCGGCGCCGCCTCCTGGACGCGGGCCAGCACCTCGGCGACGTTCTCGGCCTCGTCGTAGGTGGGGATGACGACCAGCGTCCGCACGGCCGGGACGTCCCTAGTGGGGCCAGGTCTCGCCGTCGTGGCCCAGCGCACGGGCCCAGGAGCGACGCCCCGTGGCCAGCAGCACCTTGATCACGACGTTGCGGGCGAACCAGCCGAGCTGGGCGAGCGTGCGGAGCGCGGAGGCGACCCGGGCGACGGGCGCCTGCCGGGTCCGGGTCCAGCGGGCCAGCGAGCCGTCCCGGCCCTCGTAGCGCCACCGGCCCGAGGCGAGCAGCTCCACGAGGATGGCCAGTGTCACGCCGATCGACGAGAACGAGTCGTGGACCAGCATCGTGCCCCCCGGCGCCACGCGTGCACCCCAGTCGCGCAGGTCGGCACGGGCCGGGCCGAAGCGGTGGGCGCCGTCCACGAAGAGGACGTCGATGGGGTCGGCCACCTCGCCGTGGGCGGCGTCGGAGAAGTCGCGCACGTGGCGGACCCGGTCCCGCACCCCCGCCGCCGCCAGGTTCGCCTCGAAGACCTCGTTGTCGGTGGCCGCCTCGGCCTCGAAGCCCTCGATCTCCTGGGGGCCTCGGTCGTTGCCGGCGTGGGGGTCGATGCAGACCACCTCGCACCCGGGGGGCGCCGCGGAGGCGAGCACCACGGCGCTCCGGCCGCGGAACGAGCCGATCTCGACGATCCGCCCGCCGCGAGGTGCGCCGGTGGCGGCCTCGTGGAGCCGGGCCACCTGGGCGTCGGTCAGCCAGCCCTCGACCCCGTCGACCCGGGCGCGCACGACGTCGAGGGGCACCGGCCAGTCCCCCCGGCCCGGCGCAGCCCCGGTCGTCGTCACGTCGTCGGCACCCGGCACGGCGGGCGATGCTACGGCACGCCGACGGCCGGTTCGGCGACCTCGGCGCATGCCCGGGCCGGACCGGGGTGGTCGGTAGGCTCCCCCGGTCCCCCGGGACCGTGACCGACCGTCGGGCACGGGCGCCGGGACGACCCGGCCCGCCCCGGCCTCCCCGACGTGACCGCCCTCCCCGATCCCGACGCCGCCGCCAAGATCGGCGACCTCGCCGCCGAGGCGGGCATCCGCCGGATCCACGTGCTCGCCTGGCGCGACCTCGACGACGTCGAGGCCGGCGGCTCCGAGCTGCACGCCGCCAACGTGTGCCGGGAGTGGGCGGCCGCGGGGCTCGAGGTCCACCTGCGGACCTCCTTCGCGCAGGGCCACCCGCCCGACGTCGTCCGGGACGGCTACGTCGTGCGCCGCAAGGCCGGCCGCTACCTGATCTTCCCCCGGGCCGTGGCCGCCGAGCTGGCCGGTCGGGACGGCCAGCGCGACGCCCTCGTCGAGATCTGGAACGGCATGCCGTTCTTCTCGCCGCTGTGGGCCCGCGGACCCCGGGTCACCTTCCTGCACCACGTGCACGGCGAGATGTGGCACATGGTCCTCCCGCCCCGCCTGGCCCGGGCCGGTGACCTGCTGGAGCGGCGCGTGGCCCCCCTGCTGTACCGCCGCTCCCGGATCGTGACGCTGTCGGCGTCGTCGAAGGCCGAGATCGTCGATCGCATGGGCCTGCGCCCCGAGCGCATCGACGTGGTGCCGCCCGGCATCGACGACGCGTTCCGGCCCGGGCCGGACGGCCCGGCTGCGGACGACGCCCCGGTGCCCACCGTGCTCGTCGTCGGCCGCCTCGTGCCGTCCAAGCACGTCGACCGGGTCGTGCGCGCCGTCGCCGACGCCCGCCGGGCGCTCGGCGAGGTCCGCCTCGAGGTCGTCGGCGAGGGCTACGAGCGCCACGTCGTGGAGGCCGCCGTCGACGACGTCGACGGCGGCGCCTGGGTCGAGCTGGCCGGCCGGGTCGACGCCGAGGACCTGCTGGCCCGGTACCGCCGGGCCTGGGTGCTCGCCTCCGCGTCCTCCCACGAGGGCTGGGGCATGTCGGTCACCGAGGCGGCCGCGTGCGGCACGCCGGCCGTCGTCACCGACGTGGCCGGCCACCGAGACGCCGTGGCCCACGAGCGCAGCGGGCTGCTCGTGCCCGGCGACGAGCGGGGCGCGCCCGTCGG
The DNA here is from genome assembly GCA_964497795.1 of uncultured Acidimicrobiaceae bacterium. Taxonomy (GTDB): domain Bacteria; phylum Actinomycetota; class Acidimicrobiia; order Acidimicrobiales; family Salinilacustritrichaceae; genus Salinilacustrithrix. The sequence continues at coordinate 29,234 of CAZCEZ010000016.1, read as the reverse complement.
CCCGGGGCCCGACCCGCTCGGCGTGGAGCTCACCCGGGTCCTCGGCGACCCCGCCCTGCGCGCCCGGCTCTCGGCCGGTGCGCTGGCGCACGCCGCCGGCTTCGGCTGGGGCGCGACGGCGACCCGGCTCATGGGCGTGCTGGCCGACGACGCCCGACGGCGCCGGTGAGCGCGGTCCGGGGCTGGTCCCGGCTCGACCGCCTGGTGCCGCCGGCGCTGCTCGCCGTCCTCGTCTACGTCCCGCTCCTGCTGACCGAACCGGGCCGGGTCGCGGCCGACACCAAGACCTACCTGTACCTCGACCCCGGTCGCCTCCTGTCGCGGGCCACCTCGATGTGGGACCCCCACGTCGGCATGGGCACCGTGCCCCACCAGCAGATCGGCTACCTGTGGCCGGCGGGCCCGTGGTACTGGACCGCGGAGCGCCTCGGGCTCCCCGACTGGGTCGCGCAGCGCCTGTGGCTGGGGTCGATCCTCTTCGGCGCCGGGTGCGGGGTGCTGTACCTGGCCCGCACGTGGCGCTGGCGTCCCACCGCGGCCACGGCCGCCGCGTTCGCCTACGCGCTCTCGCCCTTCGTGCTGACCCTGGCCGCCCGGATCTCGGTCCTGCTCCTCCCCTTCGCCGGCCTCCCCTGGCTGCTCGCCCTGACCGTGCGAGCGCTGCACGGCCGGGGGTGGCGCCACCCGGCGCTGTTCGCCCTGGTGCTCACGACGGTGGGCAGCGTCAACGCCACCTCGGTGCTGCTCGTCGGCCTGGTCCCCGTCGGGTGGATCCTCTACGCCACCTACGTGGCCAGGGAGGTGACCCGGACCCGGGCGGCCACCACGCTGCTCAAGCTCACGCCCGCCGTGCTGGCCGTCAACCTGTGGTGGATCGGCGGGCTGTCGGTCCAGGCCACCAACGGCATCGACGTGCTCCGCTACACCGAGACGGCCCAGGTGGTGGCCGACTCCTCGGCCGCTCCCGAGGTGCTGCGCGGGTTGGGCTACTGGTTCTTCTACGGCGGCGACCGGCTCGGACCCTGGATCGAGCCCGGCGTCGACTACACCCAGTCGCTCTGGCTGCTCGGCCTGACCTACGCGATCCCGGCCGTCGGCCTCCTCGCCCTCGGCGCCGTGCGCTGGCGGCACCGCAGCTTCCTCGTCGGCACCCTCGCCGTCGGCGTCGTGGTCGCCGTGGGCGCCCACCCGTGGAGCGGACCGTCGCCCATCGGCACCCTGATCCGGGCCTTCCTGGTCACCGACCTCGGCCTCGCCATGCGCAGCCTCCCCCGAGCCGTGCCCCTCGTCGCCCTCGCCCTGGCCCTGGCGCTCGGCTCCATGGTCGGCGCCATGCACGAGCAGGCCCCGCGCCGCGGGCTCGTCGGGGCCGTGCTCGTCGCCACCGTCGCCTACGCGGCCCTGCCCCCGCTGTGGCAGGGCGGCATGGTCCCCGAGAACCTCCAGCGCCCCGAGGACGTCCCCGCCTACTGGGAGGAGGCCATCTCGTTCCTCGACGAGCGGGACGACGGGACGCGGATCCTCGAGGTGCCCGGCATCGACTTCGCCTCCTACCGCTGGGGGAACACGGTCGACCCGATCACCCCCGGGCTCACCGACCGGCCGTACGTGGCCCGCGAGCTGATCCCGTACGGCTCAGCGGCCTCCGCCGACCTGCTCAACGCGCTCGACCTGCGGCTCCAGGAGTCGACGCTGCCGCCCGAGGGGCTGGCCGCGCTCGCCCGCCTCATGGGCGTCGGGGACGTGGTGGCCCGGAACGACCTCCAGTACGAGCGCTACAACACGCCGCGCCCCCGCAGCACCTGGGACCTCCTCGGCGACGTCCCCGGGCTCGGACGACCGGTCACCTTCGGCGACGGCGTCCCGCTCGACGCCGACCCCGACCTCCCCCTGATCGACGAGGCGCACCTGGCCGTGGACGGGGGCCTGCCCGACGCCCCGGCCGTGGCCGTGTTCCCGGTCGTGGACCCGCGCCCCATCGTGCGGACCGCGGCCGCAGAGCAGGCCGTCCTGCTGTCCGGGGACGGCGCCGGGATCGTCGACGCGGCCATCGCCGGCCTGCTGGAGGGCGACGAGCTGATCCGCTACTCGGCCGACCTGACCGACGACCCCGACTTCGCCCGCACCCAGCTGGTCGACGACCGGGCCCTCCTCGTGACCGACACCAACCGCAAGCGCGCGCAGCGGTGGACGACGGTCCGCCACACGCAGGGCTTCACCGAGACCGTCGACGGCGGCATCCTGCGCAACGACCGGACCGACAACCGCCTGCCCGTCCTCGAGCCCCGCCCCGGCACCCAGACCGTCGCCGAGCACCGGGGGCTCACCGTCCGGGCCAGCGACTACGGGAACCCGATCACGTACACGCCCGAGGAGCGTCCGGCCAACGCGACCGACGGCGACGTGCGCACCGCGTGGCGGGTGGCGGCGTTCCAGGACGCCGTGGGGCACCGGATCGTGCTCACCGCACCCGAGCCGATCAGCACCGACCACGTCACGCTCCTCCAGCCCCAGACCGGGGCGATCAACCGGTGGATCACCGGCGTCCGGGTCCGGGTCGACGGGCGCGACCTCGGGCGCGTCGCCCTCGACGAGTCGTCGCGCACGCTGCCGGGCCAGCGGGTCGACATCGGCGAGCAGACCTTCACCGAGATCGAGCTCGAGATCGTGGCCGACACGGCGGGGCGGCGCCCCGGGTACGCCGAGCTGACCTCGGTCGGCTTCGCCGAGATCCGCCTGGAGGGCTACGGGACGCGCGAGGTCGTCCGCCTCCCCTCCGACCTGCTCGACGCCGGCGGGTTCCGGACGCTGCGCTACCCCCTCGCCCTCGTCATGACGCGCCAGCGCGCCGTGGCGACCGAGGTGACCCGGGACGACGAGGAGCACGACATGCTCCGCGCCGTCGATCTTCCCGTCACCCGCGACTACGCCCTGTTCGGCACGGCCCGGCTCTCGGGACGAGCGCCGTCCACCCTCCTCGACGCGCTGCTCGGACGGGGCGGCACCCGGGCCGGCCAGCCCGTCGTCACCGCCACGACCCGCCTGCCCGGCGGCCTGGCCCACCTGCCCTCCAACGTCCTCGACGGCGACCCGGGCACGTGGTGGACCACGGCCTTCGACGCCGCCGAGGGCGCGACGGTGCGGATCGAGGCACCCGTGCCGGTCCCGATCGGCACCATCGAGCTCGACGCCGTCGACGACGACGAGCACTCGCTGCCGACCCGGGCCGTCGTCCGCGTGGACGGCACCGAGGTCGCGACGGCGGCGCTCACGACGGCACCGACGGGCACCGGTCCCGACGGCACACGCCTGGCCCGCACCAGCATCCCCGTCCCCGACGGGACCGTCGGCCGCGTCGTGGAGGTCGTCGTCGACCGGGTCGAGGCCAGGACCACGACCTCGTGGCACACCGACCGCCCCACCGTCCTGCCCGTCGCCCTGGCCGAGGTGTCGGTCCCCGTCGGGGAGGCGCCGCTGCGGGTGCCGCCCTTGCCGCTCGGGATCGACACCGGCTGCCGGAGCGACCTGGTGCGCGTCGACGACCGGCCGGTCGCCGTCCGGATCCAGGGCAACGTCCTCGACGCCCTCCGCGGGCGGGGCCTGGACCTGCGCGACTGCGGCGCGACCACGCTCGACGCCGGGGACCGCCTCGTCGCGACCGCCCCGGGCCGGGTGACGGGGCTCGACGTGGACCAGCTCGTGTGGCGGTCGGCGTCGGGCGGCGACCCGTTCGTGCTCGACCTGCCCCTCGTCCCCGACGGCCCCGACGGCGTGCCGACGGTCTCGGTGACCGGCGGCGACGACGCCACCGTCGAGGTCGCCGTCGAGGGCGCCCAGCCGGGCCGGCCGTTCTGGCTCGTCCTCGGCCAGAGCCACAACGACGGGTGGGCGCTGCAGCTGGAGGGCGATGCCGAGGTGTCGGGCCCGCACCTCGTGGACGGCTACGCCAACGGCTTCCTCGTCACCCCGACCGAGGCGTCCTTCGACGCCACCCTCCGCTTCGTGCCCCAGAACCGGGTGGAGGTCGCGCTCCTCGTCAGCCTGCTCGGCGCGATCGGCGCCCTGGCCCTCGCGCTGTCGCCCTCTCGGGAGGTCCGGCCGCTGCCCATCCCGCTCCAGGAGCCGCTGCGTCGGATCCGAGCCTTCTCCTGGGAGGGGGCGCTCCCCCGGCGCAGCGACGCCGTGGCCGTGGGCGTCGGGGCCGGCGCGCTCGCGGGGCTCGTGGTGTCGCCCCTCGCCGGCCTGGCCATCGGCGTGCTCGCCGGCTTCGCGACCCGCAGGGAGCACTGGCGACCGGCCTTCGTGGTCGCACCGGCGGTACTTCTCGCCGTGACCGGGCTGTACGTGCTCGGCCTCCAGTACCGCAACGAGATCGGCCCCGGCCTCCACTGGCCGAGCGACACCGGACGCCTGCACCCCCTCGGGCTCGTCGCCGTCATCCTGCTCGTCGTCGACGTGGTCATCGACCGGGTGTGGGCGTCGCGCAGCGACTTCCGCTGATCGCCGGACCGTCCCGCCGCGGGTCGCGGGCACGCCGGTCCGCCGGCGGACAGACTGGCCGGCCATGAGCGACGCCCCCTCCGACCTCCCCGTCGTGCTGGTCCACGGCTTCGGCACCAGCTTCCAGCTCACCTGGGTCCACAACGGCTGGGTCGACCTGCTCGCCGACGAGGGCCGAAGCGTCGTCGGCGTCGACCTGCTCGGCCACGGCGAGGCACCCAAGCCTCACGACGTCGACGCCTACGACGACCTCGGCGAGCGGGTCCGGAACGCCATCGACTCGGCACGACCCGACGGCGGTCCCGTGGATGCGATCGGCTTCTCCCTCGGGGCCAAGACCCTGCTGCAGGTGGCCGCCGACCGGCCCGAGCGGTTCCGGCGGCTCGTCGTCGCCGGTGTCGGGTCGAACCTCTTCACCCGGGGCGACAGCTCCCCGGTCGTGGAGGCGGTCCGCACCGGGGACGACGGCGGGAACCCGGCGCTGCGCTACTTCGCCGGCCTGGCCGACCTGCCCGGGAACGACCGTGCCGCCCTCGCGGCGTGCATGGCCAACGGCGGCGGTCGCGTCGAGGCCGATGCGCTCGCACGCATCTCCTGCCCCGTCCTCGTCGTCCTCGGCGACGCCGACTTCACGGCCCCGGCCGACCCCCTGGTCGAGGCGCTGCCCGACGCCACCTTCGTGGAGCTGGCCCGCACCGACCACGCGAAGACCCCCAAGTCGTTCGCGTTCATCGACGCCGCCCTCGACTTCCTCCGCGCCGGCGGCGGGGACTGACGGCGTGATCCTCGGCGTCGACCTGGACGGCGTCTGCGGCGACTTCTCGGTCGCGTTCCGGCGGGTGGTGGCCGCGGAGACCGGCGTGGACGAGGAGCACCTGCCGCCCCGGTCGAACTGGGACTTCTCCGAGTGGGGCATCCGCGACGAGGCGCACTTCCGGCAGGTCCACCGCGAGGCCGTGCTCACCCACCGGGTGTTCCGGTCGCTGCCGATGGTTCCGGGCTGCGCCGACGCCCTGTGGCGCCTGTCCGACGCCGGGGTGTGGATCCGGATCATCACCCACCGGCTGTACGTCAACTGGGGCCACCAGGAGGTGGTGGCCGACACCGTCGCGTGGCTCGACGACCACGGCATCCCGTACCGGGACCTGTGCTTCCTCGGGGCCAAGCCCGAGGTGCAGGCCGACGTCTACGTCGACGACGCCCCCCACAACGTCGCCGCCCTCCGTGCCGCGGGCAACGACGTCGTCTGCTTCGCCCAGCCCTACAACACCCACGTCGAGGATCCCCGCGCCGCGACCTGGGAGGAGGTGGAGTCGATCGTGCTGGCCCACCTGGTCGAGGCCGGCGAGCCGGTCCACCAGACGCTCCCCGGGGTCGACGACGGACCCGAGCGCCTCCGCCACCGTCGCCGCCTGCGCGACTGAGGGCGCCCGGGCGACCGCCTCACCAGCCGGTGTGGCGGGTCCCGGGCGGGTCGACCGCCCAGGTCGCCTCGCCCTCCCAGCGGTCCTCGTGGACCAGCTCGCCCAGCGGCCGCCGGCGCACCGGCCCGTGGCTGCCGGCGGGCACGCCGAGCGTGATCGTGGCGCTGACCGCCACGTCGTCGGGGATCCCGAGCACCTCGCGGAGGCGGTCCTCCACGAAGGTGTGCCACATGGTGAGCACGCCCCCGTACCCGAGGGCCCGGGCGGCGAGCAGCAGGTTCTGGCATGCCGGGTACACCGATGCGCCCTCGGTGGGCGTCGGCGCCCGGTGGCGGCGCAGGAGGGCGAGGACGACGACGGGCACGTCCTCCACGTGGTCGACGAAGTGCTGCATCGTGCGCGCCATGCGGGCCTTGGGCGAGCCGTCGTCGACGCCGCTGCCCTCGTCGTAGCCGTCCCGGCGTCGCTTCTCCGCCCACAGCGCCCGGAAGGCCTCGCCGAGGAGGGCCTTGGCCTCGGTGGCTCCGGGCCCGTCGCGCAGGACGAGGAACCGGAAGGGCTGGCGGTTCGAGCCCGAGGGCGCCCGCGTCGCGGCGAACAGGATGCGGGCGAGGTCCTCCTCGGGCACCGGGTCGTCGGTGTACCGGCGGATCGCCCGCGTCGTGGCCAGACCGGTGAGCAGGTCGATCGTGCCGTCGGGCGGTCCGGCCGGTCGCTGGGGTTCCGGGTGCTGGGGTTCCGGGTGCTGGG
>CAZCEZ010000016.1:18064-22460 GCA_964497795.1 uncultured Acidimicrobiaceae bacterium | reverse complement strand
GCTGGGGTTCCGGGTGCTGGGGTTCCGGGTGCTGGGCTTCCGGGTGCTGGGCTTCCGGGTGCTGGGGTGCCATGGCCTGCCAGTATCGGGGACCCGCCACCGGATCCGACGGTGGCCCGACCGGGGGAATCCACGAGCGCCGTGCTGAACCGCCTCGACGACCTGCCCATCCACCAGACCAGCGCGCCGATCGACCAACCGGTCTCCGGCGACCGCAACCACTACGACCGGTACTTCTTCAACGGCTACGACCGCGACGGCACGACCTTCTTCGCGGCGGCCATGGGCCTGTACCCGAACCGGTCGGTGATCGACGCCGCCTTCTCGATCGTCGTCGACGGCGTGCAGCGCAACGTGCACGCCTCGGCCCGGGCGCCGCGGGAGCGGACCGACACCTCGTGCGGTCCGGTGCGCATCGAGGTCGTCGAGCCCATGGAGGTGCTGCGGGTCGTGGTCGACCCCGACGTCCACGGCATCGGCTGCGACCTCACGTGGCGGTCCCGGACCGTGGCCGTCGAGGAGGAGCGCTTCCACCGCGCCAGCGGCAGCCGGGTCGTCATGGACTACACCCGCCTCACCCAGTTCGGGACCTGGGAGGGCACGATCCAGACCGGCGACGGCACGGTCGACGTCACCCCCGACGCCTGGCTCGGCTCGCGGGACCGGTCGTGGGGGATCCGCTCGGTCGGCGAGCCCGACGGCGGCGCACCCGGCACGTCGCTCCCCCAGTTCTTCTGGCTGTGGGCGCCGCTCAGCTTCGACGACGGCGCGGCGCACTTCGACGTGAGCGAGGAGGCCGACGGGCGCCGCTGGCACGAGACCGCGGTGCGGGTGCCGGTCCTCGAGCCGGGGGCCCCGGCCATCGACGGCGGCGGACGTCCCGACTCGGTCGAGCCGATGCGTGCGGTCGACTGGCACATCGACTGGCTCCCCGGCACCCGGCGGGCGGAGCGGGCCACGCTCACCTTCACGCCGTGGAACGAGGAGCCGTCGACCATCGAGCTCGAGCCGCTGCTCACCTTCCAGATGCTCGGCATCGGCTACTTCCACCCCGAGTGGTCCCACGGGGTGTGGAAGGGCGAGTCGGCGTCCGGCTACGACGAGTGGGTCGTGGCCGACCTCGAACCGACGGCGCCGCAGCACACCCACGTCCAGCAGGTGGTGCGGGCGACGTGGGGCGACCGCGTCGGCATCGGCGTCCTCGAGCAGCTGGCCATCGGCGAGCACCGTCCCTCGGGCCTCTCCGGGCTCTTCGAGGGCGCCTCCTGAGCCCCGGGACCGGGGCCGGGCCTGCACGCACGGCGTGCACGCAGGTGACGCGACCGGGGGTGTCCCGAGGTCGTAGGCTCGTGGCCATCAATGGGATACCGGGGGGCGTGGAGAGCACGCACCCCCTGCGAATGGAGCAAGCGATGGCGACCGGAACGGTCAAGTTCTTCAACAACGAGAAGGGCTACGGATTCATCTCCCGCCCCGACGGCGACGATGTGTTCGTGCACTTCTCGAACATCGAGGGGTCGGGCTTCCGCACCCTCGAGGAGGGTCAGCAGGTCGAGTTCGAGATCGGACCCGGTCGCAAGGGCGACGAAGCCCACCAGGTGCGCGTGATCTGACGATCGCACGGACCACGTGATCTGCCGGGAGCCGGGGCGCGAGCCCCGGCTCTCGTCGTCTCCGGGCGCCGCCGAGCCCGAACGTCGGCGCCGGCAGCTCAGGCGTCGTCGGTGGTGTCGGTGTCGGCGTCGGCCATCCGACCGAGGAGCTGCGCGAGGTCCCGCTCGCCCTCGCGGGTCTGGCCGCCGTTGGCCAGGAACCAGGTCATGCGGCGCACGGCCTCGGGGCGCTGGGCCAGGCGGTTGAAGCGGCGCGACTCGGCCAGCAGGCCGGGGACCGGGTCCGGGAGGCCGTCGAGCACGGCGGCCTTGGCCTCCGCGATCGCGGCACCCGGGAAGGACGCGACCCGTCGGGCCAGCTCGTCGACGGTGGAGGCGAGCCGGTCCCCGGGCACGGACCGGTTGGCCCAGCCGATCCTCGCCGCCTCCTCGCCGTCGATGTCACCGCAGCCGAGCACGATCTCGAGCGCCCTCGACCGGCCGACGAGCTCGGCGAGGCGCTGCGTGCCGCTGCCACCGGGCAGGATGCCGAGCGCGACCTCGGGTTGGCCGATGCAGGCGTCGTGGGCGACGACGCGCACGTCGAAGGAGGCGGCCAGCTCCGCGCCGCCACCGCGGACGATCCCCCCGATCTGGGCCACGGTCAGCTTGGGCATCGTCCGGAACCGCTCCGCGACCGCCACGAACGGGTTCAGCTCCGCGGGCGGCTCGTCGGGCACCGACGGGAAGCGCAGGATGAGCGCGACGTCGAAGTGCGCGATCCAGAAGTCGGGGTCGGCCGAGTCGACCACCACGACCCGGACGTCGTCGTCGTCGGCGACCCGCTCGACGGCACGTCCGAGGGCGTCGAGCAGGGGCCAGTCGACCAGGTTCATCGGCGGGTGGTCGATGGTGATCCGGGCGACGCCGCCCTCGATCGACAGCCGCAGGCCCGTCAGGTCGTCGCCGTTCCCCTCGTCCATGGGCGGACCGTACCCCGGCGTCCCGGGTGCTGCGCCGGGCCCCCGGTGCCGGCGCGGGCAGCGGCTCGGGGTCAGGCCCGGTGCAGGACGACCGGTCGGGGGTACTCGAGCAGCGGGCGCACGCGGACCCAGGACGGCCGTCGTGGTGGCTCGGAGAACCCGAAGCCGGCCGGCGGGTCGACGGGTCCGAGCTCGCCGAGGTCGACGCCCGCGACCTCGGCCCGGCCCGACACGACCGGTTGCCAGCGGTCCGCCCGGTACCACTCCCGCACGCCGGTCGGCGAGGTCCCGTAGGTGCGCACGCCCATCGTCGCCCGTGCGATCGGGCCCTCCACCCAGCGGGTGAGGGCCGCCGGACGACGGAACGGGATGGGCACCCCGATGCCGGCGGCGAGCGACACCCTCCGGTCGCCGGCGCGCACGTGCAGGGACGCCGACGACGACGTGACCTGGAACGCCACCACCCGGACCTCGTCGAAGCCGTACACGCCGGACACGAAGTCCGCCGCGGCCTCGGTGGGGACGAGCAGGAGGCGGCGCCCGTCGGGCGTCGCCCACATGACGTCGGTGAGCGGCCCGATCGGCGAGGTCGACCAGTGGCCGACGACCACCCGGTCGCCGGACGCGAAGCCGGCGGAGGCGATCACGCCGGAGAGGCCGTGGCGGCGTCGCGGCGTCGGGTGCACGTGCCCGGCGCCCACGTCAGCCCAGCCCGTCCACCGGGGACCCGCCGGCGGCCGCCGACCGGTAGGTGGCGTCGCAGAGCCGGTGGGCGCGCCGGGCGACCTCGGCGTCGGGGTGGCCGGGCCGGCCCTCGGCGACCGCGGCGACGAACTCGGCGTCGGGCACCGGCGTGCCGAGCCCCCGCCGGGCGCACTCGGCGAGCAGCCCGTCGCCGACCCACTCCTGCACGGGCCCACCGGCCGGGGCCCACCGGACCGGGCCGAACCAGTCCTCGGTCACCGACAGGAAGGCCCGCTCGGCGTGCACCTCGAGGTAGCGGAGGCTGTTCCGGTCGGGGTTGTCGTGCCACACGGTGGTGAGGGAGGCGACGCCCCCACCGGCGAGCGGGTACGTGCCCACGACGAGGTCCTCGATCCCGTCGATGCCGTGGAACGAGCGCTGGTGGGCCGTCACGCCGGTGATCGGGCCGACGAGGCGGTCGAGCAGGTCGAGGTCGTGGATGGAGTGCTCGAGCAGCACGCCGCTCCCGGCCTTGTCGGCCTCGGCCCGCCACGCCGACGCGTAGCGGCCGCCGGTGGGGAGGGTCTGGTCGTCCCGGAGGGTGACCGCCATGACCTCGCCGGTCGCGTCCCGGTCGGCGAGGAGCGCCTCGGCCAGCGCGTAGGCGGGCGACCAGCGGAGCACCAGACCGACCTGGTGGGTCCGGCCCGAGCCCGTGAGCAGGTCGGCGACCCGCTCGGACTGGGCCAGGTCGACGCCGAGGGGCTTCTCGCAGAACACGGCGACGCCGGCGTCGACGCAGCGCGCCACGAGGTCCTCGTGCGCCGAGGTCCAGGTGCAGACGTAGACGGCGTCGGCGCCGTCGATGACCTCGTCGACGCTGCCCGCCACCGAGCCGCCCCTGGCCGCGGTGACGAACCGCTCGGCCCGCCCGGCGTCGGGGTCGAACACGCCGACCCGCTCCACGGGCGTCTCGGCGAGGGCGAGGAGCTTCGAGTGGAAGGTGGAGATGAAGCCGGCGCCGAGGAAGCCGACGCGGACGGGGGTGCCGGTCACGGGCCCGAACCTAGGACGGTCGGGGACGGACCCGGGAGGAGCCCCGCACCGTTCAGTTGCTCCGGGTCAGTTGTTCCGGGT
>CAZCEZ010000016.1:8623-17964 GCA_964497795.1 uncultured Acidimicrobiaceae bacterium | reverse complement strand
TCCGGGTCAGTTGTTCCGGGTGGTGAAGCCGCCGTCGACGACGACCACGGCCCCGGTCGTGTACGACATCGCCGGCAGGCACAGCGACAGCGTGGCGTGGGCGACCTCCTCGGGCTGCCCGTAGCGCCGCATCGGGACCCGGCGACGGGCGAAGGTCTCCTTGGCCTCGTCGGGGATCGGGGCGGTCATGCCCGTGTGGATGGGCCCGGGGCACACGACGTTCACCGTGATCCCGTCCCGGGCGAGCTCGACGGCGAGGGACCGGGACAGGCCGATGACCCCGTGCTTGGACGCCGTGTAGGGCGACAGGAACGCCGAGCCGCCCACGCCCTCGGTGGACGCGACGTTGACGATGCGACCGTCGCCGTTGCGCCGGAGGTGGGGCAGGCAGGCCCGGATCGTGGTGGTGTGGGCGGTGAGGTTCACGGCGATCGTCGTGTCCCACGCGTCCTCGAAGCCGTCCGCGTCGATGGGTGCGCCGAGGGACACCCCGGCGTTGTTGACCAGCACGTCGACGGGGCCGAGGGCCTCGACCGTGCGCTCCACCCCGGCCCGCACGGCGTCGCGGTCGGTGACGTCGCAGTCGACGCCGACGGCGGTGCCGCCCGCATCGGTGATCTCGGCCACCACGGCCGCCACGCCCTCGGCGGCCCGGTCCCACACGGCGACCCGGGCGCCCTCGTCGGCGAAGAGGTGCGCCGTGGCCCGCCCCATGCCGCTCGCCGCCCCGGTGATGATGGCGACGCGGCCGGCGATCGACCGCTCCCCCTGCGTCAGTCTCGTCATGGCGCGGGACCATACTGCGGGGGTGCCCCCGCCCCCCGGGGACGCCCTGGCTGTCCTCGTGCCGCTGCTCGCCGCCCTGCCCGCCGTGGTCGGGGACCTGACCGGCGTGCTGGCCGCGGTGGCCCAGGAGTCCCCCACCACCACCCTCCCGGCCCCGCCCGAGGTCGACTTCTCCGTCGGTTCGGTCGCCGTCGCCCTCCTCCGGGCCAGCGTCTTCGCCGTGCCGCTGGGCGTGTCGCTGTGGGCGCTGCTCGACGCCGCCCGCCGACCGCGCTGGGCGTGGGCCCTGTCAGGCCGGCGGCAGGTGGTGTGGATGGCCGTGATCATGGCCGGCGTGCTGTCCGTGATCGGCGGCCTGGCCATCTCGGGCTGGTACCTGCTCAAGGTCCGGCCGGTCCTGGCCCGCGTCGAGGGCGGCGACATCGGCCCCGGCCGGCGCCGACCGGACGGCTCCTAGCGGGCCCGCTGCCCGCGGGCCTGCTCCGGGCGATCCGTCGCCGGGCCCGCTCACGGCTCGTCGGGGTGCTTCCCGGCGCCCACGAGCACGGGGGGCGGGGGGCCGCTGCGACCGCGGACGGCATCCGCGATCGCCATGGTCCGGGCCCGGGCGTGGAAGTAGGGGTTGGAGCGGCGCTCGGTGACCAGCTGCGCGAGCGCGATGCAGGTCCGGATGAAGGCCTTGTAGCGACCCGAGTGGGCCCGGACGAGCAGGAGGGTGTTGCGCACCATCAGGTAGTCGATGACGGGACGGGGGTTGGACATGTTCGGGTTGCGGACCGAGGCGCCCCGCACGAGGCCGACCTCCCAACCGGCCTCCCGCGCCCGGATGCCGAGGTCGGCCTCCTCGCAGTAGGCGAAGTAGCGCTCGTCGAAGAGGCCGACGTCCTCGAGCGCACCCCGGCGGGCGAACATGAGCGTGCCGTGGGGGTAGCCGACCGGATCCCACCCCTCGTCGGTGCCCGCCGGGACGAGGATCGAGCCGAAGTAGGGGTCGATGACGGGGGACGCTCCGTCGCCGTAGTCCCCGCAGGCGAACCCGGCCCGGGGACGGTCCGAGGCCGCGGCCAGGATCCGCTCGACCGCGTCGGGGGCGGGCAGGGCGTCGTGGGGGCACAGGCCGACCCACTCGCCGTCGTGCTCGGCCAGGAACCGCCGCCAGCCTGCGTTGGCGGAGGGGCCGAAGCCGCCGTTGCGGCCCATGCGGACCACGTCGCTCCCCTCGGGCAGCAGGGCGAGGGCCTCGGCGTGGTTCGCCTCGGTCGAGCCCGAGTCCACCAGCAGGATGCGCACCGGGACCGTCTGCGCCGCGAGCGCGGCGACGGTGCCGGCCAGCAGGTGCGGCCGGTCTCGGTGGACGACGACGACGGTGACGCGCTCCCCGGGCACGACGACATCGTGACCGGGCGCCGCACCGGCGACCAAGGGCGCCGCCGACGGTCGGGCCCGCCGGTGGCGCTACTCCCCCGCCGCCCGCCGCCCGAGCAGCATCCCGGCGGCTGCGACCACGGTCCCGGCGACGACGGCCAGCCCCCCGGCGGCGAGCAGGCCGGCGGAGTCCCCGGCCGCCGAGGACCCGTCGCGGGCCTCGACCATGCCCCACAGCGCCGCGCCCAGGAAGGCGAGCACGCCGAGCACGACCAGGGCGAGGCCCACGGCCAGCAGCGCGCGGGCGGCTCCCGCGGTGTGCCCCGTCTCGTTCGACAGGTGGTCCCGGTGGATGACGGCCATGGTTCCCCCCACGGATGTCCGGGGCCGCCGTGGTCTGGTGGGTGGTGCGTGGCGGCCCGCACACAGCGTACGTCCGGGATCGGCCAGCCGGGGTGGGACGGCCAGCCGGGGTGGGATGGGCCGCCGGGCGTGCCAGCATCGGAGGATGACCGCCCTCCAGAGCGACCGCGCCGTGGCCGAGGCCCTGTGCGCCTTCATCGACGACTCGCCCTCGCCGTACCACGCCGTGGCCAGTGCCGCCGCGCTGCTCGAGGACGCCGGCTTCGTCCGCACGCCGCTCGACGAGGCGTTCCCGACCGGCACCGGGGCCTTCTACGTCTCCCGCGGTGGCTCGCTCATCGCCTGGCGCCAGGCCGGCATGGCACCGCGGGCCTTCCGGCTGGTGGGAGCCCACACCGACTCGCCGAACCTGCGGATCAAGCCCCGCCCCGACCACGTGACCGCCGGGGTCCGCCAGCTCGGCGTCGAGGTCTACGGCGGCGCGCTCCTCAACTCCTGGCTCGACCGCGACCTGGGCCTGTCCGGCCGGGTCACGATCCGCACCGGCGGCGGGCCGGCCACCCGGCTGCTCCGCATCGACGACCCCCTGCTGCGCGTGCCGCAGCTCGCCATCCACCTCGACCGCGAGGTGAACACCGAGGGCCTCAAGCTCAACGCGCAGACCCACATGGCACCCATCTGGGACCTGGACACCGACCGGGGCTCGGCCAGCGAGTTCACCGCCGTGGTCGCGGACCGGCTCGGCGTCGCCCCAGACGACGTCCTCGCCTGGGACGTCATGGCCCACGACCTCACGCCCTCCCGACGCACGGGCGTCGACGGCGTGTTCGTCTCCGCGCCCCGCCTGGACAACCTGGCCTCGTCCTTCGCCGGGATCCGCGCCCTGCTGCGCACTCCCGAGGACACCCCCGCCGTCCCCGTCGTGTGCCTCTACGACCACGAGGAGATCGGCTCGACCACCGCCACGGGCGCCGACTCCGCCCTGCTCGCGTCCGTGCTGGAGCGGATCGCATCCGCGCTCGGCTCGGGGCGGGACGCGCTGCACGCCGCCCTCGCCGGGTCGGTGTGCGTCAGCGCCGACATGGCCCACGCCACCCACCCGAACTACGCCGACCGCCACGAGCCCGATCACCACGTCACGATGAACGAGGGGCCGGTCGTCAAGGTCAACGCCAACCAGCGCTACGCCTCCGACGCCGAGTCGGTCGCCACCTTCCTCCACGCCTGCGAGGTCGCCGGCGTCCCCCACCAGTCCTTCGTCGGGCGCACCGACCTCCCGTGCGGCTCGACGATCGGCCCGGTCACGTCGGCCCGCCTCGGGATCTCGACCGTCGACGTCGGCATCGCCCAGCTGGCCATGCACTCCGCCCGCGAGCTGTGCGGGGCCGACGACCCAGCGTGGTACGAGGCGGCGATGTCGGCGTTCCTGGCCGGCTGAACCCCCGGGCGGTCCGGCAGCCCGCAATCGGGCCGCTACCTTCGCCTCCACCGGAACCGCGGACCCCGAGGGTGGGAAGGCGCCCACCCCGTCCCGGCCGGAGGAGAAGGACTGCTTGGACGAGCAGGTGTGGAGCTCGATGGTGGAGGGCGCGGTCGGCGTGCGGCGCCACCTGCACCGGCACCCCGAGCTCACCTGGGCCGAGCACGACACGGCCGCCCTCGTCCGCTCCCGCCTCGACGACCTCGGCATCGCCTGGTGGGCCTGCGCCGACACCGGCACGGTCGCCACGCTGGCGCCCGACGCCGCCGGCCGCCACGTGGCGCTGCGGGCCGACCTCGACGCCATGCCGGTCCAGGAGGCCAACGGGTTCGCGCACGCCTCGACGGTCGCCGGCGCGATGCACGCCTGCGGCCACGACGGCCACACCGCGACCCTCCTCGGCGCCGCCGACTGGCTCCGACGCCACGTCGACGAGCTGCCCGGCCCCGTCACCCTGCTGTTCCAGCCCGCCGAGGAGGGCGGCCACGGCGCCCGCGAGATGATCGCCGCCGGCGCGCTCGACCCGCCCGGCACCCGCCCGGTCGACGTGGTCTTCGGCTGGCACAACTGGCCTGCGCTGCCGTGGGGCACGGCGCTGTGCCCCGACGGCACCGTCATGGCCGGCAACGGCACGTTCCGCATCGAGGTGGAGGGCGTCGGCGGGCACGCCAGCCAACCCGAGGCGACGCGGGACCCGGTCCTGGCCGCCGCCGCCGTCACCGTCGCCCTCCAGCAGGTCGTGGCGCGGCGCCTCGCGCCGACCGACGCCGCCGTGGTCGCCGTCACCTCCATCGAGGCCCCGAGCGCCGAGACGGTCACGCCGTCGAGCGCCACGCTCGCCGGGAGCATCCGCCTCGCCCGACCCGAGCTGCGGTCGCGACTCGAGGGCGCCATCGACGAGGTCGTGGCCCGGACCGCCGAGGCCCACGGGGTGCGCGCCGTCGTCGAGCACCGTCGCCGGTACGACCCGACGGTCAACCACCCGGGCGCCGCCCACGAGGTGCGCTCCGCCCTGGCCGGGGTGCTCGGCCCCGGCTGGGACGCCCACGGGCACGCCGTGCCGGTCATGGCCTCGGAGGACTTCAGCTACTACCTCCAGGCGAGGCCCGGCGCGTTCGCGCTCGTCGGTGCCGACGACCCCGAGCGGGCCGAGGGCCGGACGCCCGAGGGGGCGCCCGCGTCGTGCCACTCGCCCCACTACGACTTCCACGACGGCCTCATCGGCGTCGTGGTCCGCCTCTACGCCCGGCTCGCCGGGCTGCCCGACCCCGTCGCGAGCGGCGCGACGGCCTGAACCGACAACCTCCGCCACGGCGCGGACCCACACGAGAGCGAGCGAGACCATGGACCGCACCACCTTCGACGAGCACGAGTCCGAGATCCGGGGGTACTGCCGTGCCTACCCGACGGTGTTCAACCGGGCCTCGAACGCCACGCAGTGGGACGAGGACGGCAAGGCGTACACGGACTTCTTCGCCGGCGCCGGCGTCCTCAACCTCGGGCACAACGACCCGGCGATGAAGGACGCCATCGTCGAGTTCGTCCAGCGCGACGGCGTGGCCCACAGCCTGGACACCCACACCGACGTCAAGCGCAGCTTCATCGACGGGTTCGTGGCCCGCGTGCTCGCGCCCCGGGGCTGGGACCACCGCCTGCAGTTCATGGGCCCGACCGGCACGAACGCGGTGGAGGCGGCGCTCAAGCTGGCCCGCAAGGCGACCGGGCGGCAGCAGGTCGTCGCGTTCAGCCACGGCTTCCACGGCATGACGCTCGGCTCCCTCGCGCTGACCGCCAACGCCTACTTCCGGGACGCGGCCGGCGTCACGCTCCACGACGTGGTCCGCCTGCCCTTCGAGACGGCGCCGGGCGGCGGGATCGACTCGCTCCACGCCTACCGCGACGCGCTCGCCGACCCGTCCTCGGGCCTCGAGGCACCGGCCGCGTTCGTCGTCGAGCCCATCCAGGCCGAGGGCGGCGTCAACGTCGCCTCCGCCGAGTGGCTCCACGCCGTCCAGGACCTGGCACGCGAGCTCGGGGCGCTGTTCGTGCTCGACGACATCCAGGCCGGCTGCGGTCGGACCGGCTCCTACTTCTCCTTCGACGGACTCACCGTGGACGGGCGCGAGCTCGACCCCGACATCGTCACGCTGGCCAAGGGCATCGGCGGCTTCGGCACGCCGATGGCGATGAACCTGAACAAGCCGGAGTGGGACGCCCACTGGAGCCCGGGCGAGCACACCGGCACGTTCCGCGGGCAGGGGCTGAGCTTCGTCGCCGGCACGGTCGCGCTCGAGCGCCTCACCGACGACGCCTTCCTCGCCGAGGTCCGGAGCAAGGGCGAGCTGATGCGCGAGCGCCTCGTGGAGCTCGCCGGAGCCGATCCCGACCGGGGCTGGACCGTCCGGGGTCGGGGCATGATGCAGGGCCTCGACACGGGGGACGGTGCCTACGCCAAGGCGGTCCAGGCCGAGTGCTTCGCGAACGGGCTGCTCATCGGCCCGTGCGGGACGGGAGGGCGGGTCATCAAGCTGATCCCGCCGCTGACCATCGACACCGAGCAGCTGGTCGAGGGCCTCGACGTGCTGGCCAAGGCCCTCGACAAGGTCGCCGTCGAGGGGACGGTGTCGGCATGAGGGCCCGCGACGACATGCTCTTCGCACCGGAGGAGTACGAGCGCCGCCTCCGCGAGCTCCGGGAGCGCATGGAGCTGCGCCGCATCGACGCCTGCGTCATCACCGATCCCGAGAACCTCTTCTACCTGACCGACTACCAGACCACGGGCTACTCGTTCCTCCAGGCGCTCGTCGTCCCCCTCGAGGACGAGCCGTTCATGATCACGCGGGCCATGGAGGAGTCCAACGTCATCCACCGGACCTGGGTCGACAAGACCCGGCCCTACCCCGACACGGGCGACGCCGTGCAGATGCTCGTCGAGTCGCTGCGCGAGTTCGGCCTCAACTCCGGCACGATCGGCTACGAGCGGAACTCGTACTTCTTCCCCGCGTACCAGCAGGACCGGATCCACACCTCCCTCCCGTTCGCCAAGCTGCGGGACTGCTTCGGCATCGTCGAGGAGGGCCGCATCACCAAGACGCCGGCCGAGATCGACGTGATGCGCCGCTCGGCCCGGGCGGCCCAGGCCGGCATGCGCGCCGGGCTCGACGCCGTGGGGGCCGGGGTCAGCGAGAACGAGCTGGCCGCCGAGATCAGCGCGGCCATGTTCCGGGCCGGGGGCGAGTTCCCCGCCGTCATGCCGTACGTGACCTCCGGGCCCCGGTCGATGATCGGCCACGCCACGTGGGAGGGCCGCGACGTCCAGCCCGGCGAGCACGTCTTCCTCGAGGTCGGCGGCTGCTACCGGCGCTACCACACCGCCTTGATGCGCACGGCCGTGGTCGGCGAGCTGACGGACTCGATGCACAAGGCCCAGGAGCGGATGAAGGTCGCGCTCGACGCCGTGCACGAGTACTTCGAGCCCGGCATCACCGTGTCGGACTGCGACAACCTCGTCCGGGACATCATCTCCGACAACGAGGTCGGTGCCCGGCTGGTGACCCGCTCGGGCTACTCGATCGGCATCGCCTTCCCCCCGTCCTGGGACGAGGGCTACATCCTCAGCCTGAAGCAGGGCGACGCCACCGTGCTCGAGGAGGGCATGACCTTCCACATCATCCCGTGGATGTGGGGCGTCGACGGCGACAAGACCGTCGGGACCTCCGACACGATCCACATCACGGCGGAGGGGTGCGAGTCCTTCTTCGACCTCGACCGCGACTTCACCGTCGTGGACGCCCGCTCCGCCCCCCGCAGCGGCGACGTGGTCGCCCTCGCGGGCCGCACCCCGACCGAGCCGGCCGACGACGTCGCCACCGGCACCGGCACCGACGACGACTGAACCAGGACGACCACCGATGAGCACCACCGTGCACCGGGTCATCGACCCCACCACCGGAGCCGAGCTGCACGCCCTGCCCGCCGCGGACGCAGCGCGCACCGAGGCCACGCTCGCCGCGGCCGAGGCGGCCTTCGAGGGCTGGCGGCGCGCCGGGTTCGATGCCCGCGCCGACGTGCTGCGGCGCGTGGCCGAGGAGCTCCACGCCGACGTCGAGCGCCTCGCCCTCCTGATGACCGAGGAGATGGGCAAGCCCATCGGCGAGGCCCGCGGCGAGGTGGCCAAGGCGGCCTGGGCCGCCGAGCACTACGCCGAGCACGCCGAGGCGTACCTGGCGACCGAGCACATCGCCTCGGACGCCACCCGCTCCTACGTCCAGCACCTGCCCCTCGGGCCGGTGCTCGGCATCCTCCCGTGGAACGCGCCGTTCTGGCTCGCCTTCCGCTTCGCCGCGCCGGCGCTCATGGCCGGCAACACCTGCGTCATGAAGCACGACCCGCACGTGCCGGCGTGCGCAGCGGCCATCGCCGACTGCTTCGCCCGCGCCGGGGCGCCCGACGGGGTGTTCGCCGACCTGCCGCTCGTCACCGACGACGTCCCCGGGGTCATCGGCGATCCGCGGATCCGGGCCGTGTCCTTCACCGGCTCGGACCGCGCCGGGACCGCCGTCGCCGTCGAGGCCGCCAGGCACCTGAAGCCCTCGGTCCTCGAGCTCGGCGGATCCGACCCGGCGGTCGTGCTCGCCGATGCCGACCTGGAGGCCGCTGCCGACGCCATCGCCCTGATGCGCACCATCAACGCGGGGCAGTCGTGCATCGCGGCCAAGCGGATCCTCGTGGAGGACGCCGTCCACGACGCCTTCGTCGCCCTGCTCGAGGAGCGGCTCGCCCGACTGGTCGTGGGCGACCCCCGGGAGGCGTCCACCGACATCGGCCCGATCGCCCGCGACGACCTGCGCCAGGGGCTGCACCGCCAGGTGTCCGAGACCGTGGCCGCCGGTGCGACCGCCCGCCTCGGCGGCGAGCTGCCCGACGGGCCGGGCTTCTTCTACCCCGTCACCCTCCTGACCGACGTCGGCCCGGACATGACCGCCTCCTGCGAGGAGACCTTCGGGCCGGTCGCATCGCTGACCCGCGTGGCGGACGCCGAGGACGCGCTGCGCCTGGCCAACGCCACCGAGTACGGCCTCGGCGCCAGCGTCTGGACCGCCGACGTGGCGCGCGGCGAGGCGATGGCGGCCGAGATCGTGTCCGGTCAGGTCGCGGTCAACGGCGTCGTCAAGACCGACCCCCGCCTGCCCTCGGGCGGGGTCAAGCGCTCCGGCTGGGGCCGCGAGCTCGGCCCCCACGGCATCCGGGAGTTCACCAACGCCCAGCAGGTCTGGGTCGGCCCCAAGCAGGGCTAACAGACGCCGGGACGAGACCCCCCGGGGCGAGCCCGACAGACCCGGCGTCG
>CAZCEZ010000016.1:0-8523 GCA_964497795.1 uncultured Acidimicrobiaceae bacterium | reverse complement strand
CAGAGCGAGCCCGACAGGTCAGTACCAGGGGTGCTCGGCGGCGAAGAGGCGTCGGGCCTGCTCGGCCGTCGTCGGGCCGAGCAGTCGGTCCGGCGGCCCGGCGGCGCGTGCGTCCTCGGCCTCCTCCGGGTCGACGCAGGCGAGGTCGGCAGGGTCGATCCCGTGGAGGGCGAGGGCGTTGCGGCCGAGGATCTTCGCCTTCACCTCGTCGGTCAGCTCGGGGTAGCCGAACCGCTCCTGGAACTCGGCGGAGATGCGGAAGGCGCGGAAGGCCTCGATCTGGTCCTGGGGCGAGCCGTACCAGAGCGAGTCGGTGCCCCACAGGATCCGGTCGGGCCCGAGGGTCGTCAGGAGCTTGCCGAGCAGGTGGGCGGCGTCGTCGACGTCGGTCATGGCCCGCCGCCAGGTCGATCCGAGCTCGGCGTAGACGTTGCCGCCCGGCCCGATCCCGGCCGCGTCGAGGGAGTCGAGGAGCCGGTCGACGCCACCGGGTCGCTCGCCCCGCGGGCCCTCGCCGTCCTCGTAGCCGGAGTGGTACACGAGGAAGGCGATGTCCGGGTTGGCGGCTGCGGCGGGGCCGACGTCGGCCGGGGACGCCCACCGGCTGCCGCCGGAGAGCCCCTTGTGCACGGCGAGGATCGGCACGCCGGACTCCCGGACGACGTCGAGCACGGCCTGGCCCACGGGGAGGCCCTCGGGGTCGGCGTCGTCGAGTCGGAAGCCGGGGCCGGCGTGCGTGTACAGCTTCCAGGCGGACAGGTCGTGGGACTCGGCGACGTCGAGCATCGAGTCCCGGGCCGCAGCGAGGTCGCCGACGTTCGGGACGGCGTGGCCCTGGATCAGGGCCCGGGCGCCCCCCGCCGAGGACAGCGCTCCGCACACCTCCTCGACCTCGCGACGGGCCGCCTCCATCACCTGGATCGACAGGGGGTCGACGTCGCCGACGACGGGGATGGCGGAGAGCACGGCGACCTGCGTGTCGCTGCGCCGGAAGACGAGGTCGAGCCACCGGTCGGTGGTGAAGCAGGCGCGCGGGTCCTCGGCGTCGCAACCTGCCTGGGGGAAGCCGGCGCCGAAGAACGAGCCCGACAGCGGCTGGGTGCGGTCGTACTCGAGGAGGTGGGTCTGGACGTCGACCACGAGGTCCCGGGCACCGCCGAGGACGTCGCGGGCGACCTCCGGCTCGGTCGTGGCCGTGGCCGGCACGTCGAAGGACCCGCCGGCGCCGCCGGCGTCCCGGTTGCAGGCGCCGAGCGCGAGGAGCGTGACGGCCGAGCCCATCGTCGTGCGCAGGAAGCGACGCCGGTCCATGCCGAGGCGCCGGGCGGCGTCCTCGGCCTCGGCGCGGGCCCGGCGCACCGCTTCGCGGACCACGGGCGTGACCGGGGCCGGGGGCACCTCGCCGTTGGAGCACGGCCCGAGCTTGACCGGCAGGCCGGGCTCGGTGCCGGGTTCGTCGGGGTGCCGTGCCACCGCGTCGACGGTAGGGCGTGGGCGGTGCGGCGTGGGGCGCACGGGCGCCGGTCGGGCGCTGAGGAGCGGGGCGGCGGGCCTCCTACGATCGTGCGCGATGGACCTGTCCCACGCCCGTGCGGTGCTCGGGGTCGACGCGAGCGACGAGTGGACGGTCGTGCGCGCCGCGTACCGGGACCGGATCCGGCGGGCGCACCCGGACGTGGCGGGCGATGCCGGCGTCGACGACGCCGTCGCGCTCAACGCCGCGTACCGGGCGCTCGCCCAGGCCCGCCGGGAGGGTCGGCTCCACGAGCGACCCGAACCCCGGCGGGAGCCACCCGCGCCGCGGGGTCCCCGGGCCGCCGGCGACCCGCCCCGCGCCACCCGTCCCGAGTGGGCCGAGCCCCCGGTCCCCGCTCCCGACGTCCGGCGCGTCGACCACGACACCCTGGCGCTCTCGTCGACGCCCGGCGAGACGTTCCGGCGGCTGGTGGAGGCGACGCACGAGATCGGCGACGTGTCCTACGTGGACCGGTCGTCGGCGATCTTCGAGGCGGTGCTGACCCTGGACGACGGCAAGGCGGCGAGCCTCGTCGTCAGCCTGCAGTGGCGAGCCCACGACGCCTCGTGCGAGGCGTTCTGCACGCTGGAGGCCCTCGACCGTGCCGAGCAGCTCGACGTCGGCGCCGTCGTCGAGCAGCTGGCGGCCTACATCCCCGCCGACCGGGACGCGGACGCAGCGCCGACGGGCTGACGCACCCGGGTCGACGGCCGGGTCGATGGCCGGGGGCTGCCCGGCCGCCCGCTCAGTCGTCGGGGTCCCCGAGCGGGTCGGTCCGGATGCCGCGGGTGGCGCGGCGCCCGGCGCGGACCGACCGCCCGCCGAGGGGGACGAGGAAGACGAGCAGGGGCAGGATCTCGAGGCGCCCGAGCAGCATCAGCAGCATCATCACGGCGCGGGACGCGGCGTCGAGCACGAGGAAGTTGGAGGCCGGCCCCGTCTCCCCGAGTCCCGGTCCGACGCCCCCCATCGCCGTGACCACGCTGCCGGCCGAGGTCGGGAGGTCGGCACCGAGCAGGGACAGGGTGACGATGCCGCCGACGGCGATCACGAAGTAGAGCATCACGTAGCCGAGCACCGAGCGGACGACGTCCTCGGGGACCGGCTCGCGCCCCAGGCGGATCGGGAAGACGCCGATGGGGTGCCGGACCCGCCGCACCTCGCGCCACGCCTGCTTGGCCGCGACCTGGACGCGGAACAGCTTGAGGGCGCCGGAGGTCGAGCCGGCCATCGAGCCCGACACCATGAGGAAGAGCAGGATCAGCTGGCTCGCCGCCGCCCAGCGGGTGAAGTCGTCCGTGCCGAAGCCGGTGGAGGACACGAGGGAGACGACGTTGAAGCTGGCGCCGCGCAGGGCGCTCGACCACGGCGTCCCGTCGAGGCGGTTCACCACGGTGACGGCCGCCGTCGCGGCGACGACCAGCGTGACGAAGGTGCGGAACTCGCTGGATGCGGCGAAGGGCCGGAGCGTCCGACCGCGCACCGCGGCCCAGAACAGCGGGAACTTCACGGCGCCGAGGAACATCGTCACCTGGACGCCGGCCTCGATCCGGGCGGAGTCGAAGTGGCTGATCGAGTCGTTGTACGGCGAGAAGCCGCCGGTGGCCAGTCCCGTGGCCGCGTGGCTCACGGCGTCGTAGGGGCCCATGCCGCACAGGACGAGGATCAGCACCGCGAGCGCGGTCAGGGCGCAGTAGATGCCCCACAGCCGCCGTGCCGTGTCCGACACGCGCGCGGCCAGCTGGTCCGACGTCGGGCCGACCGACTCGGCCCGGAACAGCGACAGGCCGCCCACACCGAGGAACGGGAGCACGGCGACCGCGAGCACGACGACGCCCATCCCCCCGACCCACTGCGTCATCTGCCGGTAGAAGAGGACCCCGGTGCTGTTTCCCTCGATGGGCGACAGCACCGTCGCCCCGCACCCGGTGAGGCCCGAGACGGACTCGAACAGGGCGAGGTCCGGGGCGAGGGTGCCGGTGAGGACGTAGGGCACGGCCGCGGCCAGGGAGATCACGAGCCACGAGACGCCGACGCTGCGCAGCCCGACCTCCGGTGCGCTGGTCCGGGTCGGCAGCGTGGTCGCCCGCCGCAGTCCGAGACCGACGGCCGCGGTCGCGAGGGTGCACGCCAGCAGCCACCCGACCTGCGCGCCGCCCACGGCGAGCTCGACGACGGTGCCCGCGGCCATCGCCCCGGCCACGGCGACGAGCGTCAGGCCGCTGACGTGGGCCGGGGCCGAGACGATCCGGCGATCGCCGGTCAACCCGGGGGCCGCCCGTCGCCCCGATCCCCGCCGGGGACCACCTCGGACGTCGGGTGCGCTCACCTGTCCCGTCGGGGCCGCCGGTCGGCGACGGCCCGACCCGCCCGGGAGGCCTGCGAGCCGATCACGGCCAGACCGACGAGGACGGGCGCGATCTCGAGGCGTCCGAGGAGCATCAGGGGCAGCAGCGCGGCCCGCGCCGGGCGCGGGAGGCCGAGCACGCCGCCCTGGCCGGGGACGAGGTCTCCGAGTGCGGGGCCGACGTTCGCGATCGCGGAGATCGACCCGCTGATCGACGTCACCAGCTCCCCGCCGAGGGCGGCCACCACGATGGCACCGGTGCCCGCGACCAGCAGGTACTGGGCCTGGTAGCCGATCATCCGGTTCACGAGCTCGTCCGACACCGAACGGCGACCGACCCGGACCAGGGCCACGGCCCGGGGGTGGAGCTGGAGGACGAGCTCGCGGCGGAGGTAGCCGACGAGGGCCAGGGCGCGGACCATGCGGAAGCCCCCGCCCGCGGAGCCCGACATGGCCCCGACGCCCATGACGGCGAGGAGGAGGACCTGGGGGCCGATGGCCCACGCACCCCACCCCGAGCCGACGAAGTGCCCGGTCGTGGACGCCGCCGACGCCACGTGGAAGAGGGCGCTGCGGATCGAGTCGTGGGTCGGGCCACCCGAGGGTGCCGTCGCCAGGGCGACGACGGCACCCACGACGACGATCACGGTCAGGTAGGCACGCAGCTCGAACGACGTCAGCAGGCCCTGGAGCGACCGCTCGCGCACGGCCCGGAACAGCAGGGCCATGTTCGCCCCGCCGAGCACCATGCCGCCGACCCCGGCCCACTCCACGCTGGCCGAGTCGAAGTGCCCGAAGGAGCCGGCGTGGTTGGCGAAGCCGCCCGTGGAGATGGTGGTCGCCGCGTAGGTGACGGCGTCGAAGGGCGTCATCCCCCCGACCAGGTAGAGGGCGATGCCGAGCCCGGTGAGGAGGCAGTACAGCGACGCGAGCCGCCGGAGCTGGCTCAGCGTCCGGCGGCTCTGCAGCTCGGTGCCGGCGTGGCGCTGGCCGGCGCGGGTCACGTCGAGGCCGCCGACGCCCAGCGAGGGGAGCACGGCCACGACGAAGAGCAGCCCGGCGAGCCCGCCGAGCCACTGGGTGCCGGCCCGCCAGGTCAGCACGGCGTCGGACAGGAGCTCGGGATCGGGGACGACGGTGGCGGCGGTGGTGGTGAAGCCCGACACCGACTCGAAGAGCGCGTCGTCCCAGTGGGCGAAGGTGCCCAGTGCCAGGTAGGTGACCGTGGAGACGGCGGTGAAGGTGCACCAGGAGGCGAACACGGCGACGAAGGCCGTGGACGACCGGAGGCGGCGAGGCGGGCGGCACTGGTGGACGAGTCCGGCTCCGGCGAGGCCCCACAGCGCGGCGAGGGCCGCGAGGGTTCCCGAGTCCCGTGCGCCGTCGAGCAGCCCCCACGCCGAGGCGATCGCGGCCAGCCCGGCGCACGCCGAGAGGGCGACGCCGACGATGAAGGCGACACCGGACTCGACCCGGCCACCCCTGGCGACGCGCCCGAGGAAGGTCCGGCCCTCGCCCAGCCGCCCGGCGTTGGGCTGGAACGTGGTGCGGACGCCGCCCACGCCCTGCGCCTAGCCGAAGACCCGTCGGACGTCGTCGACGGCCCCGGGCATGGCGAAGAGGACGACGTGGTCGCGGTCGCGCAGCTCGGAGCGGCCCCGGGCGATCTGTGCCTTCCCGTCCCGGACGAAGGCGCCGACGAGCACGTCCTTGGGCAGTCGCAGCTCGGCCACGATCCCGCCGTCGGCGGGGCTCCCCTCCTTCACCTCGAGCTCGAGCACCTCGACCTCGCCCTGGAGGAAGGTGGCCACCGCCGAGACGTCGCCGCGGACGAAGCGGAGCACGCCGTTGGCCGACGCCGTCCGGGGGGACAGCGCGACGTCGATCCCGGCCTCGGCGAGCAGGCCGAGCAGGCCGAGGCGGTGGACCACGGCGATGGTCTCCTCGGCGCCCTCGAGCTTGGCGTACAGGCAGGCCAGGATGTTGGCGTCGTCCTCGCCGGTCAGGGCGAGGACGGCGTCGAAGGCACCGACGTCGTTCTCCTCGAGCAGGTCCGAGTCGGTGATCTCGCCCTGGAGCACGAGGGCGCCCCCGATGCGCTCGGACAGCTCGGTGGCCCGCTCGGGGTCCCGCTCGACGATCACGACCTCGCTGCCGCGGGAGTCGAGCGTCCCGCCGACGATCTCGGCGGTGCGCCCGCCACCCAGCAGCATGATCCGCCGGGGGGCGCGGCGGGCCAGGCCGAGGAGCTTCATCAGCTGGCGCCGGGCCTTGCGCTTGCACAGGACCCGGACCAGGTCGTCGGCCTCGAGGGTGACGTCGCCCCGGGGGATGATCGTCTCCTCGCCCCGGGTGATCACCCCGAAGAGGAACTCCCACTCCGGCTCGTAGTCGGCGGCGATGGACACGAGCGACCGGCCGACGATCGGTGCGTCGGCCGGCAGGCGGGCGCCGATCACGACGACCTCGCCGCCCGCCATCTCGGCCACCTCGGACGCACCCGGGTACTCGAGCAGCTCGAGGATCTCCTGGGCCGTCTCGAAGTCCGGGTCGATGATGAGGTCGACGCCCATCGCCTCGTGCAGCGGCGCCGACTTGCGCGAGCGGAGGTCCGCGTCCTCGAGGCGGCACACGGTCCGGTCGATGCCGGCCTGCTTGCCGACCAGGCAGCACACCAGGTTGACCTCGTCCTGGGAGGTGACGGCCACGATCATCTCGGCCCGGTCGATGCCGGCGACCCGGAGGATCTCGGGGTTGGTGCCCGAGCCGTGGACGGTGAGCACGTCGAGGTGCTCGTCGACGTCGCGCAGCGCGTCCCGGTCGCGGTCGACGACGGCGACGTCGTGGCCCTCCCGGCTCAGGCGATCCGCGACGTAGGTCCCGACCTCACCGGCGCCGACGACGATCACGTACACGTGCGCTCCTCCACGGCTGCCATCCTGCCGCACGGACCGGCGCGGGTCGCGACGTTCCGGACCCGGCGGGGATCCACCACCGCAGGCCGTCGGCGAAGTTGGATTTTGTGCGTGCCGAAACCTACGGTCCGCACCGTCGAACGCGCTCGGGTGCGTGGCGTCGGGACGCCGGCCCCGTGGGCTCCGACCGCTGCGCGCCTCCCCACCCGACGCACCCCGCTCCGACCCGGCAGGCCCACCACGATGTCCGACACCCCTGCGCCCCCGTCGCCCCGGCCTGCGCCGACCACGCCCGTCGCCGAGCTGTCGCGCTCGGACCGCGAGCTGCTCAAGGCCATCTACCGGCTCTGCCAGGCCAGCCCGGAGGCCGAGGCCCACACCGGCGACATCGCCGAGCGGCTCGGGCTGTCCCCGTCGACGGTGACCACGGCGGTGAAGCGGCTCGCCGACCGGGACCTGGTGGACCACAAGCCCTACAAGGGCGTCGTCCTCACGACCGACGGCTCCCGCATCGCGGTCGGCGTCATCCGCCGGCACCGCATCGTGGAGCGGTTCCTGGCCGACATGCTCGGCTACGCCTGGAACGAGGCCGACCGCCTCGCCGCCTCCTTCGAGCACGACCTGCCCCAGGAGGTCGAGGACCGGCTCTTCGTCGCCCTCGACCGGCCCACCGCGTGCCCCCACGGCTTCCCCATCCCCGAGCCCGAGGTGGCGGCCATCCCGCCGCTGCCGCCGCTGTACGAGCTCGAGCCGGGCGACGTCGCCGTCGTCGCCGTGCCCGGCTCGACCGACCCCGAGGTGGTCGCCTTCCTCGACCAGCTCGGGCTGCGCCCCGGAGGCCGGGTGCGCATCCAGGAGAAGCACCCCTTCGACGGTCCGCTCGTGCTGGCCGTCGAGGGCGACGACGGCGAGACCACCACCCGCACCCTCGGCGCGACCGTGGCGAACCAGGTGTTCGTCCAGCGCGCCGGGTGAGCGGGCCCGCACAGATCCCACCCCAAGACCCCTAGACACACAACGAGGAGCATCCACCGTGGAAGCCATCCCCTACCTGGCGCTGGTGAGCGCGCTGGCCGGTCTCGGCCTGGCCGCGTTCTACTTCAGCGCCGTCAAGAAGGAGAGCCCGGGCAACGCCCGGATGGAAGAGCTCATGGACGAGATCGCCAAGGGCGCTCGGGCCTTCCTGAAGCAGGAGTACACCTACGTCGCCGCCTTCGTCGCCGTGATGGCGGTGCTCGTGGCGGTGCTCGTCACGCCGCTGGGCGCCGTGACCTACATCTTCGGCGCCGTCCTGTCGGCCCTGGCCGGCTACGTCGGCATGACCGTGGCCACCATGGCCAACGCCCGGACCACCGAGGCCGCCCGCGCCGGCGGCCCGGCCAAGGCCCTCCCGCTCGCCTTCCGGGGCGGCGCCGTCATGGGCTTCTCCGTGGCCGGCCTGGCCCTCGCCGGCCTGGCCGTGGTCTACATCGGCTTCGTCCAGATCGGTGAGGTCGACGACGCGTTCGAGATCCTCACCGCCTTCGGCCTCGGCGCCTCGTCCATCGCGCTGTTCTCGCGCGTCGGCGGCGGCATCTACACCAAGGCCGCCGACGTCGGCGCCGACCTCGTCGGCAAGGTCGAGGCCGGCATCCCCGAGGACGACCCCCGCAACCCGGCCACGATCGCCGACAACGTGGGCGACAACGTCGGCGACGTCGCCGGCATGGGCGCCGACCTCTTCGAGTCCTACGGCGGCTCGATCG
>CAZCEZ010000015.1:44335-52080 GCA_964497795.1 uncultured Acidimicrobiaceae bacterium | reverse complement strand
TCGCCATCCACACCGACACCCACCCCGGGTTCATGACCGACTGGCAGTCGCCGCTGTTCGTGCTCATGACCCAGGCCGAGGGCATGTCGGTCCTGCACGAGACCGTCTTCGAGGACCGCATCCGCTACCCGGCCCAGGTCGTCCAG
The DNA here is from genome assembly GCA_964497795.1 of uncultured Acidimicrobiaceae bacterium. Lineage (GTDB taxonomy): Bacteria > Actinomycetota > Acidimicrobiia > Acidimicrobiales > Salinilacustritrichaceae > Salinilacustrithrix. The sequence goes on along the minus strand of CAZCEZ010000015.1, from coordinate 51,934 downwards.
GCCATGGGCGGCGAGATCGAGCTGTTCACCACGTGCCTGGGCGGTCCCGCCTGCCGGTTCCACGACACCAACGCCACCCACTCCGCCGTGGTGCGCGGCGTGTCGAAGCTCCGGGGCGCCGAGGTCGAGATGCCCGACGTCCGGGCCGGCTTCTCCGGCGTCATCGCCGCGGCCGTCGCCGAGGGCTCCTCGGTCATCGGCGCCGTCCAGCACCTCGAGCGCGGCTACCACAAGCCGCTCGAGACCCTGCAGTCCCTCGGCCTCCGCCTGCAGCGCGTCGAGCGCTGACGTGGCCGGCCTCCCGGGTAGCACCGCGGGACGCCACGACGCCGACGCGGACGTCGTCATCGCCGGCGCCGGGGCGGCCGGGCTGAGCGCCTGGTGGCACCTCCGCCACCACGGGCCGCGCCTCGGGCGCATCGTCCTCGTGGACCGCGCGATCCGGCCCGACCTCGACCACAGCTGGGCCTTCTGGGGACCCGACGACGCGCCCTTCGCCCACCTCGCAGACCGCGCCTGGGACGAGGTCGTCGTCGGCTGGCCCGGGGGAACGCTCCGCCAGGCGATGCCCCACGGGCAGCGGTACCACCGGATCCGGCGGGCCCGCTTCGTCGACGCCGTCCTCGCCGAGGTCGAGGCCGACCCCGGCACCGAGGTGGTGGAGACCGAGGTGACCGGCATCCGCGACGACCTCGACGCCGGGATCGTGGAGACCGCCGACGGGGAGCTGGCCGCGCCCGTGGTGCTCCAGAGCCTCCGGCTGTCTCCCCACGACGCGGCCCGGCCCGTGCGCCACCCGATCCGGCAGCACTTCGGGGGATGGGAGGTGACGACCGAGCACCCGGTGTTCGACCCGACCGCCGTCACCTTCATGGACCTCGACACACCCCAGCACGACGGCCTCGCCTTCCTGTACGTGCTGCCCGAGGCTCCCGACCGGGCCCTGGTCGAGCACACGCTGTTCTCGCCGACCGTGCGCGACGACGCCTTCTACGACGGCCACGTCGGCCGGTACCTGGACCGCATCGGTGCCGGGGACGTGGTCGTCCGCGCCCGCGAGCGCGGTGCCATCCCCATGGAGGACCGGGTGCCGGGCCAGCGGTGGGGCGCCCACGTGTGGAACGTGGGCGGCGTCGGCGGGCGGATCAAGCCGACGACCGGGTACGCCTTCGCCCGCATCCACGCCCAGACCGCGCACCTGGCCCGGACGTGGGCGACGACCGGCGCGCCCCAGCCCCTGCCCGAGCCCCGCCTGCTGCTCCGCCTCGCCGACCGACTGCTGCTGCACGTCCTGCACCGCCGGCCCGCCGACGCGAGGCCGATCTTCGAGCAGCTGTTCCGGACCATCCCCCTCGACCACCTGCTCGCCTTCCTCGACGAGGAGACGCGGACCCTCGACGACCTCCGCCTCATGGCCCGCATGCCGTGGACGCCGTTCCTGGCCGCCATCGCCGGCGAGGTCGCCGAATCGGCCGGCGAGCGGGCCCGTCGCGCCACGTAGCTGCGACAGGTTCGCCGTCGGCGCCACCGCTGTCGCAGCTACGTGGCGGGTTCGGAGCACCGATGCTCGCTGGCGTCGACGGTCGCACCGACGTGGCGGTTCGGGACCACCGGTGCTCGCCTGGCCCGGCGAGCCGACCTCCTCAGCCCGTGATCAGGCTGGCGAGCGCCCAGATCGCTCCCACGGCGCCGACCACGGCGAACGCGATGCTCCGGCCGATCGGCGCGGCCTCGAGGTCGCCGTCCTTGGTCTGCTCCGGCGGGCGGACGACGGCCAGGATCGAGCCGACGGCCATGGCGCCGCCGATGGCGAGGACGAGGTAGGCGAGGAGGTCCTCTCCGAGGAACATGGGGACGAGGCTACGGCTCGAGGTCGGCATCGGCGACGACGGCCGTGATCCGGTCGTGCACGGTCTCCTCGACCACCGACCCGTGGTCGGTCCGGATGCTCGCCACGGCGCCGGTGGTCGGGTCGACGCACAGGTCGGTGCGCACGCCGAAGCCGGCCCGCGGGTCGTACCGCGTCCGGCGGAGCCGCCAGCAGGAGCCCTCCCGCCCGCGCACCTCGTACAGCGGGTCGGGGCCGGTCACGAGCGCGGCGAACGCCGTCACCTCGGCCTCGACCACGACGTCGAAGCCCTGGCCGGGCAGGCCCAGCGCGCAGGTCCCGCCCTCGGCCGACGACGCGGTCGGGTCGGGGCAGACCAGGACCCGGTCGCCGCGCCGGCCGGTCACGGCACCCAGGTTCCGGACCAGGCGGTCGGGTGGACGCTGGACGACCTCGGACAGCGCCGTGAGCGACGTGCCGTCGGCGGCGGTCCGGGTCGTCGTGCCGGTCGCCCGGTAGGTCGCGGTGCGCGACCGCGCCCACGCGTCGACGAGGTCGCCGACCGGGTCGCCGGCGCCGGTGGACCGCGCTCCGTCCAGGGCTCCGACCGCACCGGCGGCGAGCAGGGCGACGAAGCCGACGACGGCCAGCACGCCGATGACCCCGCCTCGTCGTCCACCCGGCACGCCGATCAGGTTCGCGCAGGTCGGGCTCGCCGGGCGGGCGTGCGAGACTCCGGGACGCAGCGGAGACACGAGAGGACCTCCATGGGCGACCAGCCGGCCCCCGAGCACGCCAGCCCCGACGACGCCAGCCCCGGCAGGGCGAACCCGGCGCGGACCCTCATCGGCTGGCGCGAGTGGGTCCACCTCCCCGACCTGCTCCCCGAGGCCGACGACGTCCTCGGGTGGGTGAAGGCCAAGGTCGACACCGGTGCGCGGACGTCCGCCATCCACGCATGGGACATCGAGTCCGTCGACCGGGACGGCCAGGAGTGGCTCCGGTTCCGCCTGCACCCCCGCCAGGCCGACGACGAGGTCGTGGTCGAGGCCGAGGCCCGCCTGGTCGAGGAGCGCGAGGTCCGCTCCTCCAACGGCGACGTCGAGCGCCGGCCCGTGGTCGAGACGACCCTGGCGCTGGGGGGCGAGCGCTACCGGATCGAGCTGACCCTCACGAACCGCGACCAGATGGGCTTCCGGATGCTGCTCGGCCGCACCGGCATGGCCGACCACCTGCTCGTCGACCCCGGCCGCTCCTACCTGCTCGGCGGCACCCGGCACCGTCCCCCGACCGGCCCCTGAGCGCCCCCCGGCCGGCCCTGCGCACCGGCGCCGGGACGGCCGGTAGCGTCGGACGGGCCTATGAAGATCGCCCTGCTCTCCCGGAACTCGAACCTCTACTCCACCCGCCGCCTGCGGGAGGCCGCCGAGGAGCGCGGCCACGAGGTCAAGGTCGTCGACTACCTGCGGTGCGTCATCGACATCACGTCGCACCGCCCGACCATCTGGTACGGGGGCAACGAGATGGCCGGCTACGACGCCATCATCCCCCGCATCGGGGCCACGCACACCTTCTACGGGACGGCCGTGGTCCGCCAGTTCGAGATGATGAACGTCTTCCCGACCAACGAGAGCCAGGGCATCTCCCGCTCCCGGGACAAGCTGCGGTCGCTCCAGCTGCTGTCCCGCAACGGCATCGGCCTGCCCGTCACCGGCTTCGCCCACTCCACCAAGGACATCGACGGCCTCATCGAGCTCGTCGGCGGCGCCCCCCTCATCGTCAAGCTGATCGAGGGCACCCAGGGCATGGGCGTCGTCCTCGCCGAGACCCGCAAGGCCGCCGAGTCGGTCATCGCCGCCTTCCGCCAGCTCGACGCCAACATCCTCGTGCAGGAGTTCATCAAGGAGGCGGGCGGCGCCGACATCCGCGCCTTCGTCGTGGGCGGCCGGGTCATCGCGTCGATGAAGCGGCAGGGCGCGGCGGGCGACTTCCGCTCCAACCTCCACCGGGGCGGCACCGCCGAGAAGATCAAGCTCACGCCCGAGGAGCGCTCCACCGCCGTGCGGGCCGCGAAGACGATGGGCCTCAACGTGTGCGGCGTCGACATGCTCCGCTCCAACCACGGGCCCGTGGTGATGGAGGTCAACTCCTCCCCCGGCCTCGAGGGCATCGAGCAGTACACGAACATCGACGTGGCCGGGAAGGTCATCGAGTTCATCGAGAAGAACGCCCGCCCCGGCAAGACGACCACCTCGGCCCGGGGCTGACCGTGGCCGAGACGCCGAGCGGGCCCGACGCCGTCCGGGTCGAGCGGCGGGGCACGACCGCCGTCGTCACCATCGACCGGCCCGCCGTGCGCAACGCCGTCGACGGCCCGACCGCCGAGGCCCTCTTCGACGCCTTCTGCGCGCTCGACGACGACGCCGACGTGCTCGCCGTCGTGCTCACCGGCGCCGAGGGCACCTTCTGCGCCGGTGCCGACCTGCGCGGCATGGGCGAGGGGCGCGCCAACCGGGTCGAGCGCATGGCCCCCGGCCCCGTCGACCCCGACGCCCCGGCCCGGGTGCTCGGCCCCATGGGACCGACCCGGCTCCGGACCCGCGTCCCGGTCATCGCCGCCGTCGAGGGCCACGCCGTGGCCGGCGGCCTCGAGCTCGCCGTCTGGTGCGACCTGCGGGTCGTGGCCGCGGACGCGACCTTCGGCGTGTTCTGCCGGCGCTGGGGCGTGCCCCTGATCGACGGCGGCACCGTCCGCCTCCCCCGCCTCGTCGGTCAGGGTCGGGCCACCGACATGATCCTGACCGGCCGTCCCGTCGGCGCCGACGAGGCGCTGGCCTGGGGCCTGGCCGACCGGGTCGTCGACCCCGGCGGCGCCCTCGACGCGGCCGTCGCCCTCGCCGACTCGCTGGCCGCGTTCCCCCAGGCCTGCCTGCGGTCGGACCGGGCCAGCTCGCTGGCCGCGTGGTCGCTGCCGGAGTGGGATGCCCTCGCCCAGGAGACCGAGCGCGGCCTCGAGACCATCGCGACCGGCGAGACCCGGGCGGGCGCGGCCCGCTTCGCGTCCGGGGCCGGCCGGGGCGGGTCCTTCACCGACCTCGGCCCGACCTGAGAACCCGCCCAGCTCCGCCCTTCGGCCCGTGGCCGCTCAGCTCCCGGTCGTGGACCAGTGCCAGGGCTCGCTGGGCCGGGCCTGCCCAGCTGCGCCCTTCGGCCCGTGGCCGCTCAGCTCCCGGTCGTGGACCAGTGCCAGGGCTCGCTGGGCAGGTTGAACAGGCCGTAGTCGGCGGCGTTCTCGGCGAGCCACCGGAAGCCGGCGTTGTCCCGTGACGTGATGAGCCGACCCTCGTAGGTCAGGTCGACGGCGCGTCCCTGCTCGTGGAGGGACCGCCCCGGGATGGCCGTCGGAGGCGAGCAGGTCGACGCCGGCCGCTCCCAGATGTCGTACTCGGTCGGTCCGCAGTTGGCCCGGCGGAGCTCGATCTGGCGCTCGGTGGACCGGTAGCCGGAGCCGAACAGGTCGATGCCGTCGGCGGAGGCCGCGGTGAGCATCGCGTCGACGTCGTCGGCGATGTCGGCGTGGACGGTGATGCCCTGCACGGTGCGCAGCGGCGGCGTCTCGGTCTCGGGCCGAGGCCTCGTGGTCGTCGTGGTCGGCCGGGTCGTGGTCGTCGTCGGGGCCGGGGTCCCGTCCTCGGACGGCGCTGCCGTGGTCGTGGTGACGGCGGGGACCGTCGTCGGGGGCAGGGTGGTCGGCGGCAGGGTGGTCGGCGGTGGGAGCCGGGCGATCAGCTCGGCCTGCTCCTCGGCGATGCGGGCCGACAGGTCGGCGTCGAGGTCGGCGAGGACGGCCGCCTCGGCCAGGGCGGCGTCGATGCGGCCCTGCAGCTCGCCGGCGAAGGCGGCCTGCCGGTCCCGCTCGGCCTGGAGGCCGACGAGCTCGGCGTCGGCCCGGGCGACCGCGGCCTCGGCCTCCTCGGCGGCGGCGGCCAGCGCGTCGGCCCGCTCCCGGGCGACCGCCTCGGCCTCCTCGAGCAGGCCGAGCAGGTCGAGGTCGCGCCGGGCCCGGGCGTCGAGGTAGATCTTCTGGACGAGGGCGTCGGACAGCGTGGTGGCCTGGAGCGACTGGACGAGGTCGGCCGTCGGCGGGTGCACGTAGGAGGCGACGGCCATCTCGACGATGGCCTGCTCGAGCACGGCGACGTCGTCGCGGGCCGCGGCGAGCTCGGCCTCTGCGTCCGCCTCGGCCCGGGCCGCGGCGTCGGCCGCGGCGAGCGCGGCGTCGAGCAGGTCCTGCTGGGCGGCCAGGTCGGCCTCGATCCCGTCGAGGACGGCGTCGATCTCCTCGTCGGTGGCCCGCAGCACGTCGAGCTCCTCGGCCACCCGGTCCTGCTCGTCGCGGATCGAGTCCCGCTCCCGCTCGGCATCGGTCTGCGCGGCCACGGGCGTGGCGAGCAGCACCGTCGCGGCGAGGACGGCCCCGGCGATCCGGAGCGTGCGCCGAGCCCGGCGGGGCGCGCCCGGACGACCGTCGTCGTCCGCTGCTGCCTGTCGTGCTCGCTGCCCCATGGGGACCCTTCGACTCGTGCCGCCGCCCGTCGGCGTCGCGGGAGGGTACCGAGCCCACGACCGCGAGCCGTGGCGCGGCGCCCCCGCCGCGAACGGACCCCCCGTCCCCTTCGTCCCCCATCCGCCCGCCCTTCGGTCGGTCGGGCCCGGGGTGCGACCATGGGCGCCGTGCCGGAGCCCTCCACCTCACGAGCGGACGCCCCGCAGGCCGACCGGGGCCTCGCCCACCCCCGCATCCGCACGTTCCACGCCCGGCACGGACGCGTGACCGACGGGATGCGCCGACTGCTCGACGAGGTCGCGCCCCGGTTCCACCCCGACCGCCGGGACCCGGCGCGGCCGCTGGTCCTCGAGGTCGGCTGCGGCCACGGCGAGGCCGCCCTCGCCTTCGCCGACGCCCACCCCGACGTGGACCTGCTCGCCACCGACGTGCACACGCCCGGCATCGCCCACCTGCTCGAGGCCCTCGAGGCCGACCCCCGCGCCAACCTCCACGTCCAGTGGGTCGACGCGGTCGAGCTGCTCGACCACGAGATCGCGACGGGCGCGCTCGCCGGCGTCCACGTGTTCTTCCCCGACCCCTGGCCCAAGGCGCGCCACCACAAGCGGCGCTTCGTGCGGCCCGACCTGGTCGAGCTCGTCGTGGACCGCCTCGCCCCGGGCGGGTACCTCGCCTTCGCCACGGACGTGGGCGACTACGCCGAGGTGGCGCTCGCCGTCCTCGACGGCCACCCGGACCTGGACGGGGGCGTCGTGCCCCGGCCGGGGTGGCGCCCCCGCGACGGCTACGAGGCCCGGGGCCTGGCCGAGGGTCGCGAGCCGGTCGACCTGCGCTACCGACGGCGCTGAGCGGATCGATGGACCACGGCCCGCTGCGGCGGCGGACGGCTCGGTACCGTCACCGGCCATGGGTCTGTTCGACCGGTTCAAGAAGGACGCAGGCGCGCCCCCGGACGCGCTGACCCGCGAGGCCCTGGCCCGCGTGCGGGCGCTGCCCGCCGTGGAGGACGCCGAGCCCGTCGACGCCGACACCCTCTCGGTCGCGTGGCGCGACCTGGACGAGCCGGTCCCGCTGTCGCTGTCGGGGCTCCGGGGGCGGTGGACGAAGGCGTCCGGCTTCAACCGCATCGAGCTCATGGACGACTTCGTGTCGCTCCTCGCCCCACCGACGCCGGCCCCCGCCCAGGGCGACCCGGCCCCCGCCC
>CAZCEZ010000015.1:2415-44235 GCA_964497795.1 uncultured Acidimicrobiaceae bacterium | reverse complement strand
CGACCCGGCCCCCGCCCCGGACGACCCGCCGCCGCAGGACCCGCTCGCGCCCACCGCGGCACCACCCGCGACGGAGCCGGTCGCGCACGACGGCCCGGCGCCCGAACCGGCCCCGTCCGGGCCCCCGGCCGACGTCGTGGCCCCGGACGGGCCACCCGCACTCGACCAGGTCCGCGACCGCCTCCGCCTCGTGGTCCGGCGCGCCGGCGTGCCCGACGTGGCCTGCACCTGGCCCGTGGCCGGCGCCCTCGAGGCCGTCGTCGTGGTCGGCGACCCCGGTGCACCGCCCGTGGGCCGCGCCGAGCTGCTCGCCTGGCAGGTCGAGGCGGAGGACGTCCTCCGCCCGGCGCTCGACGCCCTCGTCGCCCACGGCCCGGCCCTCGACCCGATCGGCGCCGGCGTCCCCGCCTGGGTCCCGACCCGGCCCGCCGACCACCTCGCCGCCTGGCTCGCCGCCCCGGAGCTCCTCCTGGAGGCGGCCGGCCTCGTCGAGGGCATCGTCCTGTGCCCCCTCCCCACCGAGCTGGTCGTGGTCGACCCCACCGCGACCGACCTCCTCGGCACCATCCTCACCGGGACGCTCGAGGTCGCCGAGGCGCGCACCGACCTGCTGTGGCCCGCCCCCCTGTGGGCCGGACCCGAGGGCCTCGGACCGTGGTCCCCGCCCGACGACCACCCCCACGCCGAGCTGGTCGGCCGGCTCCGGTCCTTCGCCGCACGCTGACCCGATCGGGATCGGATCCGATCCCGGCGCCGAACCTCAACCGCAGGGCGGCCCCGACGATCAGGGGGGCGTGGCTCCCGAGGTCCTGGTCCCGTCCACCGTCGAGCGCGCCGAGCCGCCCGGCACCGGGCACGCCCCCGCCGTCGGACCCGTGCTGGCCGCCGTCCGGGCCCGGATCGAGCTCGGCGACCTGCTCCCCGGCGAGCAGCTCCGCCAGGACGACCTGGCCGATGCCCTCGGGGTCAGCCGGGCCCCGGTCCGCGAGGCGCTCCGGGTCCTCGAGTCCGACGGCGTCGTCGAGCACCGACCCCACCGCGGCTACTTCGTGGCCCGTCGCACCGCCGAGGAGCTGCGCCAGGTGTACCGGATGCTCGAGCTGCTCGAGGGCGAGCTGTGCCGGCGGCTCGTCTGGCCCGACGAGGCAGGGCTCGCCCACCTGCGCGCCTGCCACGAGGACCTGGGCGCCGTCGTCGACCTGCCCGATCCCGCCCCAGCCGTGGCGCTGAACCGGCGGTTCCACGAGGCCCTCTTCGCCTGCTCCCCCGACGGCCTCGTCCAGGCCGAGGTGGCCCGGCTGTGGGCCCTGGCCGGCCCCGCCATCGCGCTGCACCTCGTCGAGCCCGCCGACCGGGCCCGGACGGTGGCCCAGCACGAGGCGATCGTGGACGCCGTCGCCGACCGCCGCCGCCTGGCGCTGCTGCGCGCCGTGGAGGCCCACCGGGCCGACGAGGCCCGAGCGCTCGACGCCTCGCTGCTGCCCGCCTCCCTGGCCCGACCGGGGGCGCGCTGAGGACCCGCACGGGTCAGCCCGCGGCCGCCCCGAGGATCGACACGGACGGTGGCACCACCGCACGGTCGGTCACCCTCGGGGGTGGCCACGACTAGCCTCCGGGGCGTGCAGGGCGGGATCCAGCCGGTCTTCGACGACCTCCGACGCATCGGGACGCTGCGGAAGTTCCGCGCCGGCGAGCACCTGCTCCGGCGCGAGTCCTCCGACGGCGGCGTGATCGCCGTCGTGTCGGGTCAGTGCAAGGTCACCGACGTCGACAGCGACGGGCACGAGGTCCTGGTCGCCATCCGCGGCCCCGGCGACGTCTTCGGCGAGATCGCCGCGCTCACCGGTGGACCCCGCACGGCCTCGGTCGTCGCCATGCAGGCGGTGCGGGCCGCCATCGTGTCCCTGGAGCAGTTCGACGCCTACCTCGACGGGTCCCCCGAGGCCGGTCGCCGGCTGGCCACGATGCTCGCCCACCGGGTCGCGGAGACGACGGGCCCGGCCCGCTCGGCCCACCTGAAGGTGGAGGCCCGCCTCGCCTTCCGGCTCCTGATGCTCGGCGAGCGCTTCGGTCGGGCCGACGGCGACGCCGTGTCCATCCGGACGCCGCTCACCCACGACGACTACGCGTCGTGGGTCGGCGCGACCCGGGCCGTGACCACCCGGGCCCTGGGCGGCATGCGGAGCCGGGGGCTCATCGACTTCGGACGGGGCTGGATGCGCCTCGAGGACGTCGACGCGCTCCGGGAGCTCTGCCTCCACGAGGACTGGCAGGGCCCGGCCCGCCTCGACTGAGCCCGGCCTCATCGACCGAGCCCGGCTCGACTGCGCCCGGCCTCCGCGGCCTCAGCCGTGGAGGCGGACGGCCCGGGCGAGGTACTCGCCGCTGCCGGCCAGGTCGACGGCGAGGCGCACGTCGTGGCCGTCGGCCAGCTGCGCCGTCCACCAGCGCAGGCCGTCGGGGTCCGGGTCGCGCTCGAGCAGGTGGCGGTACAGCCCGGTCACCCGGCGCTGGCGGGACTCCTCGGCCTGGTAGAAGGACACGGCCACGGCCGGTCGGGGCTCCCGGCCGAGCACGGCGACCCACCACCGCAGGTCGGCCTCGGCGGGCGACCGGTCGAGCAGGACGTCGTAGAGGTCCCGCACCCAGGCCCGGTCGGTGCCCCCGACGTTCGCGTAGTACTCGTCGGAGGCGTAGAAGTAGGCGGCGACCTCGGCCGGAGCCCGACCCTGCTGGATCACCTGCGTCCAGAACCGCCGGCCCTCGTCGTCGGGCGACCGGCCGAGCGTCGTCAGGTAGAAGCGCTCGACCAGGGCGCCGACCCACTGCTGGGAGTAGGCGAGGTTCCTGGCGACCCGGCGCCGGTCGACGCCGTAGGCGAGGGGGGCGGCGGTCGCGTCGGCCTGGGTCGCGCTCGCCGAGCGGCCGAGGAAGTCCTCGTGCAGCGCCTGGGCGAAGGCGAGGTGCACGGCCCGGTCGGCGTTCATGCGGCGGGCGAGGTCGTCGTTGGCGCAGGCGCAGGCGTAGAAGCGGTGCACCACGTAGGTGGTGCCGCCGACGGTCCGGACACCGATGCCGACCCGGTAGGGCTCGCCGTTGGCCGAGCGGACCCGCCGCATGTTGGCGGCGTGGCCGGCGGAGTCCGCGAACAGCCGGAAGACCGTCTCGTGGCTGCCGGCCGCGCCGACGTTCTCGGCCCACCCCGTGCAGGTCGACGACGCCCGGCGGCAGTCCTGGGCCAGGTCGCCGTCGTGGCCGACCTGCCCGGAGGCGGCCATCGAGGCGGCCCAGCTCCGGGCGTCGAGCTGGGCCCTGGCGTCCACGACGAGCGGCGAGAGGCCACGGTCCCGCCGGTGGGCGTTGATCAGGTCGAGGTGGGCCTGCTCGTCGCCGGTGAGGGCGACGGCCACCGCCGCACCGGCCGGCCGTGCGTCCAGCGCGGCGGCCGTCGCTCCCAGTCCGGTGCCGGCGAGGGCGAGCGCGGGCGCCAGGAGGGCGACGGCGAGCACGGCGCGCCAGCGCGGACGTGACGGGGTGGGGTGGGCGGGACGCGAGGGGTGGTGCATGAGGGGAGGAGGGGGTGCGGGGACACCGACCGGGCGAGTGAACCACGCGGCGCGTCCGGATCGGTGGGCACCTGCAACAGATCCGTCACAGAGGACCCGCATCTTCCTCGCCGATCGACGTCGGTCCTGCTCAGGAGGGGTGTCCGCCCGCCGGAACGTGCGGACGGGCGCGCGCACGGCGTCCGGAGTGTGTCGCTTCGATGACGGGAGCGGCGGTGGAGGCCCTCGTGCGCCCCTGGGGAGCGATTCGTCGACGATTCGTCGCCGGACGACCTCACCGACGGGCGCGCACGCCACCCACGGTGCCCACGACGGCGGCGAGGACGACGAGCACCGCGCCGACGAGCTGGAGGACCCGACCGACGGCAGCCAGCGGACCCCCGGCGGCGGCGGTGAGCGCGCCGACGAGCAGCAGGAGCGCGCCGAGGCCGAGTGGGCGGGCCACGGCGGCCACGACCCGGCCCGTGCGCGCCGCTCGCTCCCCCGCCGCCCGCGCCGCATCCGAGCGCGTCGACCCGCCCCCGTCGGCCCCGATCGGGCGATCGACGGTCGGTCCGCCCGCACCGGTGCCGACCAGGACGTCGAGCGCGGTGCGGAGGCGGTGGAAGGCGGCCGGGTCGCCACCGACGTCGGGGTGGGCGTCCTTGGCCAGGGCCCGGAAGGCGCGCCGCGCCTGGTCCGCGTCGGCGCCGTCGGCGAGCCCCAGCACGTCTCGGGCCTCGTCCGGTCCCACGGTTCCAGTCTGGGTCGTTCCGTCCGCTTCCGCACGGCGTGTGCCCCACGTCGCCCGGCGCACACGGTCTGGAGGCCCCGTTGCGGGGTATCGACGACCGGACCGTGCAGGAGGACCCGATGCCGACGACGACCCCCGACGGGGCCGGACCAGCGAGACCCGACGACGACGCCCCCACCCCGACCGGGGCGGGCACGACGGCGCGCCTCGCCGCCCTCCGGGACCGCATCCCCTGGGACCGCGTCCCGTGGGCGCGCCTGCGTCGACCGGCGATCGTGCTCGGCGCCCTGGTCGGGCTCGGGATCGCCGCCTTCGCCGCCCTGTGGATCACCACCGACCTGCCCGCCGAGCGCACCGTGGGTGCCGCGGCCGTGCTCGTCGACCGGGACGGCGAGGAGCTCGCCGTGCTGTCCCAGGACGGCACCCGGATCCCGGTGTCCCTCGAGGACCTCCCCGACCACGTCCCCGCCGCTGCCGTCGCCGCCGAGGACCGCCGCTTCTACGACCACGGTGGCATCGATCCGATCGGCATCGCCCGGGCCCTGTGGAACAACGTCCGGGACGACGACGTCGAGGGCGGGTCGACCATCACCCAGCAGCTGGTGAAGAACGCCTACCTGAACCCCGACCGGACCCTCACCCGCAAGGTCCGCGAGGCGATCCTGTCGGTGAAGCTCGAGCGGTCCTCGGACAAGGACGAGATCCTCGAGCGCTACCTCAACACCGTGTACTTCGGGCGCGGCGCCTACGGCATCGAGGCCGCCTCCCGAGCCTGGTTCGACCACGGCGCCGAGACCCTCACCCCGGGCCAGGCCGCCATGCTCGTCGGCATGCTCCGGGCCCCGGAGTCCTTCGACCCGGCCGGAGACCCCGAGCCGGTCCGCGACCGCCGGGACGTGGTGCTCGGCGCCATGGTCGAGACCGGGGCCCTCACGCCGGAGGAGGCCGACGCCGCCCGGGCCGAGCCGATCGCCGTCACCGAGGCACCGCCGCCGACGACCCTCACGGCGGGCGTCGCGGCGCACTTCGTCGAGCAGGTCCGGGCCGAGGTCGTCGAGCTCGTGGGCGAGGAGGCGCTCTACTCCGGCGGGCTCGTCGTCACGACCACCCTCGACCTCGAGGACCAGCGGGCCGCCGAGGCCGCCGTCGCCGCCCACCTCGACGACCCCGAGGACCCCCAGGCCGCCCTCGTCGGCGTCGACCGCTCCGGGGCCGTGCGCGCCTGGGTCGGTGGGCGCGACTTCGACGAGCTCCAGCTCGACCTCGTCGCCCACGACGGCGGCACGGGCCGTCAGCCCGGCTCGACGTTCAAGCCGATCGTGCTGACCGCGAACCTGCTGGCCGGCAACGGCGCCGGCGAGACCTTCCCGGCGCCGGCCAGCATCGAGCTCGACGTCGGCGAGGACGAGCCCTGGACCGTCCACAACGCCGGCGGCTCCGGCTACGGCCAGCTCACCCTGGCCGAGGCGACCGTCCGGTCGGTCAACACCGTCTACGCGCAGGCGCTGCTCCAGGTCGGGGCCGAGGAGGTCGTCGAGACGGCCGAGGCGCTCGGCATCGAGTCGCCCCTCGACGCCCGCCCGTCGATCGCCCTCGGCACCGAGGAGGTCACGCCGCTCGACGTGGTGACGGCGTACTCGACGCTGGCCCGGGAGGGACGACGCATCCGGCCCCATCGGGTCGAGTCGATCGTCGACGCCGAGGGCCGCACCCTCTACGAGCACCGAGCCGACGACGGCGAGCAGGTCGTGCCCGCCGAGGTCGCCGCCACCGTCACCCACGTCCTGTCCGAGGTCCCCCGACGGGGCACCGCCACGGCCGCGGCCCTCGACCGTCCGATGGCGGCCAAGACCGGCACGACCCAGGACAACGCCGACGCCTGGCTGGCCGGCTACACCCCCGAGTACACGACCGTCGTGTGGGTCGGCGACGCCGAGGGCAACGAGCCGATGGACCCCGTCGACGGGACCGCCGTGTTCGGCGGTTCGATCCCGGCCCGGATCTGGCACGACTTCATGGTCGAGGCCCTCGCCGACGTGCCCCCCACCGAGCTGCCCGACCCCGACCCCGACCTGCTGCGCGACACCCGACCCCCGGCGTCGCTGCTCGCCCGCGAGGGCCGGGTCGATCCCGGCCGGACCGTGACCTTCGAGGTCGCCGGCCTCGAGCGGTGCCTGTCCGGGTGGCAGGTCGTGCTCGAGGGCCCGCTGCCCGGGACCGCCGTCGTGCCCCGGTCGACCGATGCCGAGGAGGACGCCGGCGGGGACCGACGAGGGCGGAAGGCGGACCGGGAGGGCGACGGGGACCCGGCGCCCGCCCCGGACCCGGACCCGATCCGCGTCGCCGGGCCGGTCGAGGACGGCGCGCCCGAGGACGGCGCCACGACGACGGTCACCGTCCCCGGGGACGCGGTCCACGGCACCTACCGGGCCGTGGCCCGCTGCGAGCCCGGCGGTGCCGTCCCGGGTGCCGAGGCCACCGTGCAGGTCGGCGACCCGGCACCCGCGACCACCACCACGTCGTCGACGACCACGACCTCGTCCACCACGACCTCGAGCTCGACCACGACCACGAGCTCGACCACGAGCTCGACCACGACGAGCTCCACGACCTCGACGACGAGCACCACCACCACGACGTCGCCGACGGGCGAGGGCGCCACCACCGGCGAGACCACGACGACGTCGACGACGGCGCCCTGACCGGGACGCCGCCCGGCCGGTGATCGCCTCGGGACCCGGACGCGGCGCCGCCCGCCCCGTGGACGGGGCGGGCGGCGCGTTCGGACCGGGGACGTCGGGGCCGGTTCAGCCCCCGACGAGCGCGGCGAGCAGGTGGGCGGCTCCCTCGGTCGTGGCGCCGTCGCCGGGGGCGACGGGCTCCCGGTAGGCGGGCACGACCGCCGTCCCGAGCTGGACGCGCAGCTCGGCGGCCTCCTCGGGGAGCATGGTCCCGGCGGCGAGGGCGTCCTCGATGGCCGCCTCCATCCGGGCCACGTAGTCCGCGGTCGTCGGGTACAGCGACTGGAGGGTGGCCGGGTCGTAGCCGACGGTGTGGCCGAACAGGCCGCACGTGGTCGCCAGGTAGTCGGCGACGGGCACGTCGATCTGGGGCAGGCGCACGCCGCCGACGATCTGGCGGTTGGCGTCGCGCACCGGCTGGCCGGTCTCGTCGTAGCGGACCCGCTCGGGCTGGACCGGCACGAACGTCGGGTCCGAGCCGGCCCGGCCGTTCCCGCGGTCCGCGTGCTTGTCCAGCCCCTTGGCCTTGCCGGGTCCCGTCGGGTCGGCCGCGTCGAGGGACGTGGTCCAGCGGATCAGCTGGTCCATGGCGGCGCGGGCCGCGTACCGGCGGGGGTAGGTGTTGTCGCCGTAGCCGAGGGGCTGGCAGCCGGCCCGCAGGCTGAGCCCGTCGTCGCCGTAGCGGAAGCCGAAGCGACGGGCGTCCCACTGGGCCCAGGGCAGGGGCGGGGCCTCGAGGATGTGGGTCAGGTAGAGGCCGTCCTCGATGTACCGGGAGAACTCGGCGTCGGCGTGCGACGCGGCCGGGACCTCCCACAGGCGGTACGTGTCGGAGCCGATCAGGCTCTCGCCGCCCACGTTCGGCGTGGTGGCGGAGAGGCCGTCCTCGGACAGGAAGTGGATGGTCGGGTCCACCGGCTCCTTGGCGTAGCTGCGGGAGCCGCCGGCGTCGAGGAGGAAGCCGTCGATGTTGTCGGCGGCGACGCCCTCGATCTGGTTCAGGTAGGTGTGCAGGCGGCTGGCCGACTGCGAGGTGCCGGTCGCGATCACGTTGGTGACCGCGAGGCCGCCCATGGCGGTGCCGCCGGCGGGGATCTCGGTGGTCGGCACGAGCTCGCCGGCGAGGTCGCCGAGGACGTCGTCGAGGCCCTGGGGCGTGCCGCCGGCGGTGCCGTCGGTGGCCGGGGCGTCCTGGACGAGGGCCTCGACGGCCTGGGCGTAGATGTCGAAGGACCAGGTGTCGCCGGGGTGGGAGAGGTCCCCGTAGCGGGCCGGGTCCCACTGGGTGTGGGCCAGCGGGGAGGGACCGGACACGCCGACCTGCTGGGCCGAGACCGACACGAAGGCGTGGCCCTCGCGGAGCAGGTAGGGGTGGTCCCACATCCACAGCGGGTTGAGGGCGGCCTGGGCGGTCACGTTGTCCCACTCGACGACCACGGTGCCGGAGAAGTCGGCGGCGTCGACGGGCCGGACGACGAGCATGCGGGTCTTGTACGGCGCCTCGCCGGCGTCGCCGATCAGGTCGCGGGCCGTGCCCTCGAGGAGGAACTCCTCGGAGGTGTAGGCGAAGGGCTCGACCTCCTCGAGCACGAAGGGCGGGTCGAACCACGGCTCGCCCTTGGTGCCGACCTCGTCGGGCACGGGCCCGATGAGCGTCGGGACCGGGACGGGCGGGGCGGCGGTCGCCTCGGCGTCGGCGACGGGGAGCCCGAGGGCCGACGAGCCCAGGACGAGGCAGAGGGTGCCCAGGACGAGGGCGACGATCGGTGCGCGGCGGCGGTGCATGGGGAGGGGTTCGTGACGGCGGGCACGTGCTCCTGCCGATCGGGGTCAGGAACCGTTCACGCCAGGCCGTCGGGGTGCGTCCGCGGGTCGTGGCGGGGCAGGGTGTGGTCCTGGACGACCGACCCCTGGGAGGTGGCGACGGTGGCTGGTGGACTGGTGGGCCTCCTCGACGACGTGGCGGCCCTGGCCAAGCTGGCCGCCGCCTCGATCGACGACGTCGGTGCGGCCGCCGGGCGGGCGAGCGTGAAGGCGGCCGGCGTGGTCGTGGACGACGCGGCCGTCACCCCGACGTACGTGCACGGCCTGGCCGCCCGGCGCGAGCTGCCCATCATCCGGCGGATCGCCACTGGGTCGCTGCGCAACAAGCTGCTGCTGATCCTGCCCGTGGCCGTGCTCCTCTCGGAGCTCGCGCCGACCCTCGTCGAGGTCATCCTCATGGCGGGCGGCACGTTCCTGTGCGTCGAGGGCGCCCACAAGGTGCTGCACGCGCTGCGCCACCGGGGCGAGGGCCACGACGAGGCGCCCGCGGTGGCGAAGGGCCCGGAGGCGGAGGAGGCCACGGTCCGGGGCGCGATCCGCACCGACTTCATCCTCTCGGCCGAGATCATGGTGATCGCGCTCAAGGAGGTCCTCGACGAGCCGCTGGTGTCGCGCATCGCCATCCTCGTGGTCGTGGCGCTCGCGATCACCGCGCTCGTGTACGGGGTCGTCGCGCTGATCGTGAAGATGGACGACGTCGGCCTGGTGCTCGCCGAGCGCGACGCCCCGGCGGCGCGACGGCTCGGCCGGGGACTGGTGGCGGGGATGCCGGTGCTGCTCGCCTGGCTGTCCCGGATCGGCACCGTGGCGATGCTCTGGGTCGGGGGCCACATCCTGCTGGTGGGCACCGACGAGCTCGGCTGGCACGCGCCCTACGACGCGGTCCACGACCTGGAGGAGCTGGTCCACGACCTGCCGGGGGCGGGGGTCCTCGAGTGGCTCGTCAACACGACGGCGTCGGCGCTGCTGGGGATCGTCGTCGGGTCGCTGGTCGCCGAGGTCGTCGACCGGGTGCAGGCGGCGCGGGGCGCCACCCCCGCCCACTGAGCACCGGCCCGCGATGGGCCCGGCGACCGGGCCGGAGGTCGGCTGGCCACGGCCTGCCGCCCGTCGGCCCGCCGTCGTCGTCCTACAGCTGGGCCATGTTGTCGAAGCGCGTGAGGTGGTTGCGGAAGGCGAGGTTGATCTTGCCGGTCGGGCCGTTGCGGTGCTTGGCCACGATGACCTCGGCCATGCCGCGGTCCGGGGAGTCCGGGTTGTACACCTCGTCGCGGTACAGGAACATCACGACGTCGGCGTCCTGCTCGATCGAGCCCGACTCCCGCAGGTCCGACAGCATCGGCCGCTTGTCGGTCCGGGACTCGAGGGTCCGGGACAGCTGGGACAGGGCGATGACGGGGCACTCCAGCTCGCGGGCGAGGATCTTGAGGCCACGGGACATCTCCGACACCTCGAGCTGGCGGGACTCGGCCCGGCCCCGCCCCTGCATCAGCTGCAGGTAGTCGATGACGACCAGGCCGAGGTCGCCCAGCTGCGACTTCAGCCGGCGGGCCTTGGCCCGGATCTCCATGACCGTGGTGTTCGGGTTGTCGTCCAGGTACAGGTTGGCCTCGGCCAGGCGGGACACGCCCAGGGCGATGCGGTCCCACTCGGCGTCCTGGAGGCGACCGTCGCGCACCTTGGTCGAGTCGATCTGGGCCTCGGCGCACAGCAGTCGCTGGGTCAGCTCGATGTTGCCCATCTCCAGGGAGAAGAACAGGACCGGCCGGCGGGACTGGAACGCGGCGTTGGCCGTCAGGTTGAGGGCGAACGACGTCTTGCCCATGGCGGGCCGGGCGCCGACGATGATCAGGGCGTTGGGCTGCAGGCCCGACGTGAGCCGGTCGAGGTCGACGAAGCCGGTGGGCAGGCCGGTGATGGCGTCGCCCCGCTCCACGAGGGCCTCGAGGCGGTCGAGGGTGTCGCCGAGCAGCGACTCGATCGGCACCATCGAGTCGGTGACGCGCCGCTGGCCGAGCTCGTAGACGAGGGACTCAGCCATGTCGACGGCCTTCTCGACGTCGTCGGGGATCTCGAAGCCGAGCTCGGCGATGTCGCCGCCGACGCCGATCAGCTTCCGGAGCACGGCGTGGTCGGAGATGATCCGGGCGTAGCGCGCCGCGTTCGACACCGCCGGCGCCGTGGACACGATGTCGGCCAGCAGGGACCGGCCGCCGATGGTCTCGAGCACCCCGGCCCGGGACAGCTCGTCGGCCACGGTCACCGGGTCCACCGGCTCGCCGGCCGAGTCCAGGCTGAGCACGGCGTCGAACACGTGGGCGTGGGCCGGCTTGTAGAAGTCCTCGGGCCGCAGCATCGACGCCGTCGAGGAGATCGCCTCCTTGCTCAGCATCATCGCCCCGAGCAGGTTCTGCTCGGCGACGAGGTCGTGCGGGGGCACCCGGTTGCCGGCCGGCGTGGGAGGGCGGAGGCGGTCGGGCGGCTGCGGGTTGGACAACGCGTGGCCCTCCGTGGGGGAGCGGGACCGTGGCGGGCACGGTCGAGGGGTGCGGGAGCCGTCGGGGCGACGGGCGGTCGGATCCTGGACCGGCGTTCACCCTCGCGCCACCCGCCTGTGGGGCACCAGAGGCGCAGCCTGGGGAAAGTCCTGTGGAAACTGTGGAGAAGGGGCACCCGGGGTGTGGCAGATGTCACCCAACGTGTCCGTGAGGTAGCGGTCAGATGACGACGGGGGACGGACCGCAACGGTCCGTCCCCCGGTTCACGAACGGTTACCGGCAGGTACGGCCGGTCCGCGCATCAGCTCCTGGGAGCCGCGGTCGGGGCTACTCGGCCTCGACCTCGACCGTGATGGGGAACTGCACCTCCTGGTGCAGCTTGGCCATCACGTAGTGGGTGCCGACGGCCTTGATGGGCTCGTCGATGGCGATGATCTTGCGGTCGAGCTCGATCTCGGTCTGGGCCTTCACCGCGTTGGCGATGTCGGTCTCGGACACGGAGCCGAACAGGTGACCGGCCTCGTCGGCCTTGGCCGTGACCACGATGACCTGCGGGACCAGCGTGGTGGCGACCTCCTGGGCGGCCTCGATGGCCTTGGTGTCGCGGACCTCGCGGGCCTTGCGCATGTGCTCGGCCTGGGCCTCGGCGTCCGGGGTGGCCCGCATGGCCAGGCCCTTGGGGATCAGGTGGTTGCGGGCGTGGCCGTCGGCCACCTCGACGAGGTCGCCGCGCTTGCCGACCTGGTCGACGTCGGTGCGGAGGATGACCTTCACGACTCGCTCTCCTCGTTCTCGGTGTCCTCGTCGGTGACGTCGTCGGCCTCGGTGGACTCGTCCACCTGGTCGCTCATCTCCTCGTCGCGGTCGCGATCGCGGCCACGGCCACGGTCGTCACGACGACCGCCGCGCTGCTGGGTGACGCGGTTCGTGTACGGCAGGAGGGCCATCTCGCGGGCGTTCTTGATGGCCGCGGCGACCTCGGACTGCTGCTGGGCGGAGTTGCCGGTGACCCGACGGGCCCGGACCTTGGCCCGGTCCGACATGAACCGGCGGAGCAGGTTGACGTCCTTGTAGTCGACGTAGGTGACCTTCTCCTGGTTGAGGATCGACGTCCGCTTCTTGGAGCGGCGGGCGTTGTCCTTGTTCTTGCTGCGTGCTCGTGCCACTAGAAGGGCTCCTCGGAATCGTCGTAGGTGGGGGGCTCGGCGCGGGGCGGCTCGTAGGAGCCACCGCCGCCACCGGCGCCGGAACCGGCGGGGCCGTCGCGGCGGATCTTCTCGACCCGGGCCGTGGCCCACTTCAGGGACGGGGCGACCTCGTCGGCCACGATCTCGACCTTGGAGCGCTTCTCGCCGTCCTGGGTCTCCCAGGAGCGCTGCTCGAGCTTCCCGTAGATGATCACGCGGTCGCCCTTGGAGATCGACTCCGACACGTTGTCGGCCAGCTCGCGCCAGCAGGTGACGTCGAAGAACGAGGTGTCCTCGACCTGCTGGCCGTTGCGGTCCTTGTACCGGTTGTTCCACGCCACGCCGAAGGTGACCAGCGCGGTCCCGCTGGGTAGGTAGCGCAGCTCGGGGTCACGGGTGACGTTCCCGATGACCGTGACGGTGTTGTCGAATGCCATGTCTGTCTCCTGGTTCGTCAGGCGCTGCTGCCGATGAGACCACGGCGCTCGGCCTCGTGGTCCGGCAGTCGCAGCAGCTTGTGGCGGACGATGTCGTCCGCGAGGCGGAGCTGGCGCTCCACGTCGTCGAGGGCGCCGGGACCGGCCAGGACCTCGAAGACCACGTAGGTCCCCTCGGTCTTGTGGTCGATCTCGTAGGCGAACTGGCGGCGACCCCAGAAGTCGGTGGAGGCCACCATGCCGGAGCCGTTCAGCAGCTCCTCGATGGAGGTGGAGCGGGTCTTCGCGGCGGTCTCGTCGAGCTCGCCGTCGATGATGACCATGAGCTCGTAGGCGCGATCGGTCATGCGCTTCGTGAACCTTCCTGTGGATCCGGCGTGGCCGGAGCCCCGTGAGGGGCAGGACGGACAGATGGGAAGCGACCACGATAGGCACGCCCGGACCCGCCGGTCACATCCGGCGGGTCGGAGGGGGTGGTGTCGCGTCGTCGAGCCACGGGGACATCCTCCCCGCGCCCTCCGACAGGAACGACGGCCGGACCGGCGGATCGCCCGGGGAGCCCTGCGCAGCCCCGGGTGGCCCCCATCCCGTCCCCAGGCAGTCCCCGGGCGAGCCCTACGCGGTCCCCAGGGAGCACGGCGCCCCGGTGCGGACCAGGGTGGAGCCCGCGAACCGATCGGCGAGCGGGTCGCCGAGCACCACCTCGAGGCCGTAGCGGAACGGGCCCGGCGCCGGGTAGCGGGGGCACTCGCCGCTGTCGTCGGACTCGCAGGGGACCATGTCGGCGGCGCCCACGAAGGCACCCGTGTCGTCCCACCAGCCAACGGTGAGGGGCAGCAGCGTGCGGAACATGAAGAAGGCGCCGTCCCGCTCGGCCTCGTTCGTGAACAGCATCCCGTCGACGCCCGACAGGTCGGTCACGCCCATGAGCCCCGTCGAGCGCTCCCCGGGCTGGTCGGCGTCGAGCAGGCACAGCACCAGCACCTCGCCGGCGGCGTCGACCAGCTCGGCCCGGACCAGGCCGACCGCCTCGGCGAGGCCGACCACGTCGTCCGACGGCGCCTCGCCCGTGCCCGACTCGCCCGTGCCCCCATCTCCCGTGCCCCCATCTCCCGTGCCCACGACGGGGCCGTCGCCGACGGGACCGGTCGACCCGTCCTCGGCCGGGACCTCGCCGACCGGGAGCAGCTCGGGGTCGGCCGGGGAGTCGGCGCCACGGACCACGCAGGCGCCGAGGCCGGCGACGAGGAGGGCGAGCACCAGGTACCGGAACCGGCGGATGCGGGCCACGTCGTCGATGGTCGGCAGCCACGACGGCGCCCAGCGCGGCGGGTCGAGGAGCGGGTCGGGCGCGGCCATCGGGCACGAGTGTGGCAGCCGGTCGCGGTCGATCCTCCCGCGGTGCGGCCGGGCCGCCGGGCGGGCCGGGCCGAGATCGGCTAGAGCGGGGGCTGCCGGGGCCGGACGGGGATCCGCCCCGTCGGGCACGAGCGCCAGGGGAGCCGACCATGACCCAGATCCATCCGACGGGGACCGGGCCGACCGGTGCCGGCCCGGGCGGGGCCGAGGGCCTCGACGTGCGCCGGCTGGCCGGGTCGCTCGGCGCCGAGGTCCGGGGCCTCTCGCTGGCGTCGGCCACGGCCGCCGACGCCGACGCGATCCACCGGCTGCTGCTCGAGCACCTCGTGCTGTTCTTCCCCGACCAGCACCTGACCCCCGACGAGCACATCGCCTTCGGACGGCTCTTCGGCGAGCTCGAGGCCCACCCGAACCTGGCCCTCGACAGCGAGCGGCCCGAGTTCTTCGAGCTGCGGGCCACCGACGGCGGCGGGGGCATCGCCGACGAGTGGCACTCCGACATCACCTTCGAGGCCCACCCCTCCAAGCTCGCCATCCTCCACTGCCGGGTCGCGCCCGACGTCGGCGGCGACACGATGTGGACGAACGCCTACAAGGCCTTCGAGGAGCTGAGCCCGCCGATCCAGGAGCTGTGCCTCGGGCTGACCGCGCTCCACGACGCGTCGCCCCACCTGCGCCCCGACAAGCGCCACATCCACCCGGTCGTGCGGGTCCACCCCGAGACCGGCCGCCGCTCCCTGTTCGTGAACGAGCACTTCACCCGACGGATCGTCGAGCTGTCCGACGCCGAGTCCCGGATGCTGCTCGACTTCCTGACCCGGTGGGTCCAGTCGCCGCGCTTCACGGTGCGGTACCGGTGGACGGCGGGCACCATCGCCATGTGGGACAACCGCTGCACCCAGCACCACGTCCTCGACGACTTCGAGGGCGAGCGCGTGGTGCAGCGGGTCACCGTGATGGGCGACGACCCGCAGCCGGCCGGGGAGATCGTCCACCGGCCCCGGCGGGTCCGCACGGGCAGCTTCTACCGGGACACGGCCGTGGCCGAGCAGCTCCGCGCCCAGGCAGAGGGGTGAGGCGCGGGGCCGGGGCGGGACACCCCGGCTCGTCGGCGACCCCGACCGGCCCGGACGGTCAGCTGCCGTAGAGCCCGAGGGTCTCGGCCGCCTCGGCCGAGAGGTGGTAGCTCTCGGCGTCCGAGGGGAACGCCCCGGTGCGGACGTCGTCGGCGAAGGCGGCCATGGCCTCGACCGAGGCGGCGCCGAGCTCGGCGTAGCGGCGCACGAACTTGGGGGCCATGCGGTCCTCGATGCCGAGCAGGTCGTGGTACACGAGCACCTGCCCGTCGCAGCCCGCGCCCGCGCCGATGCCGATGGTCGGCACGTCGACAGCGTCGGTGACCATGGCGGCCACGGCGTCGGGCACGCCCTCGAGGACGATGGCGAAGCAGCCGGCGGCGGCGAGGGCCTTGGCGTCGGCGACGAGGGCGAGGGCCGCGTCGTGCTCCTTGCCCTGGACCTTGAAGCCGCCCATGGCGTGCACGGACTGCGGGGTGAGGCCGAGGTGGCCCATGACGGGGATCTCGGCGTCGAGGATGGCCTCGATCATCGGCAGCCGCTTGCGCCCGCCCTCGAGCTTGACCGAGTGGGCACCCGACCGGATGAGCCGGGCCGCGTTCTCGACCGCCGTGTGGGGGTCGGTGTGGTACGCCATCCACGGCAGGTCGGCGACGACCATCGGCAGGCGCCCCTCGGCCGTGGAGGCCCGGAGGCCGCGGGCGACGGCGCCGGTGTGGTGGGCGATGTCGTCGACGGTGACCTGGAGGGTGTCGTCGTGGCCGAGCACGACCATGGCGACGGAGTCACCGACGAGGATCAGGTCGACGCCGGCGGCGTGGGCCACCTTGGCGCCGGGGGCGTCGTAGGCGGTCACCATGACCAGCGGGGCGGGCGCCTCGGCGGGGGACGCCGCGGTGCGACGGGCGGTCTTTCGGGCGCGCACGGCGGGCGCGGACCAGGTCTTGCGCATGGGGTACTCCTCGGGTTCCGTCCAGCGGCGGGTGCCTGCCGGCGGTGGACCCAGGGTACCCCCGGCCCGGGCCGGGGGCCACCTGGGCACCCCGGCGGACGGGGGTTTAGCGTGGCCCCATGACCACCGCCACCGGGATCTGCGAGAGCTGCGGCAGCGAGGAGGAGGTCACCACGGTCCGCCGGGTGTACGTCACGCCCGAGGCGTGGGACACCGAGGGCCGGGCCGAGCCCCAGGCCGGCACCGAGGTCTGGTGCTACGCCTGTCGGGCGCACTACCCGCACCAGGAGGTGTAGGGCCGGCTCGGGCCCAGCCGACGCTCACCGAGTCGTGAGCGCAGCGAGGGACTCGAGGTCGGCGGAGCCGACACTCAGTCCCCGACGCCGAAGCCCTCGCTGGTCGGGGGGCCGCCCCCGCCGTCGGGCGTCGTCGTCGTGGTGGTCGAGCTCGACGTCGTCGTGACCGCCGGCTCCGACGTCGAGGTCGTCGTGTCGAGGTCCGGCTCGGTGGTCGTCGACGTGACGTCGTCGTCCTCGTCGTCCTCGTCGGGCTCGCTCGTCGTCGTCGTCGTGGTCCGGCACGGCTCGGTGTCGCTCGGGGCCTCCTCGTCGTCCTCGACCGGCTCGCACTCGGGCAGCGTGGTCGTGGTCGTGGTGAGGTCCGTGCCGAGCACCTCGCCGGAGAAGTCGCCGGGCGGGGCGAAGGACCCGTGGTCCTCCCCCTCGAGGGCGGCCGACATGTAGTCGCGCCAGATCTGGGCGGGGAACGAGCCGCCGGTGACCGAGCGGCCCCGGACGTCGTCCATGAAGCGCGGGTTCCCGTCCTCGTCGGGGTCGGGGTAGCCCATCCACACCGCCGTGGACAGCCGCGGCGTGTACCCGACGAACCAGGCGTCCCGGTTGTCCTGGGTGGTGCCGGTCTTGCCGGCGATCGGCACCCCGAAGTCCGCGCCCCGGCCGGTGCCGCCGAGCACGACCTGGCGCAGGACCCAGTTGAGCTCGTCCGCGTGGTCCGGGGTCATGGCCTGGCGGACCTTGGTCGAGGCCGTCTCCAGCACCCGCACCTCGCCGTCGACGACCTGCTCGACCTTGGTGATCACGATCGGCTCGATGGCCTCGCCCCGCCGGGCGAAGGTGGCGTAGGCGTTGGCCATGTCGAGCACCGACACCTCGCCGGAGCCGAGCACGAGGGAGTTCACGGCCGGCAGGTCGCTCTGGACGCCGAGCTCGCGGGCCATCTCCACCGCGTCGGCCGGGCCGACCTCGATCATCAGGTCGGCGTAGACGGTGTTCGAGGACACCCGGGTGGCCTCGACGAGGTCGACGATCGACTCCTCGCCCGGCGCGTAGTTCGAGACCTCCCAGTCCTCCCCGGCGTTGGCCTTGGGGAAGACCTTCTCGTTCTCGTTCTGGAAGCGGGACTCGACCGAGATCCCCTCCTCGATCGCCGTGGCGAGCACGATCGGCTTGAAGCTGGAGCCGGGCTGGCGTCCCGAGCCGCCCGCGGCCCGCCCGAGGGCCAGGTTGACCTCGGAGGCCTCGAAGTCCCGCCCGCCGACCATGGCCACGACCCGGCCGACGTCGTCGACCGACACCAGCGCGCCCGCGGGATCGTCCGGCTGGTCGAGGAAGCCGTAGACGGCGTCCTGGGCGAGGGCCTGCAGGCGGGGGTCGAGCGCGGTGTAGACGCGCAGGCCGCCGCCGTTGACCTTCTCGGCCCCGTACTTGTCGTACAGGAGGCGCCGGACGTACTCGACGTAGTAGGTGCTGCCGGTGTCGGCGCCCCGCAGCATCGTCAGGCCGTCGCGGGTGGTCCGCTCCCGGACCTGGGTGGTGATGTCGACCGCGGCGGCCGCGTCGTGCTCGTCCCGGGTGATCATCCCCTCCTCGAGCATCCCGGCCAGGGTCGAGTTCCGGCGGAACGTGGCCACGTCGGGGTCGCGCGTCGCGTCCGCGGCCTCGGGGGCCCGGATCAGGCCGGCGAGGTACGCGGCATCGGCCAGGCCGATCTGGCGGATCGAGGTGTCGAAGTAGGCCCGGGCCGCCGCCTCGGCCCCGTAGGCGCCCCGGCCGAAGTACACCGAGTTCAGGTACCGCTGGAGGATCTGCTCCTTGGACAGCTCGCGCTCGAGCTTCACCGCGAGCACGGCCTCCTTCAGCTTGCGGGTGACCGTCCGCTCCGAGGACAGGAACTCGTTCTTGGCGTACTGCTGGGTGATCGTCGACCCGCCCTGCTGGACGCCCTCGTTGCGCACCTCCCGGTAGATGGCTCGGGCGATGCCGACGGGGTCGATGCCGGAGTGGGAGAAGAACTGGCGGTCCTCGGCGGCGAGGACCGCGTCGATGAACACCTGGGGCATCTCGTCGAGGGGGACGGTGACCCGATCCTCGACGCCGGCCAGCTTGGCGATGGCGTTGTCGGGGCCGCAGCCGGCGGTGACGTCGGCGGCGCAGACGAAGGTCGACTGGAGCAGCGGCTCCTCCTCGGGGATGTCGACCTGGGCGAGCACGAAGCCGGCGCCGGCGACGCCGGCCACGACCAGGAGGGCGACGAGGAAGAGGCCCCTACGGGCGCGCCACAGGATGCTCCGCTTCCGGGGCTCCGTGGTCGACGCCTTCGACCGGCGCGTCGCGTTCTCCGCCCGGGTCCGGCCCGGGCTCGACTTGGTCACCAGTGGTCTCCGATCCGCCCCGAGGGCGACGTCCGAGGCTACCGCCGACGCGGGTCGCGACCCCTCGCGCCGGGGTCCGCGCCCGCCGCGCCGACCACGCCGTGGCGGCCTGCGGGGCGGCGGCCGCGGCGCCGACCGCGGCCAGGCCGGCGGCGCCGGCGACGGCCACGCCCCCGGTCAGGTCGGGCAGGGCGACGCCGGCCCAGCCCCAGGTCGGCACGGTGGCGAGCACGACGCCGGGGACGGCGGTGGCGACCCCGACGCGACCGCGTTCGGTTGCGACCGGCCCGGTGGCGCCGGCGGCGACCGCCAGGGCGCAGGCGACGGCGAGCGCCGCGTGGTCACGTCCGGTGGCCGCGGCTGCGGCGTCGACGGCGGCCAGCGCACCGGGGAGGAGCCCTACCAGCGCGAGCGGGTGGCGGGCCACGGCGGCGGCCACGGCGCCGGCGGCGACGAGCAGCCCGGCGCGGCGCAGGTCCGGCTCGCCCGAGGCGAGGAGGCCGGCGGCGACGGCGACGGCCGCGGCCGGTGCCGTCGAGGTCACGGGAGCCCGGCGGGCGACCACGAGGGCGACGGCGGCGAGGGCGACGCCCACCGCGCCGGCGACGACGACGCCGTCCACGGTCGTGCCGAGGGCGTCCAGGGTGCCGTCGCGGGGCAGGTCGGCGGCCCGGACGAGGGCGAGCAGGGTCGGGGGGACGAGCAGCCAGCCGGGCCCGTCGGCGGCCGGACGCGTCCCGCCGGCGGCCGGACGGGTCCCGAGGGCGCAACCGGCCGCGACGAGGGCGGCGCCGAGCGCGGCGAGCGCTCCGGCCGTCGCCGCGTCGTCGAGGGCGACGCCCACCGCGGCGGTCGTGCCCCCGAGGAGGACGACGAGGGCGGCGGGCAGCGGGGCCCGGTCGGCGCGCAGGCGCACCGCGGCGAGCGCGACCAGGGCGAGGATCCCGACGCCGAGCGGGCGGTCGGGTGCGCCGTCGTCGCCGACGACGGCCGCGGTGGCGAGGAGCGTGATCCCGGTGAGGGCCGCCGAGGTGGCCCAGGGGCTGCGGTGGCGGCCGGCGGCCACGAGGAGGGCCAGCCCGGCGACCGCGGCCGATGCCAGGACGGTCGGGACGAGGCGCCCGAGCGCCACCTCGCCCGTCGTCCCGGCCAGGGCCAGCGCCGGGAGCCGGATGCGGTCGTCGTCGGGCCCGACGGTGGCGGCCAGGACGGCCCAGGCCACGGCGGACGTCCCGGCTGCGGTTCGGCCGATCGCCACGTGGCGGACCCCGACCACGACGACGGCGATCGCGCCGAGCAGGGGCACGGCCAGCGCGACGACGAGCAGCGCGGTCACGCGGGCCACCCGGCCAGGACGGCGGCGGCGCCCGCCGCCACGACCGCGGCGGCGAGGCGGGCGGCGCGCCAGCGGGGGCCGAACCGGTCCGAGGCGGTGGCGACGAGGGCGAGGAGGACGCCGACGGCGGCGGCGCCGAGGCGCACGGGCAGGTCGTCGGGTCCGGGACCGGCCACGACGGCGGCGGCCAGGGCGCCGCAGGCCGCGGCGGGCAGGGTCGCGCCGACGGGCCGGAGCAGGCCAGGCAGGGTGCCGAGCGCCGGGCGCGGCCGGGCGGCGGCGAGGACGAGGGCGGCGGCCCCCGTCCACGACGAGGCCGCGGCGAGCTCGGGACCGACGGTGCCGGCGGGTCCGAGGACCCCCTGGATGCCGGCGGTCCCCTCCAGGGTCGAGGTCCCGAAGCGGAGGGAGGTGGCGAGGGCCACGAGGGCCACCACGGCGCCCGGGCGCCGGTCGCGGGCGGCGACGCCGACGAGGACGGCGAGGAGCACGAGCGGCCCGGTCCCGGCCAGGACGAGGACGACGGCGGCGGCGCCCGCGGCCAGCGCGACGAGGTCGACCGGTGCCGGACCCGGTCGGGCCGGGGGGTCGGGGCGTGGGGCGGGGTCGGGCGCGACGTCGGGCTCGACGGCGGCGTCGGACCCGGGACCCGGCTCGGGCGGGACGTGCGGGGCGGGGGCGCGCAGGGCCCGGCCCCGGGGGCGCGGCACCGGCGGTGGGGTGGCCGCCCCGGCCGTGGCGGTCCCCTGGCCCGCGGGCTCGGGGCGCGCCCGTGCCGGGGCGCGGAGCACGAGCGGGGCGCGCCCGGGACGACGACGCGTCCCTCGGGCTGGCGGCGAGTCGGGGCCCGACCCGCTCACGTGCCCCGGAGGCCCTCGACGACGAAGGTCTGGACCAGGTGGTTCCACCCGCAGCCGTCGCACACCTCGACGACGTAGCAGGTGCACTCGGGCGTGGTCCGGCGGACCTTGTCCATGTCGGCCCGGTCCTCGATGGCGTAGCCCTGCTTGGGCAGGTGGGGTCCGAAGGCGTAGGTCACGAGCACGAGGAGGCGGTCCTCGCAGATCGGGCAGACCTCGGTCGTGGACCGGCCGAGGTTGGCCGCCGCCCGGCGCAGCTCGGGGTGCGCGTCGCACACCTCGTGGCGGGGCACCCGGCCGCGCTTGTACTCGTCCACCAGCACGCGCCGGGCCAGGCGGTGGTCCACGGCGCCGGCGGGGCGGTCCGGGCCGGGGCCCGAAGGTCGGGCGCCACGGGTGAAGGCACCGGGGTGGAACGACACGCCGGCGAGGGTAGCGATCGGGGCCACCGCCCCGACGGCCGGACGTGGTCGCCGCCCGGACGCACCCGGCATCGTCCACCGGCGGGGGCCTGCCGGGGGAGACTGGCGCCATGGCCGAACCCCACGACCACGCCCCCGGGCCGGACGCCGCCCCCGTCGGCGGCACGTCCTGGACGCCCTTCACGGTGGCCGCGCCCACCGGACTGGACCTCCCCGACGACGTCGTCACCTACGGCCCCGACATCCCGGGCGAGGCGACGCTGAAGCTGCTCGGCGACCTGTCGTCCAAGCGGGTCCTCGACCTGGGCTGCGGTGCCGGCCGCAACGCCGTGGCCATCGCCCGGACCGGGGCCCGGACCATCGCCGTCGACCCCGACCCCGACCAGGTCGCCGCCGCCCGACGGGCCGTCGAGGGCGCCGACGTGAAGGTCGAGCTGCACCAGGCACCCCTCGCCGAGCTCGCCTTCCTCCGGGCCGACACCATCGACGCCGTCCTCAGCGTGTGGAGCCTGGCCGGCGTCGAGGACCTCGGCCGGGTCCTGCGCCAGGTCCACCGGGTCCTGCGCACCGAGAAGCCCTTCGTCATCGCCCTCCCCCACCCGGCCTTCGCGCTGCTCGACCCGCACACGGCGGACCCGATGCGGCTGCGCCGGTCGGCGTTCGAGCCCGCGCCCTACCCCTCGGGCGACCCCCGCCACGGCACCTTCGTCCGGTCCTTCGCGACGCTCTTCACCGAGCTGGGCCGGGCCGGGTTCCGCGTCGACGTCGTCCACGAGCCCCGCCCCGTCGCGAGCGGCGGGATGACGGGACCCCACTGGTCGGTGGCGATGACCCAGGTGCCGGCCACGCTGATCGTGCGGGCCCGCAAGGAGGGCATCTGAGGGATCGGGTTCAGCCGTCCCGCTCGGCCCACCACGCGAGGAGCCGCCGGGCGGCCTCCTCCTCACCGAGGGGACCCTCCTCCATGCGCAGCTCGAGCAGCCAGTCCATGGCGTGGCCGACCTGGGGACCGGGCTGGAGCCCGAGCAGCTCCATGACCCGACGACCGTCGAGGTCGGGTCGGATGCGGGCCAGCTCCTCCTCCTCCTGGAGCGCGTCGATGCGCTCCTCGAGGGAGTCCATGCGCCGGGCCAGCATCTCGGCCTTGCGCCGGTTGCGGGTCGTGCAGTCGCAGCGGGTCAGCTCGTTGAGCTCGCCCAGCAGGTGACCGGCGTCGCGGACGTAGCGGCGCACCGCGGCGTCGGTCCAGGCGTCGTCGCCGTATCCGTGGAAGCGCAGGTGGAGGAAGACCAGCTGGGCGACGTCCTCGACCATCTCGTTGGAGTACTTCAGCGCCTTCATCCGCTTGCGGGTCATGCGGGCGCCGACGACCTCGTGGTGGTGGAAGGTCACGCCCCGGGGCCCGATGTCGCGGGTGCGGGGCTTGCCGATGTCGTGGAACAGGGCGGCGAGGCGCAGCACGAGGTCGGGCGAGGTCTTGCGGACCACGGCGATCGTGTGGGCGAGCACGTCCTTGTGGTGGTGGATCGGGTCCTGCTCGAGGCGCATGGCGGGCAGCTCGGGCAGGAAGTGCTCGGCGAGGCCGGTGTCGGCCAGGAACCACAGGCCCGGTGACGGATCGGGCAGGACCATCAACCGGTCGAGCTCGTCGCGGATCCGCTCGGCGGACACGATGGCCAGGCGCTCGCCCATCGACTCGACCGCGGCGACGAGGTCCTCGTCGGCCTTGAGCTCGTAGCGGGTGAGGAAGCGGGCGGCGCGGAGCATCCGCAGCGGGTCGTCGGAGAACGACACCTCGGGGTCGAGCGGGGTGCGCAGGACCTTGGCGGCCAGGTCGGCGGTGCCGCCGAAGGGGTCGACGAGGCGGGCGCCCCGCTGGTCGGGCCCGTCGAGGGACAGGGCCATGGCGTTCACGGTGAAGTCCCGGCGGGACAGGTCGGCCTCGACCTCGGATGCGAAGGACACCTCGGGCTTGCGCGAGTCGGGGTCGTAGGCCTCGGCCCGGTGGGTGGTGATCTCGTGGTCGACGACCCGCTCGCGCTCGCCCGAGCCGACGCGGACCTTGGCCCCGATCGTCCCGAACCGCTTCCCCTGGGTCCACACGGCCTCGGTGGCCGCGTGCGCCCGGACGATGGCCTCGATGTCGTCGGGCAGGGCGTCGGTCGTGAAGTCGTAGTCGCTGGGGCGGTCCTCGCCGAGGAGCAGGTCCCGGACGACGCCCCCGACCAGGTAGAGGCGGTGGCCGGCCGCGGCGAAGGCCTCGGCCAGGGGGCCGACGTCGTCGAGCACGGGCTGGAACCGCTCGGGGATCACGACGCTCGATCCTACGAGGGGGAGCCGACGGCGACCGAAGGGGTCACCGGGCAGGAGGCGACGTCGGCGGCGTCGAAGCACGACGCAGGTCCGGTGCAGGGCAGCACCGGCTTCGGGGGAGGGAACCCATGCTCGTACGCCATCGCGCCGTCGCGGCGCTCGTCGCCGTCGCCGTCCTGGCCGTCCCCGTCCTGGCCGGCGCGGCCACGGCGGGCACCGCCACCGACCCGAGCGGCGACGCCCCGTCCCAGGTCGACATCGTGTCGGTGACCGTCGACGCGAACGCCGGCGGGACCGGCGACGTCCTGTTCACCCTGACCCTCGACGGCGCCGACGGGACCGCGGACGAGCTCGTCCTCCTCGCCCTCCGCTCGCCCTACGCGGGCGCGCTCGGCGGCCTGATCTCCCTGGGCACGTTCGGCACCGGCGCCTTCGACCACACCGGCGAGGCCCTCGACTGCACGATCGCCACGACCGGCGGCGGCGGGTCCGTCCGCACCTACCGGGTGCCGGCGGCCTGCCTGGACCTGCCCGACCTCGTCTTCGTCGACGCCCTCGTCCTCGGCGAGGGCATCGACGTCCTCGAGGGCCGCGTGCTCCTCGACACGCCCGACGACGGCCCGCACGCGGTGACCACCGTCGTCGACGGCGACCCGGCCACGACCGAGCGCCTCGACACCGCCGATCCCGTCGTGGCCGCGGTGCGGACGTCCCGCGCCCTGTTCCCGACCGGCGGGGCGCGGACCGCCGTCGGGGCGATCCTGGCCCGCGAGGACGTGTTCGCCGACGCGCTGGCCGGCTCGGGCCTCCACCAGGTGGCGGGTGGCCCGATGCTGCTCACCGCCCGGGACCGGCTGCCCGACGCGACCGCCACCGAGCTGGCCCGCCTGCTCGGGGGCAGCGGCACCGTCTTCGTGCTCGGCGGCCCGGCCGCCATCTCCGACGGCGTGCTCGACCAGCTCCGCGCCCAGGGCCTGACGCCGCGGCGCCTGGCCGGCACCGACCGGATCGGCACCTCGATCGCGATCGCCGACGCCATCGACGGGGTGAGCGAGGTGCTGGTGGTCCGGGC
Organism: uncultured Acidimicrobiaceae bacterium; assembly: GCA_964497795.1. Taxonomy (GTDB): domain Bacteria; phylum Actinomycetota; class Acidimicrobiia; order Acidimicrobiales; family Salinilacustritrichaceae; genus Salinilacustrithrix. Next base: position 19,188 of record CAZCEZ010000015.1, on the reverse strand, counting down.
CGTCGGCGACCTCGCCGACCCCAACGGGACCGCGGCGTGGGCCGACTCCATCGCCATCGCGCCCTACGCGGCCGGCACGGGCGACCGGGCCGTCGTGCTCGTCGGCCCCGCCGGCCTCGACGACGGCCACCGCGCCCTGCTCGACCGGCTCGCGCCCTCGCAGGTCACGATCCTGGGCGGGACGGCGGCCGTGTCGAGCTCGGTCGAGACCGAGCTGCGCTCGCGGGGCCTCGCCGTGCGCCGCGTGGCCGGTGACAACCGGTTCGAGACCGCGGTCGCCATCGAGGCCGAGCTGTTCAGCAGCGGCCAGGCCCTGGGCTCGATCCCCCGTCCCCTCACCGGTCCCCGGGGCGTGGTCGTCCTGAACGCCATCCACCGCGACGGCTGGGCCTTCGGCCTGACCGCCGCGCTCGTCGCCGCGACCCAGGGCATGCCCCTGGTGTCGATCACGACCACGGTCGTGCCCGACGCCGTGGTGCCCTCGCTGCGGGGCTGCGACGGCGTGCCCGCCGTCGAGGCCTGGGTGCTCGGTGACACCTCCGTGCTCCCGGCGGCCGTGGTCGCCGACGTCGACGCCCTCGACCCCACGACCTGCTGAACGGCGGGCCGGGCGCCGTCGGTGCCCGGCCCCGGGGTCAGCGGAAGTGGATCGCGACCTCGTTCCAGAACAGCTCGAGGATCTCGGCCCGACGCTCGCCGGTGCCCAGGGTGAAGTCGGGGACGATCAGCTCGTCGAGGCCCGCCTCGGCCCAGCGGCCGACGGTCTCGACGACCTCGGCCGGGGTCCCCACGAGCGTGGGGGGACCGAAGTCGGCGTCGCGGAACTGGGCCAGCGCGTCGGGGTCCTCGGACAGGAACAGCAGGGCCTGGGTGGAGGTCCGGATCTCGGCCGGGTCGCGCCCGAGGTCCTCGCAGTGGCGGTGGAGCACGCCGAGCTTGTGGGCGAACACCTCGGGCGTGGACCACACGTTCCACTCCTGGGCGTGCTCGGCCGCGATCCGCAGCGTCCGCTTCTCGCCGCCGCCGCCGACGAGCAGCGGCAGCGGCCCGATCGGCTTGGGCTCCATCGGGGCGTCCCGCAGCACGTAGTGCTCGCCCTCGAACGTGGTCCGCTCCTGCGTGGTCAGGGAGCGCACGATGGCGCAGGCCTCGGCGAAGCGGTCCATCCGCTCCCCCACCGGGGGGAGCGCGATGCCGTAGGCGTCGTGCTCGTTCTGCTGCCACCCGGCGCCGAGGCCGAGCACGATCCGGCCCTCGGACACCACGTCGGCGGTCGCGGCCTGGTTCGCCAGCACCGCCGGGTGCCGGTAGGTGTTGCCGCACACCAGGGTGCCGATGCGGACCCGGGGCACGGCCATGGCCAGTGCGGTGACGACCGACCAGCACTCGAGCATCGGTCCCGACGCCGACTCGTCGTTGGACATGAAGTGGTCGGCGACGTAGAGCCGGTCCCACCCCGTGAGCTCGGCGTGGCGCGAGACCTCGAGGACGTCACCCCACGCCTGCTGCGTGCCTGGCCACACACCGAACTCCATGGGCGGACCCTACCGACGGGCCCGGCCGCGGCTGGGGACGGGGCGGGCCGTCGCGCCACGTAGGTGCGACACACCGCCACCGGCGCGCGCCGCTGTCGCACCTACGTGGCGGCACGGGGACGTCGCCGAGCCGCGGGATCCCCCGCAGCAGCTCGATCCCCTCAGCCCCGCAGCAGCTCGATGCGCAGCTCCTCGGCGTCCACGGCGGCGTCGAGGGCGACCTCCTCGGACAGCAGCCCGGCGCGCACCTGGTCGCGCAGGGACTGGTCCATGGTCTGCATGCCGTGGAAGACCCCGTCGGCGAGCAGCTTGGGCAGCTCGTGCAGGCGGCCCTCGTCGGCCAGGACCTGCTCGATCTTGGCCGTCTTGTAGAGCGACTCGGCCACGAGCACCCGCCCGCCGCCGGTGCCGGGAAGGAGGCGCTGGACGAGCACGCCGGCGAGGGCCCGAGCGAAGGTCTGGCGGACGATGGGGCGCTCCTCGAAGGAGAACAGCTCCAGGAACGAGTCGCACACGCCGCGGACGGTGTCGCCGCCGAGCTCGGCGAGCACGAGCCGACCCCGGGCCACCGCGTCGAGGCAGGCCATGGCCACGTCGCGGTCGACGACGTCGCTGACCGTCACCACGTCGGCGTCGAGGCGGGTCGCGGCGCGCACGCCCTCGGCGAGGGAGCCGACGTCGACGCCGACCTCGAGCTGGCTGACCAGGCTGCGCTGGTCGCGGTGGAGCGTCTCGATGGGGTCGTCGACGGTGACCACGTGCGCGGCGCGGCTGCGGTTCACGTGGTCCACGAGCGAGGCGAGCGTGGTCGAGGCGCCCTCGCCGACCGGGCTCGAGACGAGCACGAGGCCGCGCTCGGCACCGGCCAGGGCCGTGGCCGCCGTGGGCAGGCCGAGCTCGTCGAGCGGGCGGACCTCACCGGCCACGGCGTGGACGACGACGGCGGCGGACCCGCGCTGCTTGAACACGGCGACGCGGAAGCGCCCGACCCCCGGGGCCGAGTGGGCGCCGACGACCGAGCCGTCGCGCAGCAGGGCCTGCTGCTGGTCGGGGCTGAGCAGCGCCTGGGCCAGGCGCGCGACCTGCTCGGCGGTCAGCGGCTCGGCGGCCTCGTCGCGGACGAGCTCGCCGCCGATGCGCAGGGCGGGCGCGCTCCCGGCCTTGCAGTGCAGGTCGGACGCACCGCGCTCGGCCAGGGAGCGGAGCAGGGCGTCGGGGTCGACGGGGCCGGACATCGGCCCCGAGTGTGGCACCGACGCCTCGGCCGCCGACGCCCCGGAGCGCGCTCGCCCGAGGCCGGGCGCGATCGGCCGCCGGCGCGGTGGTCAGACCAGGTGGTGGAGGCGCCGCACGGCGCCGACGACCTCGGCCCCCGGTCCGTCGCCGGTCACGGACTCGGGACGGTGCTCGACCCCGGCCAGGGCGGCCAGCGTGGCGGCCGTCGAGGTGGCCACCGCGCCCAGGTCGTAGCCGCCCTCGAGGAACACGAGGCGCCGCCCGGCCGGCACCGCGGCCAGGATCCGGGCGGTGAGGTCGAAGTAGTCGCCGGCCGAGAGCCCGAGCCCGGTCAGCGGGTCGTCGCGGTGGGCGTCGAACCCGGTCGACAGCAGCAGCCACGTCGCGGCCATCCGCTCGGCGACCGGCACCACCACCTCGTCCACGGCTCGCCGGTACACGTCGCCCGATGTCCCGGCCGGGACCGGGAGGTTGACCGTGGTGCCGGGGGCCTCGACGCCGCCGGTCTCGCGCAGCATGCCGGTGCCGGGGTACATGGGGTGCTCGTGGATGGACACGTACGTCACCCGGGGGTCGTCCCAGAAGACGTCCTGGGTGCCGTTGCCGTGGTGGGCGTCGATGTCGACCACGAGGACCCGCTCGCCCGCCTCGGCGAGGGCCGCGGCGGTGACGGCGACGTTGTTGAGGAGGCAGAAGCCCATGGCCCGGTTCGGGGTGGCGTGGTGGCCGGGAGGGCGGACGGCGAGGAAGGCGCTGTCGGCCTCGCCGTCCCGCAGCCGGGCCGCGGCGTCGAGCCCGGCGCCCGCGCCGAGGAGGGCGACGTCCCAGGAGGCCGGTCCGGCGACCGTGTCGGGGTCGAGGCGGCCGCCGCCGGCCTCGCAGAACCTCGACAGGGCGTCCAGGTAGGCGCGGTCGTGGACGAGGGCGAGCTCGTCGAGGGTGGCGGGACGGGGTGCGCGGTGGACCAGGTCGTCCGCGGCGGGGCTGGCCTCCACGCCGGCGTCGACGGCGCGCATCCGCTCGGGTCGCTCCGGGTGGCCCGGGCGGGTGTCGTGCTCGGCGAAGCGCGGGTCGGTGTAGAGCAGCGTGGCCACGGTCACAGTCTGCAACGGACCGCGACGTCCCGGGCAGCCGGCCCCCGTCCACCGGCCCCCGTCCACCGGCACTGGGCAGGCGGCACGGGGCAGGCGGCACGGGGCAGCCGTCGCCGGGGGCGCCCGGGTCCTAACGTGGCGCCGATGCCCGTGACCGCCAGCGAGGCCCTGGCCGCCGACGGCGTCCGCCTGCGCGTGGGTCCGTGGCGGGGCCGACCCGACACCGCGGAGGTGGCCGCCATCCCGGCCGCCCGGCCGGTGCCGCCCGACCTGGCCCGCTCCGCGGTCGAGCGGTGCTGGGCCCGCGGCTTCGACCGGGTCGTCACCCCGGCCCTGCCCCGGTCGGAGTGGCGGCCGTGGACCGACCTCGGCTTCGACGTGCGCGAGCACCTGCACCTGCTCTCGCACCACCTGCTCGACCTGGAGCCGCGGGACCCGGTGCGCCTGCGTCGGGTCGCCCGACGCGACCGGGAGCGGGTCCTGGCCGTCGACCACGTGGCCTTCGACCCCTTCTGGCGGCTCGACGCGCCCGCGCTGGACGAGGCCGTGCGGGCCACCCCGGCGGCGCGGTTCCGGATGGTCGCCGACGGCACCGGGTACGCGCTCACCGGGCGGGCCGGCGACCGCGGCTACCTCCAGCGCCTCGCCGTCGCCCCCGAGGCCCAGGGCCGCGGCCTCGGGCGCGCCCTCGTGCTCGACGGCCTGTGGTGGCTGCGCCGCTGGCGGGTGCGGGAGGCCCTCGTCAACACCCAGGTCGGCAACGACGCCGCCGTCGCCCTGTACCGCTCGCTCGGCTTCCGGGCGCGACCCGACGGCCTGGCCGTCCTCGAGGTCGTCCGGCCCGGCTCCCCCGCGGACCGGGCCGGCGACCGGGCCGGCGGTCCGGGTGCCGGCGGTCCCCGTCCGTGATCCCGACCGGCAGCCCGAACCGGAGCGCCCCCCACCGACCGGTCGCACCCGGCACCGCCCGGTCGCTGGTCGCGCTCGTGCTCGCCGTCCTCGCCCTGCTGCCCGCCCTCGCCCTGGGCGCGCCCGCCGCAGGCGCGGGCCCCGCGCAGCAGGGCACCACCCCGCCCGCCATCGGGCTGGTGTCGCGCCCCCCGTGGGTCGGGGTCGAGGACGAGGCCGCGTTCACGGTGCGCTTCGCAGGCTCCCTCGACGACGCCTCGGTGCGCATCGAGGTCCGCTCCCCCGTCGACGACCTCGACGACCTCGCCCGGGCCGCAGCCGAGGACACGGGCCGGCGCCTGTTCCGCTCCCCCGCTGTCCCGGTCGGCCTGCTCGGCCCGGCCCGCGACGCGACCGGCGCGTCGACGGCGACGGTCGTGCTCCGCACGGCGAGGGAGGCACCCGACGAGTTCACCGCCGTGCTCCGCGAGCCGGGCGTGCACCCGGTGGTCATCGAGCTGCTCGACGCCCGCGGGGTCGTCGTCGACGAGATCCGCACGCCCGTGGTCCGGGTCGCCGACCCGGACGACCCCGACGAGCCGGGGCCGGACGACCGACCCCGCATGTCGGTCCTGCTCGACCTCGGCGGACCGCCGACGCTCCAGCCCGACGGCAGCCGGCTGCTCGGCGACGCGGCCCGGGCCGGGGCCGAGCGCGTCGCCGCCGTCGTGGCCGCCCACCGGGACCTCGGCCTGAGCGTCGTCGCCGTGCCCGACACCCTCGACGCGCTGGCCGGGGCCGAGGACCCGGAGGCCCGGGCCACGCTGGACGCCCTCGCCGGCGTCGACGCCGTCGCCCTCCCCTACCTGCCGATGGCGCTGCGGTCGCTGCAGCGCAGCGAGCTCATCGGGCTGCTGCCGCCCTACCTCGAGCGCGGCACGGCGGTCGTCGCCGACCGGCTCGACACCGAGCCGTCCACGACCACCTGGGACGCCGTGGCCGAGCTGGGGCGCGCCTCGGAGCGGGTGCTGGCCGAGCTCGGCGTCGGGTCCGTCGTCGTCCCCGCGCCTCCGGCACCGCCCGGGGACGCGCTGCTCGACGCGGGCGGCCGGCGCGCCGGTCCGCCGCCGCTGGTCACCGAGCCGCTCGTGGACGCCGGGCCCCGACCGCTGACCGACCTCGCCGACCTCGACGGGCTCGTGGTCGACACCGCCCTGTCCCGGGCGCTCGGCGCCGCGCTCGACGACGCCCCGGACGCGGCGCACGTCGCGCTCGCCGAGCTCCTGGTCGCGACCGCGGACCAGGGCGTCGACGCCGTGCTCGTGCGCCCGCCGGCGCCGCCCGCCGAGGACTCGGTGCTCGTCGCGCTGCTCGACCTGCTCGAGCCGGAGGCACCGCTGCCGACCGACCCCCCGATCCGCGTCGGCGGCCTCGGCCTCCTCACGGACCCCACCGCCGGCACCCGTGACGGGGCGGCCGACGCCGACGACGAGCCGGAGCCCCTGACCCCCGACCTGCCGCCCGGCCCCGACCTCGGCGCCGTCGCCGGTCGGGTCCAGGCCCTCGTGCCGGGCGTCGACACCTTCGCCGCGGTCCTGGCCGGCCGCTCGGCGCGGGCCGACGAGCTCCGCCTCCAGCTCGCCGTCGCGGTCGGGGCCACCACCGACGACGCCGGGCGCGACGCCGCCCTCGACCGCGTCGCCTCCTCGCTCGAGGAGTCCTTCGGCGGCATCCGCCTCGCCGGCCAGGTCGACCTCAACCTCACCTCGCGCCGGGGGACGCTGCCGGTGACGGTGACGAACGCCAACCCCTTCCCCGTCGACGTGCTCGTGCGCCTGCGCAGCGACCGCCTCGCCTTCCCCGACGGCGACGTGGTCGCCGTGACCGTGGACGGCGACGAGGCCCGCATCGACGTCCCCGTCGAGGCGCTGGCCACCGGGTCGGTGCCGGTGTTCGTGGAGCTGTGGACCGTCGACGACCAGCGGCGCCTCGACTTCCGCGCCCTCAACGTGCGGTCGACGGCCATCTCGGGGGTCGGCCTGCTGCTCTCCGTCGGCGCCCTCGCCGTGCTCGTGATCTGGTGGGCCCGTTCGTGGCGGCGGTCCCGGCGACCGGGCGCGCGACCGGCCGGGGGATCGGATGGTCCCCCCACCGGGATGGGCTAGACACTCCGCGAGGCGCCCGCGCCCGCGGGCGGCACCGCATCCACCACCCGGGGGAACCACCGATGGCCGGCGTCCGCATCGTCACCGACAGCTCCTGCGACCTCACCGAGGAGGAGTGCTCGAGCCGAGGCATCGAGGTCGTCCCCCTCTCGATCCGCTTCGGCGGCGACGAGTACGAGGACCGCAGCGAGCTGTCCGTCGAGGGCTTCTACGGCCTGATGGAGCAGCGCGACGAGCTCCCCGAGACGGCGGCGCCGTCGCCCGGGAAGTTCGAGGCCGCGTTCCGCCGCCAGGTGGAGGCCGGCGCCGACGCGGTCGTGTGCATCAACCTCTCCTCCGAGCTGTCCGCCACGATGGCCGCCGCCGAGAACGCGGCCCGGGCCATCGGCGACGAGTTCCCCGTGCACGTCGTGGACTCCCGCTCCATCACCGCCGGGCTCGGCACCCAGGTCCTCCTGGCCGCCGACGCCGCCGCCGACGGCGCGTCGGCCGAGGACGTGGTCGCCCTCGTCGAGGACCTCCGGACCCGCACCAAGGTGTTCGGCTGCCTCGACACGCTCGACAACCTCAAGAAGGGCGGGCGCATCGGCGGTGCCCAGGCCATGCTCGGGTCGCTCCTGTCGATCAAGCCGATGATCGACATCTCGACCGGCGTGGTCGAGGAGGCCGGCAAGGCCCGCACCCGCAAGAAGTCCCTCGAGGCCCTCCGCGGCAAGATCCGCGAGTCCTCGAAGGTCGAGCACCTGGCGATCATGCACGGCATGGCCCCCGACATCGGGGTGATGACCGGCCTGCTCGAGGGCGAGGGCCTGGAGTACCGCCTCGGCCACATCGGCGCCGTCATCGGCAGCCACGGCGGCCCCCGCGTCATCGGCGCCTGCTGGGTCGAGGGGCGCTGACCCCCGGGCCGTCGGCCCGCACCCGCTCCCGCGCCGCCCACCCCACCCGGGGACGGGCGCGCCCCGGGTCCCCTCACGACCGCCAGGTACCGTCGGCCCCGTGTCCGACCACCCCACGCGCCCCTCGGCGCGGCTGCCGGAGGGCTCCCCGGCCGCCGGCGCAGCCGGACCGGTCGGTCCCCTCGAGCGCGGTCGCGTGGTGGGCGGGCGCTACCGCCTCGACGAGCCCCTCGCCTCGGGCGGCATGGCCACCGTGTGGCGGGCGGTCGACACGGTCCTGACCCGCCCGGTCGCCGTCAAGGTCCTGCACGCCGACCTCGCCGCCGACCCGGAGTTCGTGGCGCGCTTCCGCCGGGAGGCGATCGCCGCGGCCCGCCTGACCCACCCCGCCATCGTCGCGACCTACGACACCTGCGACGACCCCGAGGCGATCGTCATGGAACTGGTCCCGGGGCGCACCCTGCGCGACGAGCTCGACGTCCGGGGGTTCCTCCCGCCCGCCGAGGCGGTGGCCGTCGCGTCGACGGTCTGCCAGGCCCTCGACGTCGCGCACCGGGCCGGGATCGTCCACCGGGACGTGAAGCCGGCCAACGTGCTGCTCACGGCGGACGGTCGGTGCAAGGTCGCCGACTTCGGCGTGGCCAAGGCGGCCCGCGGCGCCGGCGACGACGACCTCCCCGACCTCACCGCGGTGGGCCGCATGGTGGGCACCGCCAAGTACCTCGCCCCCGAGCAGGTCCGCGGCGGCGACGTCGACGCCCGCGCCGACGTCTACGCCGTGGGCGCCGTGCTGTACGAGATGCTCTGCGGACGCCCGCCCTTCGAGGGCGACAACGACCTCGCCACCGCCACCGCCCGGCTCACGGCGATGCCCGAGCGCCCCCGCGCCGTGCTGCGCACCGTCCCCACGGAGCTCGACTCGATCGTCATGCGCGCGCTGGCGACCGACCCCGAGGACCGCCACCCCTCCGCCGCGTCGCTGTGGGCGGACCTGCAGCGGTGCGCGACCGAGGGCGACGAGGTCCTGGCCACCGTCGACGTGGCCGCCGACGCCACCGTCGTCGGCGACGCCCCGTCCTTCGCCCGGGCCGAGCGGTCCTGGCTCGTGCCCGCCGCCGTGGTCAGCATCGTGGCCATCGCGCTCGGCCTCGCCTGGGCCCTCATCGGCGGCACCGAGGCCCGCCGCGAGCTGTTCGACCTCGTGGAGCGGGTCGCGCCCGGCGGCGGGGACGGCCGGGCCGACCCCGAGCCGGTCGCCGTGGTCGGCATCGCCGCCTTCGACCCCGCCGGCGACGGGCGCGAGCACGACGACGAGGCACCCCTGGCCGTCGACGGCGACCTCGCCACCGCGTGGACGACCGAGCGCTACGACTCGCGCGCCTTCGGCGAGCTCAAGCCCGGCGTCGGCCTCGTCCTGACCCTGGAGCGGGCCGTCGACGTCTCCGAGGTGCGCATCACGTCCCCCGACCGGGGCTGGGCCGCCACCGTCCACGTCGCCTCCGACGCAGCCCCGACCCGCAGCGGGTGGGGCGAGCCCTCGGGCGCGGTGAGCAGCGCTGGCGAGGGGCGGACCGAGGTCGACGTGGTCGGCTCCGGGGACCGGCTGCTCGTCTGGGTCACCGACCTCGGGGACGACCCGGGCGTGACCCTCGAGCTCGCGGAGATCGTCGTCCTCGGCACCTGAGGCCCCGACGGCGGGCTGCCCAGCCGGTGGTCGGCACCCGGCGACCACCTGCTCGGTACGCTCCCGCGATCGTGCCCGCAGCGCACCGTGCGGAGGACCGCACCGACGAGGAGCTGGTGGCCGCGGCCCAGGGCGGGGACCGCGCCGCCATGGACGCGCTCCTGCGCCGGCACCAGGACCGGATCTGGGCCGTGTGCCGGCGCCTGGCCGGCAACGACGCCGACGCGGCCGACGCCTGCCAGGAGGCCATGGTCCTCATCGTGCGTCGCCTCTCGACCTTCGACGGGCGCGCCCGGTTCACCACCTGGGCCCACCGGGTCGCGACGAACGCCTGCCTGGACGAGCTCCGCCGACGCCGACGCCGGCCGGATCCCGGCCTGCCCGACGACGACGACGCCGGCGGGCGGGCGACCGTGGACCCGGGCGCGCCGACCGACGTCGCCGTCGCCGACCGGCTCACCGTCGACGCCGCGCTCGGCCAGCTGCCCGAGGAGTTCCGCGTCCCGGTCGTGCTCCGGGACCTGGGCGGCCACGACTACGCGGAGATCGCCGCCATCCTGGACGTGCCCCCCGGCACCGTGCGCTCGCGCATCTCCCGGGGCCGCGCCCGCCTCGCCGAGCTGCTGGGGAACCAGCCGCCCACGTCCGACCGTCCAAGCGACCGACCATGACCGACCCCCGCGATCCCCGCCACGACGCCCCGCACGGGGACACCGGCCCCGACGGGGCCGGCGACCCCGCGCCCGGCCGAGACGAGGTCGTCAGCGCCTACCTCGACGGGGAGGCCACGCCCTCGGAGGTGGTCCGGGTCGAGACCGACCCCGCCCTGGGCGAGCCGGACCTCGCCGAGCGGCTCGGCGCCTTCGCCGAGGTGCGGAGCGCGGTCCGCGACCTCCCCCCGCCCCCGGCCGGGGTCCTCGACGCGGCGCGGGCCGCCGCCCTCGCCGCCTTCGACGAGGAGGTGGCCGGCGGCACGCTCGGCGCCGGACGGGACGGCGACGCCAGCGACACCGGGGAGCGCGCCGGGGACGGCGCCGCCGTCGCACCGATCGCCGCGGCCGGGAGCCGCCGCCGGCAGGACCCCCGCCCGTGGTGGCAGCGCAGCCCGCTGGGCGCCGTGGCCGCCGCCGTCGCCGTCGCCGCCCTGGCCGTCGGCGTGCTCGGCACCGTGGGATCGGGCGAGGACGACGTCGACACCGCCGCCGAGCTCCCCACGGGCGCGGCGATCACCGAGGAGTCGGGCGGGGACGCCGCCTTCGACGCGGCCGAGTCCCTGGAGGCCGCACCGGACGCGAGCGGCGGAGCCGGAGCGGCCCCGAGCCTGCGCTTCTCCTCGACCGACGCGCTGGCGGACTACCTCGTCGACCAGCTGGCCCGGGACGAGGCGTCGTCCGGGTCGGCCGCGCCCGACGACCCCGCCGACGGCGAGGTGGCCGACGACCGGGCCACGGCCGAGTCGGCGCCCGCCGACGACGGGACGGGCGGCTCGACCCCCGACCCCTGCGACGCCGTGCGCCTGCTCGGCCTCGATCCGGTGACCGTCGTGACCGTCGTCGGCGTGCTGGTCGACGACCGACCGGTGACCGCCGTGGTCCACGGGACCGAGCCCGACGCCCGTCGCCTCGTCGTCGTGGACGACGCGAGCTGCGCCGTGGTCGTCGACGAGGCCCTGGCCTAGGCCGCCGACGGCGGCGTGCTCGCAGCCGTCCCCCGGGGCGGCCGCGCCCGGAGCAGGGCCAGGACGGCGGCGACGGCCGCGCTGGCGTAGGCGCCGGTCTTGATCGGCTCCACGCCGTTCGCGTCGATGCCCCCGGCGAGCAGCACGGCGACGGCGGCGAAGGTGGCCACGATGACGGCCAGGACCCAGGACCGGGCCCGCCCGACCGAGACGACGATCTCCGCGATCACGAGGCCCAGGATCGGGCCGGCGACGACGGGGAGCGCCTCGTCGAACTCGTACTCCCCGAGGAAGAGGGCGCCGGCCGTCGCGACGAGGGCGCCGAGGGTCATGGCGAGCAGGACGCGGAGGCGGACCACGGCCACGACGCTAGGACCCCGGGGCGCCGCCGGCCCACCGCGGTCGGGCCCTCCCCCTGCCGTGTCCGTCGGACGCCCTGGATAGGGTGGCCGCCATGGCCTCGACCGAGCCGTCCCGCCCCGCCCCTCCGGCGCCCACGCTGTCCCAGCCGGACTGGCCCGCCCAGGCCGCCGACGCCATCGTCACCCAGGTCGGCAAGGTGCGGGACAAGACGACGGGTCCCGCGCTCAAGATCGCCCGGTACGTGATCTTCGCGGCGTTCGCGGTGCTCCTCGGCACCGTGGCGGCGATCATCTTCGTCATCGGTGCGGTCCGCGCGCTGGACGTCTACCTGCCCGACGCCGTGTTCGGGGAGACCCACACCTGGGCCGCCCACACCATCCTCGGCCTCGTGTTCGTCCTCCTCGGCCTGGTCACCAGCCGGAAGATGCGCACCACCCCCCGCTGAGCCGCCCAGGAGCGACCATGAGCGACACCACCACCGACGCCGTCCGCGACGTCATCGTCATCGGCTCCGGGCCGGCCGGCCTCACCGCCGCGATCTACACCGCCCGGGCCAACCTGGAGCCGCTCGTGCTCGAGGGCGAGCCGTCCTCCACGACCGACCAGCCCGGTGGCCAGCTGATGCTGACCACCGAGGTGGAGAACTTCCCCGGCTTCCCCACCGGCGTGATGGGCCCCGAGCTGATGCAGGGCATGCGGGAGCAGGCCCTGCGCTTCGGCGCCGACATCCGGACCGAGAAGGTCTCCAAGGTCGACTTCTCGGCCCGGCCCTTCGGCGTGTGGGTCGGTGACCCCGGCGCCCCCGAGCCCACCTACCGGGGCCGGACGGTCATCGTGTCCACCGGTGCACGCTCGCTGATGCTCGAGCTGCCCAACGAGAACGAGCTGATCGGCCGGGGCCTGTCGACGTGCGCGACCTGCGACGGCTTCTTCTTCCGCGACCAGGAGATCGCCGTCGTCGGCGGAGGCGACTCCGCCATCGAGGAGGCCACCTTCCTCACCAAGTTCGCCTCGAAGGTCACGATCATCCACCGGCGCGACGAGCTGCGCGCCTCGAAGATCATGCAGGACCGGGCCTTCAAGAACGACAAGATCGAGTTCCTGTGGAACACCGTGGTCGAGGCGTACCTCACCGACCCCGAGAACCCGGGCAAGCTCGCCGGCCTGACGCTGCGCAGCACCGAGACCGACGAGGTCACCGACCGCGCCTTCTCGGGTGTCTTCATCGCCATCGGCCACCGCCCCAACACCGACCTGTTCAAGGGCCAGCTGGCCATGGAGGACAGCGGCTACCTGGTCACGGGGGCCGCCGTGGGCGGTGGCGCCACCGGCGAGATGGCCTCGGCCACCGACGTCGACGGCGTGTTCGCGTGCGGTGACGTCCAGGACCACACCTACCGGCAGGCCATCACCGCGGCCGGGTCGGGCTGCCAGGCCGCGATCGACGCCGAGCGCTGGCTGGAGGCCAACGACGACATCGACGAGGTCCGCACCGAGACCGACTGGTAGCGGCCCCGGGGGGCATGCCCCCCTCCCCCACCGGAATGCCGACCGCTCCGGTCGGGTTGTAGAGACCACACATCCACGAGAGATCGAAGGAAGTCCACCCATGGCAGCCAGCGCAGTCACCGACGCCACGTTCGACGAGGTCATCGGCTCCTCCGACGAGGCCGTCATCGTCGACTTCTGGGCCGAGTGGTGCGGCCCCTGCAAGATGATCGCCCCCATCCTCGACGAGATCGCCGAGGAGCAGGCCGGCAAGGTCAAGGTCGTCAAGCTCAACGTCGACGAGAACCAGGACACCGCCCGCCGCTTCGACGTCATGTCGATCCCGACGCTCATCGTCTTCAAGGACGGCCAGCCCGCCAAGAAGATGATCGGCGCCAAGGGCAAGGGCGCCCTGCTCGAGGACCTCGCCGAGTTCCTCTAGGCCTGCAGGCGGTCGGTCGCCGAGCGCGACCCGCCGACATCCCGAACGTGGCAACGGCCGCCGGTCCACCGACCGGCGGCCGTCGTCGTTCTCGGACCCCGCCCCGCTGGGCAGGGACCGGCGAGCCCCGTCGCAGGACCAGGTGCGCCGGCCCGGGGCACCTCCCGACCGGGAGCTCCGCCGGCCGCTCCCCCATTCCTGGCGAAGGTTATCCACAGGCTTGTCCACACCTGTGGGTATGTCGATGTGAACTTCACGGTGGACAGACCATCGACCTCAGGTGGAGGACGACAACGCGCGTTCGATCTCCAGGGGAGGCGTCCCCCCACTGGAGGCGCCGCCCGTGCTCAGCCGCCCACCATCTGCCGGTAGATGCGCTCGAGGTCGACGAGGTCGGCGAACTCGACCACCAGCCGTCCCTTGCCGCCGGCGCCTCCCGAGATGGAGACCCGGGTGTCGAGGTGGTCGGCGAGCAGGTGCTCGAGCTCCAGGAACCCGGGCTCGCGAGAACGCTCCTTCGTGGAGCCCTCCTGCTGCGTGTTCGGCGTCGGGTCGGCACCATCCCCCTCGGAGGCGGTTGCGTGGCTCCTGGCGGCTTCCTCGGCCTCTCGCACCGACAGTCCGTCTCGGACGATGCGGGAGGCGAGCTCGAGCTGGAAGGCGCGGTCCGGTGAGGACAGGATCGCGCGGGCGTGGCCCGCCGTGAGCTGCCCCTCGGCGACGAGCGACTGGATGCCCGGGGGCAGCTGGAACAGCCGGAGGGTGTTCGTCACCGCGGTCCGGCTCTTGCCCACGCGCTTGGCCACGGCCTCCTGGGTGAGGCCGAAGTCCTCGATGAGCTGCTGGTAGGCGGCCGCCTCCTCCATCGGGTTGAGGTCGGCGCGGTGCAGGTTCTCGACGAGGGCCTGCTCCAGCAGGGCCGTCTCGGTCTCGGCCGTGCGGACCACGACCGGGATCGTCTGGCGGCCGGCGCGCTTCGAGGCCCGCCAGCGGCGCTCGCCGGCGATGAGCTCGTACCGGGGCTGGCCGTCGTCACCGACACCGCCGTCGCGGACCAGCACCGGCTGGAGCACGCCGAGCTCGGCGATCGATGCCGTGAGCCCGGCCAGCGCCTCCTCGTCGAAGTGGGCGCGGGGCTGGCGGGGGTTGGGGACCACGGACGCGACCGGGACCTCCATCGCCGTCCCGGCACCCGCCGCCGGGGCGTCGCCGTTCTCCTGGTACTCGGTCGGGATCAGGGCCCCGAGGCCCCGGCCGAGGCCGGACTTCCTGGTCATCGCTCCCCCTGGTGGTGCGCTCGGTTCACGTCCCGGACTCCGCGACCGTCGGCGCAGGGTCCGGGACCGGGCCGCCGCTGACCTCCTTGGCCAGCTCGCGGTAGGCGATCGCCCCACGGGAACGCGGGTCGAAGGCGAGGATGGGCTGCCCGTAGGACGGGGCCTCGGACAGCCGCACGGTGCGCGGGATCACGATCCGGCACACCTTCTCCCCGAAGTGCTCCCTGACCTCGGCCACCACCTGGTCGGCGAGCTTGGTCCGGGCGTCGTACATGACGCAGACGAAGGTCGAGACGGTCAACGTGCGGTTCACGTTCCGCTGGACCAGCGACACGTTGCGGAGCAGCTGGCCGAGGCCCTCGAGCGCGTAGTACTCGCACTGGATCGGGACGAGGACCTCGGATGCCGCGGCGAGGCCGTTGACGGTCAGCAGCCCGAGCGAGGGCGGGCAGTCGATGAGGACGTAGTCGAAGGCGTCCCGGACCTCGTCGAGGGCGTGCCGGAGACGGAGCTCCCGGGAGAAGGCCGGGACGAGCTCGATCTCGGCGCCGGCCAGGTCGAGGCTCGCCGGTGCGACGAAGAGGTTCTTCATCGCCGTGGCCTCGATCGTGTCGTCGATCGAGGCCTCGTGGATGATGACGTCGTACATCGACAGCTGCAGGTCTCGGATGTTGATGCCCAGACCCGTCGACGCGTTGCCCTGGGGGTCGAGGTCCACGACCAGGGTCCGGTACCCGGCGTCGGCGAGGGCAGCGGCCAGGTTGACCGCCGTCGTCGTCTTGCCCACCCCGCCCTTCTGGTTCGCCACAGCCATGATGCGGGGGAGTGCGTGGCCGGCCGCGTCCACGGCGCCGGCCGGTGCCGTCGAACCGGACGTGCCCGCCCTCGGCTGCTCGTTCCCCACGGCGAGGACGTCCTCGGGCATCCGGACGGGACGGGGCGCAGGGGGCGCCGTCGGGGTCGCCGGGGTCGTCTCCGCGATCGGCTCGGCCGGCGGGACGACGGCCTCGACCTCGTCCGCCACGGCGTCGAGGTCCGTGGGCAGCGGGTCGTCGGCGACCTCGACCTCCGGCTGGGTGGACGGGACGGCGCCGGCCCCTGCTGCGTCGCCGTCCTCCAGGGCGTCGGCGAGCGCAGGATCGGGGCGGTTGGTCACGCCGTCCTGCCACGCCGCCTCGGCGACCTCGGCCAGATCGGCGACCTCCTCCAGGTCGCCGTCAGGCGTCTCGTCGGCCGGTTCCTCGGCCTCGGCGAGCGCGTCCACCTCGGGCTCCTGCGCATCCCCTGTCGGCCCGTCGGCGGTCTCGTCGACGTCGTCGGCGACCTGCTCCCGGAGCTGGGCGAAGATGGCCGCTCCTCGATCCACCAGGGAGTCATCGGCGCCGGACATGCGCTCATGGTGGGTCGTCGGGGACCCCGAGGTCAAGTACCGGTCGAGGGTTGTTCCACGTGGAACGCGGCGTCCAAAGGCGCTGCGCGTTCCACGTGGAACACCGACGACGCCTGGATCACCCCCGCTCCGCCCATGATCTCCGGCTTCGTCGAGGCGCTGGACCTCGGCGTCGCTGTTCCACGTGGAACAACGGAACCCCCTCGCCGTCGGTGTTCCACGTGGAACACCGACCGCACCGCCTCATCGCCGACCTCTCGCGGAGGGACGGTGCCGCTACGTCGACCGACGATGAACGAGCGCACGCCACCCCCTCGGACGACCCCAACGGCCCGGTGTGCGACCGGCACACGCCGGCGCCAGGTCGATCCGGGCAGCACGCCCGATCGCAGCACCGTTCCGCACGGGGCTCCCGGCCCTGGGTCCGCGGCCACCCCGACCACCTCCCATCCCCGGTCCCAGAGGGATGGCCGGCGTGCCCTCCACCCCTTCCTCCAGGTGTCGGCGGCCGACCAGCCGTCGCCAGTCCCGGGGGCAGCGACGACTCCCTGCCATGCCCATGCCGACGCCTGCACGCCCCTCGACCTCCCGCGGTACGGATCGACGCCGCTCAGCCGACCCGGCGCAGCACGAC
>CAZCEZ010000015.1:0-2315 GCA_964497795.1 uncultured Acidimicrobiaceae bacterium | reverse complement strand
CCGTCCTCGCATCGCCTCCACACCCCGGATCTGGAGATGCGATGCGAGCACGACCAACCCCACCACCGCGCCGGGCGACAGACCGATGGAGCACCGGTGGCCCGGCACCCCAACGTCGCACCGCGGCCCCCAGCACGACCTGGCGGGACCCTCCACTCCGGATCGAGGCCAGCCAGACCGACCAGGAGCATCCAGGCCCATCCGTTGGACCCCACCACCCTCGTGCGGCACGCCGATCATGCGATCGCTCACCCGGCGACCGCCCCGCACGCCGTGTGGCCTTTCGGGACTCGCCTGCGATGGTCAGTCGGCGCAGGGACCCGTCGAGCGACGCACACGGCTCACCGGACGGACGCAGCTCGACCCCCGGGGCAACTGCCCTGCGAACCAGGCAAGCGGTCACCGCACCGCACCGCACGCGGGGGAGCGGCACGCCACCTGCTGCGCCTCGTCCCCCCGGTCCGCCATGCCCTCGGACTCCACCGGCCGGCCGTGCGCCGTCCGGTCGAGGGCATGACCCTCGACCGCACCGACTCGCCCCGCCAGCGGTGCTCGATCCGGCCCGACCGGTTCCCACTCGACTCGGCAGCGCTCCACCCTTCGTTCCACGTGGAACATCAGGGTCGTCAGGCGACCGGGGCGGGACGCTCGCCCGGAGCCAGCGTTCGGTGGGGACCAGCGCTCGGCGGAGTGGCCGCTCCGGGGACCCGACCACTGCGGACGGTCGACGCGTGTCCC
The DNA here is from genome assembly GCA_964497795.1 of uncultured Acidimicrobiaceae bacterium. Taxonomy (GTDB): domain Bacteria; phylum Actinomycetota; class Acidimicrobiia; order Acidimicrobiales; family Salinilacustritrichaceae; genus Salinilacustrithrix. The sequence continues at coordinate 1,577 of CAZCEZ010000015.1, read as the reverse complement.
GCCTCCTCCACTCGCTCCTCTCCAGCTCGGCGGACCACCACCTCCGGCTCCGTTGGTCCCCTCGGCCTGTCACGCGCTGCACACCGACCGCAGCCCCGGAGCCGCAGTCCACACCGCCACGCCGACGGGCGTCGAGCACCGAACCGAGTCCGAGCGCATCGTGGGATGCCCTCTCCGTCCACCGGGCCCCACTGATGAGCCGGTTCGACGACGTTCCACGTGGAACACGCATCCGGCACCGGCCTCGCCGGTCACCCGTCCGGCTCGGCTGCACCTCTGCACCCCGCGGCGTCACCGCCCGTCGCCACGCTGGCGACACGCTCGAACCCCGCACCACGATGCGAGACCCGTCCCGGTCCACATCACCGCCCCGCCCGGCCGCTCCCCCAGGGCCGCCGCCACGCCAGGGGGCCGCCTCGGGTCCACCCCGCCCCAGCCCCGTGGCCGTCGCCACGGAACGGTCTGCGTGGCGCGACCGCCGGTGGGCGTCGGTGCAGACGTTCCACGTGGAACCTCTGCGTCGCCAGCCAGGGGTCTCGTGTCAGAACAGGGGCCGCTTGGCCGGGATGCCGGCCTTGCGAGGGAACCGAGCCTCGGGCTCCGCGACGAGCTCGAGGCGCTGCAGGCCGGGCCGAGCCGGCAGCAGCGCCAGTCCGAGCGGCTCGAGGCCCACGGGATCCCACCGGTCCTCGGGCACGTCCGGGGGCTCGGACACGGCGAGGACCCCTCCGAGGCGCAGGAGCGGGGCCCCGCACTCGGCCGTCACCGCCGGTGGGCCGAAGGAGCGGGCAGTCACGAGGTCGTAGCGACCCCGATGGTCGGGCGAGCGCCCGAGGTCCTCCGCCCGCCCGTGGATCACGGACACCCGCGCGCCCCAGCCCAGCTCCTCGACCACGGCCTCCAGGAGCACCGTGCGACGCCTCGCTGCATCCAGCAGGGTCCAGCGGGACTCGGGCCACCGTCCGGCGAGCACCAAGCCCGGGATCCCGGCGCCCGACCCCAGGTCCAGCGCCTCCCCGGGCGCATCGAGGGCGTCGGCGAGCGCATCGGCGTGGGCGATGTGCCGCTCCACATCGCCGGGCCCGACCGCCGACAGGTGCTGGCCACGCTCGTAGCCGGCTCGGACGACGCTCCTCCAAGACGGCGTCGACCCGTCGTCGACGGGCCCGGTGGTCACGGGACCAGTGACGCCGAGGGGAGGACGAGCTCCTGCCCGGGGAAGAGCAGGTCCGGGTTGCCGGGCTCGGGGAGCCGCTCGGCGTTGACCTCGACGAGGGCGGCCCAGTAGGCCGTCACCTCGGCCAGGTCGGCGTCGGGATCGGCATCGAGGACGACGCGCTCGGCGATGGACCAGAAGTGCTCGCCCTCGGCCACGATCACGGTGCCCTCGGGAGCTGGGTCACGCACGACGCCAGCGGGGTCCGTGGGGGCGTCGTCGCCCGAACCCTCGACCTCGGCTTCAGGTTCCACGTCCGGCGGCGTCGTCGTGGTCGGAGCCGCCGTCGTCGTCGTCGCCGGCTCCTCGGCCGCCTCGGTGGTGGTCGTCGCCGGTTCGTCGGCCGCCTCGGTGGTCGTCG
>CAZCEZ010000014.1:39967-53685 GCA_964497795.1 uncultured Acidimicrobiaceae bacterium | reverse complement strand
TCACGTCGAGGCGGCCGGGCCGCAGGATGGCCGGGTCGATCATGTCCTCGCGGTTCGAGGCGCCGATCACGATGACGTTCTTGAGGGACTCGACGCCGTCGATCTCGGCGAGGAGCTGGGGGACGATCGTGGACTCCATGTCCGAGGAGATGCCCGACCCGCGGGTCCGGAACATCGAGTCCATCTCGTCGAAGAAGACGATGACCGGCCACCCCTCCTCGCTCTTCTCGCGGGCCCGCTGGAACACGAGGCGGATCTGGCGCTCGGTCTCGCCGACGTACTTGTTGAGCAGCTCGGGGCCCTTGATGTTCAGGAAGAACGAGCGGGCCTCGTTGCCCGTGGACTCGGCGACCTTGGTCGCGAGGCTGTTCGCCACCGCCTTGGCGATGAGCGTCTTGCCGCAGCCGGGCGGGCCGTAGAGCAGGATGCCCTTGGGCGCGGGGAGCTCGAACTCGGCGAACAGGTCCTGGTGCATGAAGGGGAGCTCGACCGCGTCGGCGATCTGCTCGATCTGCTCGTCGAGACCGCCGATGTCCTCGTAGCGGACGTCGGGCACCTCCTCGAGCACCAGCTCCTCCACCTCGGGGCGGGGAAGCTTCTCGAGCAGGAGGCCGGAGCGGGGGTCGAGGAGCATCGTGTCGCCCGACCGGAGCCGGGTCCCGATGAGCTCGTCGACCATCTCGACGACGCGCTCCTCGTCGGCCCGGCCCACGATGAGTGCCCGGCGACGGTCCTCGAGGATCTCCTTGAGGGTCACGACCTCGCCCTGGCCCTCGGGCGAGCGGCTCAGGATGATCGAGAACGACTCGTTGAGCACGACCTCGGCGCCCTGGGGCAGGGCGTCGACGTCGTCGACGAGCTCGGGGTGCACGGCGACCCGCATCTTGCGGCCCCCGGCGTGGACGTCGGCGGTGCCGTCGTCGTTCATGCGCAGGAACGTCCCGTAGGCCGACGGCGGCTGGGTGAGCTTCTCGACCTCCTCGCGCAGGGCGGCGATGTGCTCGCGGGCCTCGCGCAGGGTGTAGGAGAGCTTCTCGTTCTGCGACACGGCCTGCGACAGCTGCCCCTTGGTCTCCAGGAGCCGCTCCTCGAGCGTGCGCACGCGCTTTGGCGCGTCCTGGAGGCGCTTGCGGAGGGCGAGGACCTCCTGCTCGAGGGCCTCGATCTGGTCGCGGAGGACGCCGAGCTCGGCGTCGCTCCCTTCGGTTCCGGCCATCTTCCACTCCCTCGCTGCGGCGTGCACCAGCCTCTCCGCGGACCATACACCTGCCCCGGACGGGTTCCGACGCAACCCGGACGCGGTCGGCCGTCCGCGACGGATGTCGGGCGGGTCGGGCAGGCACCGCGCACTTTCCGCGGGAGTTGCCGCGTCAATTCCCCGCTTCGGTAGGGTGACCGCAGGAAGGCGCCGACCACGAGGGTCGGCGTCGACGCTCCCAGAACCACGAGGAAGGGCGACACCGACATGAAGGTCTGGATCGATCAGGATCTCTGCACGGGCGACGGTCTCTGCGAGGAGATCGCCCCCGACGTCTTCGCGCTCCTCGACGACGGCCTGGCCTACGTCAAGGACGGCGACAAGATCCTCTCCGACCCCGGTGGGGCCGAGGCCGTGGCGCCCGTGCCCGCCGGCCAGGAGGAGGCCACCATCGAGTCCGCCGAGGAGTGCCCCGGCGAGTGCATCTTCATCGAGGTCTGATCGCCGCCCACGGCGGCGGCCGCACCGGCCGAGCCATCGGCCGGCGCAGGACCCGGTACTGACGGAGGCGGGCCCACGGGCCCGCCTCCGGCGCGTCCGGGCCCGGACCCGCCGCGGCGGGGACGGGCTCAGGGTCGGCGGACGAGCGCCGACGCGATGGCCCGGGCCTCGCGCTCGTCGCGGTCCACGACGACGCCGCTGGACCCGGCGAGGTCGACGGCCACGCGAGCCAGTCCCCGTCGGCGCTGGAACCACGTCGACACCGTGCGCGCCGACTGGACCCGGGCTGCGGGCACGACGTGGGTGTGGCGGCCGAGCACGCCGGTGCGGCTCCGGTGCACGCCCCCGGCCTCGGCCCACCCCAGGTTCCGGTGCCGCGACTCGCCGAGGGCCACGCCGAGCGAGAGCACGACCAGCCCGAGCGCCGCGCCGGCAGCGATCCCGAGCGGGCGACCGACCAGCACCGCAGCCAGGCCGCCGACGACGGCGCCCACGCCGGCGCCGCGCACGAGGGAGCGGGCCCGGGCCGCGGGCGGCGCCGGCAGCAGCGGTGGGGCGGGCACGGCCCCGGGCAGCACCCGGGCCAGGATCCGGTCGATCTCGTCGGAGGAGAGCACCGGCACGGCCACCTTCGACCGGTCGGCGGTCCCGGACCCGGCGCTGCGCAGCCGCAGGTCGGCCCGGCCGAAGGGGCGGAGCAGCGGGCGCTGGACGATGCGGGCCTCCTGCACGCGCTCGATGCGCATCACCAGCTCGCGCCGGGTCAGCAGGCCGTAGGTCACGTGGAGCTCGTCGTCGCGCAGGCGGGCCGTGAGGTCCCACCGCGTCACCACCGACACGAGCCCGGCGGCGAGGAACCACGCGGGGACGGCGACGACGAGGAGGAGGGCGAGCGCGACGCGTCCGAGGTCGACGCCGTCGAGGCGCTCGGGGTCGAGGCCGATCTCGTCGAGGGTGGACAGCCCGACGGCGACCGCGGCGAGCACGGAGGCCACCTCCGGGCCGGTCACGCCGGCCAGGAGCAGCCGCCCCGGCGTGAGGCGGACGAGGACCTCGTCGCCGTCGCGGACGTCCCCGGCGCCGGGTGGTGGGGGCAACGGACGGCCGGCGTCGTCGACGGCGACCGGGGGCGAGGCCACCGGCGAGGCCCCCTGGGTGTGGGCGGCGGCTGCGTCCTCGGCGGCGACGCCGGGTCGCACCCGGGCCACGGCGGCGCGGAGCCCCTCGGCCTCGGGACGGGGGATGGCATCCAGGCGGAGCTCGGCGTCGCCCCCGCCCGCGGTCTCGACCCGCACCCCGGCGAGGCCGAACAGCTGGTGACGCAGCGACCGCTCGAGCTCGACGTGCTGGATCCGCTCGACGGGGATCCGCCGCTCGGCCCGGGTGAGCACGCCCTCGTCGAGGTGCAGGACGGCGCCGTCGAAGGACCAGGTCCGCCGCCACCAGGCCAGGGCGTTGCCGGCGAGGAGCGCGACGAGCAGGAGCCCGCCCACGAGGAGGAAGCGGCCCGAGGAGACGGCCACGACGAGGGCGGGCAGGCCCTGGCGGAGGGCGTCGGTCCGGACGGAGACGAGCAGCACGGCCAGCGGCGACGTGCGTCGGGGCTCGGACAGGTCCGGGATCGCACCCGGTGCCGGACCCGTGCCGGGCGGGGGCGGGACCGGAGGGGTGGTCACACGCCCTCGCCCTCGCCGACGAGGGCGAGGATCCGGGTCCGGAGGGCCTCGGCGTGGCCGGCGTCGATCCCGGGCACGACCGAGTCCGACGACGCCGACGCGGTGCGCAGCACGAGCGACGTGAGCCCGAGGCGCCGCTCGAGCGGACCGGCCTCGAGGTCGATGTGCTGGACCCGGTGGTACGGGATGGTCGACTCGACCCGCGTCCACACGCCGTGGCGGAGCTCGAGGGCCTCGGCGCCGACCCGGAACCGCCAGGCGCCCCACACCAGGGTCGTCCAGCCCACGGCGACGGCGCCCCCGACCAGGGCGGCGGCGACGCCGATGCCCACGCCGGCCGAGCCGCCGACCGCGAGGGCGCCGACCGCGCCGGCGGCCAGTGCCAGCGGGACCACGACGAGCGCGGCGCGGATCCGCCACAGGCGCAGCACCCGGCGCTCGAGGGGCACGAGGCCCGTCGTCCCCGCCACGGCGACGTCCTCCGGAGGACCCGCGCCCTCCGGGCCGTCCACGCCGGCGTGGTCGCTCACCGGAGGCACGGGCCGGTGTCGACCTCGGTGACGAGGTCCTGGGACAGCACGGCCTGGAGCTCGACCACGTCGAGGGCGTAGGCGACGTTCGGGTCGTCGGGGGCGATGGCGAACGCGACGCCGACGACGCGGCCCGCACCGTCGACGAGCGGGGAGCCCGAGTCGCCCGGGCGCAGCGACGAGGCCAGGATCAGGACCTCGCGCTCGGTCCGCTGCTGGTCGTAGATGTCGGTGCCCACGGCCCGCACCTCCTCGGCCACCGCGAAGGGCTGGATCCGCAGCGGCGCACCGCCGGGGTGCCCGAACACGCCGCCCGTCGCGCCCTCGCCGCCGTCGACGACGGGGAGCGGGTTCCGGGACAGGCCGGGCACGCGCAGCACGGCGAGGTCGCGGTTCGGGTCGAACACCACGACGCGGGCGTCGAGGATCTGGCCGTCGTCGCGCTCGACCCGGGGGTCGTCCTGGCCGGCGACGACGTGGGCGTTCGTGACGACCACGTCGGTGCCGAGGGTGACGAAGCCGCTCCCCTCCTGGACCCGGTTGCAGGCCACGCCCGTGATCTTCACCGCCGACGGGCTGACCGCGGCCACGACGTCGGCCCCGATGCCGGGGTCGGCCGGGGGCGGGCCGACGTCGGGCGCCGGCGTGATGGCGTCGAAGACCCGGGGGAACTGGTCCTCGCCGACGAGGCGACGGAGGGCGACGAGGGTGTCGGGCGCGTCGGGCAGGAGGCGGTCGACCGTGCGGGCCAGGACCGAGTTGCGCGCCTGCTCGGACACCGTCCCCGGGATCTCGGCCATGGTCGGGAGCAGGAGCCACAGGGCTGCGACCACGCCGAGCAGGCCGGCGACGGCACCGAGGAGGCGGTCGAGCACGATCCACTCGTCGGAGGGCAGGTTGACCCGGAGCTGGGCGCCGACGACGACGCCGATGGCCTGCCCGACCATCGAGCCGAGCAGCAGGACGATCCCGGCGAGCAGCAGGAGGCTGCTCGGCGACTGCCCGTCGAGCTGGTCGAAGAGCCAGGGCAGCGAGCGGGCCGAGAGGAACAGGCCGAGGCCCATGCCGAACCACGACACGACCCGGGTCAGGAACCCCAGCCGGTACCCGCCCACGGCGGCCAGCAGGACGAACCCGCACAGCAGCAGGTCGAGCAGGTTCACGGGTCGGTTCGTTCCACGGGCCGGGCCACCGCCGCAGGCTCAGCCGGCGAGCAGCCGAGCCGAGGTGAGGAACCCGGTGTGGGCCACCATCCGGTGGTCGGGACGGACCGACTGGCCCTCGATGTGCCAGCCGCGCTGGAGCACCTCGAGGGTCTCCTCGAAGGAGAACCGGGAGCCGGCCAGCGTCTCGCGCAGGCGCGCCGCCTGGCCGATGGTGGGCGTGTAGGCCACGAGGATGCCCCCGGGCCGCAGCGCGGTCTCGGCGTGGGGCACGACCTGCCACGGCTCGGGCAGGTCGAGCACGATGCGGTCCAGGTTCTCCTCGTCGATGCCCTCGTAGCAGTCGCGGATCTCGACCCGGTACCGGTCGGCCACGGCCGGGGCGAAGCGGGCGACGTTGGCCTGGGCGCGCTCGGCGAAGTCCTCCCGCAGCTCGTAGCCCACGATGTCGGCCCCGGCGCGGAGCATGCCCATCGAGAGGGCGCCCGAGCCGACGCCCGACTCGAGCACCCGGACCCCGGGCTGGATGTCGGCCATGATCACGATCGGGCCGATGTCCTTGGGGTAGATGACCTGCGCGCCCCGCGGCATCTTGAGGACGATGTCGTTCAGCGTGGGGCGCAGGGCGAGCAGCCACTGCCCGTGCGTCGTGCGGTAGGTGGTGCCCTCGACCGAGCCGAGCAGGTCGTCGTGGGAGAGCACGCCGGCGTGGCTGTGGAACTCGCCGCCCTCGGCCAGCGTGACCAGGTAGCGGCGGCGCTTCCGGTCGATCAGCAGGACGTCGTCGCCGATGCGGAAGCGGCGCTCGGGGTCCTCGCCCTCGACCCGCCCCGAGACGGCGGCGGGGCCGGTCACCGGCGCCGTCCCCGGACCAGCTCGACGGGCACGGGCTCGGCGTCGGCCGTGCGCTCGACGAGGAGGCAGAACGCGCACACGTCGTTCGTCGACGGCGACCCGCAGCGGGCGCAGGTGCCCGTCCCCGTGGCGCCGCCGTCGGTCGTGTCCCCGTGGGGCTCGTCGACGAAGCGGTCGGCCGCCTTGGACAGGAACTCGTGGTAGAAGGCGTGCTTCGCCCCCGGGGATCCGGCTTCCACGGCGTTGAGGGCCTCCTTGTAGCGGATGTGCTTGTTCCCCGCGGCCATGGGGCACTCCTCGACGATGTAGTCGATGCCGCGGACGACGCAGTAGGCGGCCATCTCCCGCTCGCCGAGGCGGACGAGGGGCTTCACCTTGCGGGGGAAGCCGTCCCGGGCGGGGAGGACGGGTCGCTGCCGGGCCAGGTACTCGGTGTTCCAGCGCAGGGCGTTGCCGAACAGCACGGCGGCCTCGTCGTCGAGGTTGTGCCCGGTGGCCACCGCGTCGTAGCCGCCGTCGAGCGCGGCCCGGTCGAAGAGGTGCCGCTTGGACAGCCCGCACGCCGAGCAGGGCACCCGGCGGGTGACGGCGGCCGCGGTGGGCACGTCGAAGCCGTGGTCGTCGCGCAGCGACGTCTCGTGGAGGGTCAGCCCCCGCTCGGCGGCGAAGGCCCGTGTCCGCTCGGTGGAGGCGTCGGAGTACTCGCCGATGCCGAGCCCGATCACGAAGCCGTCGGCCTCGTAGCCGAGGGCCACGAGGATGTCCCACAGCGCCAGGCTGTCCTTGCCGCCCGACACGGCGACCAGCACGCGGTCGTCGGGGGCCAGCATGTCGAAGCGGTCGATGGCCCGGCGCACCTGCTCGTGGCAGAAGGCGACGAGGTGCTCGGGGCAGAAGTTGGCGTTGTGGGCGGGGAGGTCCAGGACGGCGGGGCCCCGGCAGGTCCGGCACTTCACTCAGGCACCCCCGGAGATGACCGGGCGGATCTCGACCACGTCGTCGGCGCCGAGCTCGGCGTCGCCGGGGACGAGCTCGCCGTCGCGGATGACGAGCACGGACTCGCGGGGGATGTCGAGGCGCTGCAGGAGCGTGAGCACGCGCAGCGGGCCGTCGACCTCGACCTCTCGGCTGGGGTTGCGGAGCAGGACCTTCATGGGAGGTCCCATCTTGGCGCGCCCGGCGCCCCAGGAGAACTTGGGTCGGCGCCGGGCCGGGGCCGGATGGCTCAGCGGCGTCGCCGACGCCGCCGCGCCTCGGGCAGGGGCTCGGGCGAGGCGTCGGCCGGGAAGTGGGAGATCACCAGCTGCTGACCGGGTTCGAGGCGCTCGCGGACCACGACGGGGTCGGGCGCGGTCATCCGCTTCAGGTAGCGGTAGCCCGTGGCGAGCACCCAGGCCGCCATCCATGCGCTCGAGGCGCCGCGCAGGCCCTTGTCGCGCCCGCGCACCTCGGCGAAGGCCATGATCCGGGCGACCCGGGAGACCGAACCGGCGTCGGGCACCGTCAGATCCGTCGGATCTCGACCACGGTCGAGCGGCGCCGGCCCCGCTTCTTGCCGGCCCGGAAGGCGATGGCGAAGATCAGCAGACCGACGCCCACGGCCGCGGCCATGGCGTAGGACTTGGCCGTCTCGGTGGTCTCGGAGACGTCGTCGGACAGCTCGCGGAGCTTGGCCTCGAGGTCGTCGCGGGTGATGGCGCCGTCGGGTCCGGTGCCGGTGGGTCCCTCGGTGGTGGTGCTCACTTCTTCTTCCCCCTGGTGACGACGGTGCCGACGAGGCCGAGCACGATGATGGCGCCGGCCAGCACGATGCCGTACGGGGCCCACGACAGGTTGCCGGTGAAGGTCGACCCGGTCTCGGTCTGCAGGGCGCGGAGCCCGCCGACGGCGAGCAGGATGGAGCCGAGGCCGAGCAGGACCATGGTGACGACGCCCCACAGGACCGTCTTGGCCAGGCCGTCGAGCGGGTCCTTGATCTCCTGCTTGGCGTAGGCGACGGACATGGCCCACAGCTCGGCGAGCACGGTCGTCACGCTCTTGTCGCCCTTGCGGCGCTCGGAGGGGGTCGGTTGGGTGGCTGCCACGGTGCTCCTCGTCGGGTTCGGGCGGTTCTACCCGCTGCCCGGACCCGGCGGCAACCACCCGGGGTCGTCCTCGGGTCCCTCGCCCTCGGTGGCGAGGCGCAGCCCGAGGGCCTCGTCGGCGTCGGCGAGGAGGGCGTCGAGGCGCGCCAGGCGGAGCCCGACGGTCGGCGCGGCGAGCAGCTCGTGCTGGTCGATGGTGGCGATCGGGGCCAGCGCGGCGGCCTGGTGGCTGGCCAGGACCGGGTCCTCGGACAGCTCGATCGTGGCCGGTGTGGCGCTCAGCCCCAGCTCGGAGGCCTTGGCCAGGCAGGTGCGGAGCCGGGCGGTCACGGCGGGCAGGAGGGCGACCTCCTCCTCCGTGGGCGGCGGATCGGGGAGGTCGTCGACGTCGGCGAGCGGGTAGGGGTCGTCGGGCAGCCACGCGTTGACCCGGATCCGGCGCGTGCCGACGGTGACGATGGCCCACCGCCCGTCGGGCAGCTCGGTGGCGTCCTGCACGGCGGCCACGCACCCGACGGCGGCGCGGACGTCGCCACCGCCGACCTCGGCGCCCCGCTCGATGAGGCAGACGCCGAACTCCGGGGTGCCGCCGTCGCTCGGCTCGAGGACGTCCTGGATCAGCCGGCGGTACCGGGGCTCGAAGAGGTGCAGGGGCAGCACGAGGGACGGGAACAGGACCGTGCCGAGGGGGAACATGGGGAGCACGGCCATGCCGGGGACCCTACGGCCCCTCCCCCGGCCGCCCGCCGTCGCCCCCTCGCTGCGCCGCGGGCGCGAGGTCCGACAGGTCGGGACGGGCGGGGTGGGCGGCGAGGACGGCGAGCAGGTCGGCCTGGGCCGCCACGGTGCCCGCCTGGATCACGGCGGGCTCGGGCACGTTCACGACGAGCGCGAACCGCACCGTGGTCCCGTCCGCGCCCTCGACGGTGCCGACGAGGCTGGTCACCTGGTTGAGCGTGCCCGTCTTGGCCCGCACCCGTCCCTCGAGGGGCGTGCCGACGAAGCGCCGGGCGAGCGTGCCGGTGCGCCCGGCGACGGCGAGGCCGTCGCGGACCTCGGCCCGTGTGGGCGGGTGGTCGAGCAGGTCGGCGAGCAGCGTGCAGGACGCCGCGTTCCCGGGGGCGAGCCCCGAGCCGTCGACGACGACGGCGTCGGCGACGTCGAGGCCCTCGGCGGCCAGGACGTCGGCGACCGCGCCGGCGCCGGCCGCGAAGGTGCCCTCGCCCCGCAGGCGCAGCCCGAGCTCCTTGAGGACGAGCTCGGCGGTCGCGTTGTCGGACTCGCGCAGCAGCTGGGCCACGACCTCGCCGAGCGGCGGCGACGCCACCTCGGCCAGCACCACGGGCGGGGCCGGCGCGTCCGGGGCCACCCGCCCCGCGCCTCCCTCGACCGCGATGCCGCGCTCGGCGAGCAGTCCCAGCAGGACCTGGGCACCGAGCACGGCGGGGTCGGCGGCCGGCTCGACCGGGGTCGCTCCCTCGGCGGGCCACGCGGCGAAGCCGTCGTTGACGGCGAGGGCGGACAGGGGGCCCGTCTGGTCCTGGACGACGAAGCGGCGGGGCCAGGCCGGGTGGTACCGCTCCTGGTCGTACCGGCGCTCGTCGGCGAGCACCGACCCGGTGACGCGCGTGACGCCGGCTGCGGCGACGGCGTCGGCGAGGACGGCGAGGTCGGTCAGCAGCTGGGGCTGGTTGGCGAAGCGCGCGGCGTAGGCGCCCGTGGCCAGGACGGGGTCGCCGCCACCGACGAGGACGACGTCGCCGGACACGACGCCGTCCACGGGCGCGGTCCCGGTGCCGAGCCGGGTGACGTACCGGACGTCGGTGCCGAGCGCCGAGAGGGCGGCGACCCCGGTGAGCAGCTTCTGGGCCGACGCCGGCACCTGCGGGTCGTCGGCCCGGTGCTCGTAGTCGACGTCGTCGGTGCGCACCACCAGGCAGGTGTCGGGCGGGAGCGCGGCGACCTGGGCGTCGAGCGCCCGCTGCAGGGCGCGGTCGGCGGCCGCGTCGGCCAGCGGGGCGAGGTCCCGGCGCAGGTCGAGCAGCGGCACGGCCGGGGGGACCCGGTCCGGGGCGAGCGCGGCGGCGGCCCGGGGTGGCGGGCCGAGGGATGCGACGGCGCCGAGTGCGCCGCCCAGCAGGAGCACGAGCACGGCGACGGGCAGGCCGACCGTGGCGACCGTCCGGGCCCGGCCCAGCGCGCGGGCGCGTCGGGACCGCAGGTGGCTGCCGGGCACGTCAGCGGCCGCCCGGGGCTCGGCCTCGCCGACCGGGGGTCGACGGGCCGGCCTCAGTCGAGGCCGCGGGCGTCACGCCAGCGCCGGTAGCGCCACAGGTGGTCGAGCGCGGCGACGGCGCGGTTGGCCGAGGCGTAGCAGAGCCGGCCGCGCTCGCGGACCGTGCGCGGCCCGGGGTTGTCCGGGTGGGTGACGGCGAGCTCGGTCGCGACCAGGACCGGCTTGCCGTACGCCTCCGAGGCGTCGCAGGCGGCCTCGGCGTAGCGGGCGTCCTGGCGCTCGTGGAACCCGGCCATGCGCTCGAGCCCGTGGTCCGGGAAGAACCCCCCGGTGCGCAGCAGGGCCGCCTGGTTCGACTGGATGCCGATGCCCAGGTAGAGGACGGCGTCGACGTCGGGGTGCCGGGTCACGAGGTCGATGATCTCGGGGATGGTGTCCCGGGTCTCGCCGCCGGCGAGGTCGATCGGGTTGTTGCGGCTCCAGCGGGGCGGCAGGAGGTGGTCGATGGAGTCGAACAGGTCCTCGGGCAGCGTGGCGAGCTCGAGGTCGGTGTGGCTGATCGCGTCGGCAGCGGCGACGCCCCAGCCGCCGACGGTGGTGAGCACGACGGTGCGGTTCCCCCGGGGCAGCGGCTGGGTCGCGAAGGTGGCGGCGGCCTCGAAGGCCTCCTCGACCGTCGCGGCCCGGTTGATCCCGGCCTGGGAGGCCACCCCGTCGAAGACCCGGTCGTCGGAGGCGAGGGACCCGGTGTGCGAGGCGGCGGCCCGCTGGCCGCCGGCGGTCGCCCCGCCCTTGACCACGACGACGGGCTTGCGGGTGGCGACCGAGGTCATCCGGTCGGCGAAGCCGCGGCCGTCGACAATGCCCTCGACGTAGGCGAGGCCGACGGCGGTGGCGTCGTCGGAGGCGTAGAAGTCGAGGTAGTCGGGCACGGTGACGTTGATCGCGTTGCCCGCCGACACGGCCCGGGAGATGCCGACGCCGGTCTGCACCGCGTAGTTCTCGAAGCTCGACACGAAGTTGCCGGACTGGGAGGCGACGCCGATCCGCCCGGCCGGGGGGATGGGGGCCACGATCTGGGCGCAGAGCCGGGCCGGGCTGGACACGACGCCCTGCCCGTTGGGCCCGGCGACGAGGATGCCGAGCTCCTCGGCCAGGGCGCGCAGCTCCTCCTGGGCGCGCTGGCCCTCCTCGCCGGCCTCGCCGTAGCCGGCCGAGGTGATGAACGCGGCCCGGACGCCCTTGGCCGCGGCCTGCCGCAGGATCTCCGGGTTCGCCTTGGCCGGCGTGCACAGGAAGACGAGGTCGGCCTCGCCGTCGGGCAGGTCGTCGATGCTGGGCACGGTGGGCACGCCGAGGACGTCGCTGCCGTCGCGGTTGGTGGCGAAGATGCGCCCCGAGTACCCGGATGCGAGCAGGTTGTGCAGGGTGACGAAGCCGAACTTGCCCGGGTGGGTGGAGGCGCCGGCCACGATCACGCCCCGCGGCTCGAACAGGGCGCGGAACAGCGGCTCGCGCGCCGAGGCCGGCGCGGTCAGCGGGGGTGGCGTCGGTCGCTCGCCCCCCTCGGGCGCGAGCTCCACGAGCGCGTCGACCGCCACGGGTGCGCCGTCGGCGGTGACGATGAGCGGGTTGCAGTCGGCGGCCACGATGCGGGTGTCGGCCTCGGCCGCTGACGACAGTGCGAGCAGCACCCGGACGAGGGCGTCGCGGTCCACGGCCGCCTCGCCCCGGAACTCCCCGAGGAGGGTCTGGGTGGCGAGCGAGTCGATCATCTCGTGCGCGTCGGTCTCGGTGATCGGCACGAGGCGGAAGGCGACGTCGGCCACGGCCTCGGCGAGGATGCCCCCGACGCCCAGCATCACCGTCATCCCGAACTGGGGGTCCAGGTGCAGGCCGGCGATGAGCTCCCGGTTGCCCCGGACCATCGGGGCGACCAGCACGTGCACGTCGCCGTCCTCGGGGCGGGCCGCGGCGACCAGCTCGCGGGCGGCGGCGGCCACGGCGCCGGCGTCGGCCAGGCCGAGGCGCACGAGGCCCCGCTCGGTCTTGTGGGCGATGGCGTCGCCGCCGAGCTTGGCCACGACGGGGTAGCCGAGCTCGTCGGCGGCGGCCACCGCCTCCTCGGCGACGGCGTCGGGTCGGTCGAGGGGCGCGGGGACGAGGCGCTCGCCGGCCACGGGCAGGCCGTGGGCGGCGAGGAGCGCCTTGGAGTCGGCTTCGGAGAGCGTGGGCACGGCGGGGCACCGTAGCCCCGCCCTCCGACGCGGACGCGGGAGCCGGAGGCCCCGGCCCCGGGGTCAGGGCGTCTCGAGCGCGGCGCGGAAGAAGGCCCGGATGTGGTCCTGGCGACGCTCGACGGCCTCGGCGCTCAGCGGGTCGGTGCCGAGCAGGCCCTCGATGAAGGGCAGGTCCGAGAAGTACGACAGGACCGCGCCGAGCCCCGAGATGACGAGCTGCTCGGGGTCGTGCCGGCGGAACCGGCCGGCGTCCATCTCTCGCTGCAGGTAGGCCACGGCCTGCTCGAACATCGGCCGGAGCGAGGCGCCCAGGTCGACGCCGAAGTGGCCGCCGTCGAGGGCCTCGCGCCGCACGAGGCGGACGAGCTCGGGGTGCTCGGCGAAGAACTCGAAGCCGGCCGAGAGCACGTGGTCGAACTGGGTCCAGCCGGTCTCGGGACCCTCCACGGCCTGCTCGACCCGCACGAACCACTCGGCGAGCAGGCGCTCGAAGACCTCGGTGTAGAGCTCGTCCTTCGTGGCGAAGTGGTGCAGCAGCGACGCCTTGGCGATGCCGACCTGCTTCGCGATGTCCCCCAGGGACGCGCCGGCGTAGCCCCGCTCGGCGAACAGCGCCCGGGCCACGTCGAGGATCGCCTCCCGGGTGGATCCCGGGTCTCGGTCGGACATCGGGGCGAGGCTAGCCCCGCGCTCCCGGACCGCCCGGGGAGCGCGCCCGCGGTCGTGCCGATACGGTCCGCGGTCGTGCCGGACCCCTCGCGCTCCCCCGCCCCGGGCCCCGGGACCACGGGCGGCCACTGGACCCGTCGCGTCCGACAGGTCCTGACGCCCGCGGGCGTGGTCGGTCCGGCCGAGGTCGTGGTCGCCGACGGGAGGATCGAGCGGATCGCACCGTGCGCCGGGCCCGGCGACGACGTGGTCGTCGCCCCCGGGTTCGTCGACCTCCAGGTGAACGGGGTCGACGACGTCGACGTCGCCACCGCCGAGGGCGACGACTGGGCCCGCATCGCGACGCTCCTCGCCGCCCAGGGCACCACGGCGTGGCTCCCCACGGCCATCACGGCGCCCGTCGACCGGCTCGTCGGCGTCCTCGGCCGGATCTCGGAGGCGATGCGAGCGTCCGGTCCCGCCGTGCCCGACCCCGCCGTGTCCGGTCCCGTGGTGTCCGGTCCCGTGGTGCCCGGTCCCGTGGTGCCCGGTCCCGTCGTGCTCGGCGCGCACCTGGAGGGCCCGTT
>CAZCEZ010000014.1:15036-39867 GCA_964497795.1 uncultured Acidimicrobiaceae bacterium | reverse complement strand
CCGGTCCCGTGGTGCCCGGTCCCGTCGTGCTCGGCGCGCACCTGGAGGGCCCGTTCCTGGGTGGGCGGCACGGCGCCCACCCCGCCGAGCACGTCGTCGCCCCTGACGAGGGCGCGGTGGCCGCGCTGCTCGAGCCCAGGGTGGACGGCCGGCCGGTGCTGCGCCTCGCGACCCTGGGCCCCGAGGCGCCCGGGGCGGCGCTGGCCACGACGACCCTGACCGCAGCCGGGGTGGCGGTCTCCATCGGCCACACGGCCGCCGGCCCCGACGACCTCGACGCCGTCGTCGACGCCGGGGCCCGCCTCGTCACCCACGTGTGGAACGCCCAGGCCCCGCTGCACCACCGTCGTCCCGGCGTCGTCGGCCGCGCCCTGCTCGACCGGCGCCTCGCGGTCGGCTGCATCGCCGACGGGGTCCACGTCCACCCCGACGTCCTCGCCATCACCGTCCGGGCGCTCGGCCCGGGGCGCCTCGTGCTCGTCACCGACGCCGTCGCCTGGCGGGCGCCGCGCCTCGTCGCGGCCGGCGTCGCCCTCCGCGACGGCGCACCGCGCCTGCCCGACGGGACGCTCGCGGGGTCGGCGCTCACCATGGACGGCGCCGTGCGGACCCTCGTCGACCGGACCGACGCCACGCTGGCCGACGCCCTCGTCGCCGCGTCGACGACGCCGGCCCGGGCCATCGGCGAGACCGACCGGGGCCACCTCGCACCCGGCGCCCGGGGCGACCTGGTCGTGCTCGGCGCCGACGACCTCGAGGTCGCGTCGACGGTGGTCGCGGGCGTCGTCGTCCACGAGCGGTGACGCCCGACCGGACGGCGGGCCCCGGCCGGTAGGTTCGCCGACCATGGACATCGTCGCCGCGCTCTTCTTCGAGGACCTCGACACCACCCAGGACTTCGCCGGCGGGCCGACGAAGCTGCAGCTCGGCGGCGTCCACTTCTCCGCCGCCGCCCCCACGCCGCCGCCGTTCACGATGGCGCCCCACATGATCGTGCTCGTGCGCTGCCCCGAGGACGAGAAGGGCCAGGGCGCGCTCGAGGTCCGGTTCCTGCGCGACGGTGAGCAGATCGCCCGCAACGCGCAGGCGCTCCAGGTCGAGCCGGGCAAGTTCGCCTACCGACTGGTCCGGGCCGAGCTGCCCTTCGACGACCACGGCACCGTCGAGGCCCACGTCCGCGTCGACGCCGGCCCCGTCACGATCGTGCCGTACACCGTCGTGCCCGGCCCGGCCTGAGGCGCCGTGCCGTTCGCCGCCGCAATCTCCGAGCACCCGGTGGCCGCCGACGCGGTCGGCGAGGTGCTCGGCGAGCTCGTCGAGGCCGTCGGCACCGGTCCCGACCTCGTCGTCGTCTTCGCCGGCGGCGCGCACGCCGAGTTCCTCGGTGAGGTCGCCGCCGCGGTCCGCCGGGTCCTCCAGCCCGGCACGCTGCTCGCGTCGTCGGCGTCGTCGGTGCTCGGCGGCACGCAGGAGGCCGAGGACGTGCCCGCCCTGTCCGTGCTCGCCGCCCGCGGCCTCGACGTCCGACCGCTCCGGCTCACCACGGGGCCGGTCGAGGACGACGGCGACGGCCTCGCCGTGTCGGTCCAGGGCGTGCCGACCTCGGTGCCCGACGATGCCGTCGTGCTCCTCCTCGCCGATCCCGCGAGCTTCCCCGCCGAGGGGTTCCTCGACCAGCTCGGCGCGGTCCGGCCGGACCTGCGCGTCGTCGGGGGCCTGTCGTCGACCGGACGCCGCGGCGCCCGACCCACGCTCGTGCTGGACGACGGGATCCACCACGACGGGGCGGTGGGCGTGTCGATCGCCGGGACCGACGTGGCCCGGCCCGTCGTCAGCCAGGGCTGTCGACCGGTGGGCGAGCCGATGGTGGTGACCCGGGCGGACGGCCGCTTCCTGCTCGAGCTCGCCGGACGCCCCGCCCTGGAGCGCCTCACCGACCTCGCCGGGCAGCTCGACCCCGAGGACCGCGCCCTGCTCGCCGGCGGGGTGCAGCTCGGCGTCGTCATCGACGAGGGTCGCATCGACTTCTCCGCCGGGGACTTCCTGGTCCGACCCGTGCTCGGCGCCGACCGGGCCAAGGGCGTCCTCGCCGTGGGCAGCGCCGTGCCCGTCGGCACCACGGTCCAGTTCCACGTGCGGGACGCGAGCAGCGCCGACGCCGACCTGCGCGTCGGGCTCGCCCGCGCCGGGGCCGGATCCGGGGTCGAGGGCACCTCCGGCGCGCTGGTCTTCACCTGCGACGGGCGGGGCCGCGCCCTGTTCGGCACCGACGACCACGACGCCACCGCCGTCGCCGAGGCCCTCGGCACGAGGGCCGTCGCCGGGATGTTCTGCGCCGGCGAGCTCGGGCCCGTGGGCGGACGCAGCTTCGTCCACGGCTTCACCGCCTCGGTCCTCGTCCTCGCCGACACCTGAGCGGCGCCCCCGTCGACGACGCCCATCCGGGCCCCGTCGACGGACGGGGTATGGTCGTCGGCTCATCCGCCCACGGGCCACGAGCGTCCCGTGCCCCCTGCCGATGGAGTGACAGTGATCGACGGCGAGCTCGAGAAGACGGCGATCGACGTGGTCCGTGGCCTGGCCATGGACGCGCCCCACGCGGCCCGCTCGGGGCACCAGGGCACGGCCATGGCGCTCGCGCCCCTGGCCCACGTGCTGTGGACCCGCGTGCTGCGCTACGACGCCGCCGATCCGGACTGGCCCGACCGCGACCGCTTCGTGCTCTCCGCCGGCCACGCGAGCATCCTCCAGTACGCCATGCTCCACCTCACCGGGCACGGTCTCACCCTGGACGACCTGCGCGACTTCCGGCAGTGGGGCTCCAAGACCCCCGGCCACCCCGAGGTCGGCCACACCCGGGGCGTGGAGGTCACCACCGGCCCGCTCGGGCAGGGTCTGGCCAACGCGGTGGGCATGGCGATGGCCGAGCGCTGGCTGTCGGCCCGGTTCGGCGCCGAGCTCTTCGACCACCACACCTTCGTGATCGCCGGTGACGGCGACCTGGCCGAGGGCGTGTCCCACGAGGCCGCCTCGCTCGCCGGCCACCAGCGCCTCGACAAGCTGGTCGTCGTCTACGACGACAACCACGTCTCCATCGACGGGCCCACCGAGCTGGCCCTGTCCGACGACGCCGCCGGACGCTTCCGCGCCTACGGCTGGAACGTGGTCGAGCTCGGCGAGGTCGCCGACGACCTCGACGCGCTGGAGGCGGCCCTGGTCGACGCCCGAGCCCACACCGGCAGCCCGACGCTGCTCGTGCTGCGCAGCCACATCGGCCACCCCTCGCCCAGCCTGACCGACGACCCCAGCGCCCACGGCCTGGCCTTCGGCGAGGACGAGATCCGCGAGGCCAAGCAGGTCATGGGCCTGCCCGAGGAGCCGTTCTGGGTGCCCGACGAGGTCCGCGACCTGTACCGGGCGGCCGGCGAGCGGGGCCGGGCCGAGCGCGAGGCCTGGGAGAAGCGCCTGGCCGCCTACGCGGGCGACCGCGCCGCGCTCGACTGCTGCCTCGACGCCGAGGGCATGCCCGGCTGGGAGTCCTCGCTGCCCGGGTTCGAGCCCGGCGCCAAGGTGGCGACGCGCAAGGCGTCGGGCAAGGTGCTCCAGTCCCTCGTCGACGTCGTCCCCGGCCTCGTCGGCGGCGGTGCCGACCTCACGGGCAACACCGGCACGACCATCGCCGACGCCGGCGTCATGAGCGCCGACGAGCCCGGCGGGCGCCAGCTGTACTTCGGCGTCCGCGAGCACGGCATGGCGGCGATCATGAACGGCATGGCCCTCCACGGCGGCCTGCTCCCCGTCGGCGGCACGTTCCTGGTGTTCTCCGACTACGCCCGGGGTGCGGTGCGCCTCTCGGCCCTGTCGGGCGCCAAGGTCGTCTACTCCTTCACCCACGACTCCGTGGGCGTCGGCGAGGACGGCCCCACCCACCAGCCCGTCGAGCACGTGGCCTCCCTGCGCGCCATGCCCGGCCTGTCCGTGATCCGCCCGGCCGACGCCGTCGAGACCGTCGGGGCGTGGCGGGTCGCCGTCGACGGCCACGGGCCCACGGCCCTGATCCTGTCCCGCCAGGACCTGCCCGTGCTCGAGGGCACCTCCGCCGAGGGGGCGGCCCGGGGCGGCTACGTGGTGCGCGACACCGACGGCGACGCCGACGTGGTGCTCGTGTCCACCGGCTCCGAGGTCCACGTGTGCGTCGAGGCCGCCGAGGCCCTCGCCGCCGAGGGGCTGGCGGCCCGGGTCGTGTCCCTGCCGTCGTGGGACCTCTTCGAGGCCCAGGACGACGCCTACCGGGCCGATGTGCTCCCCCGGGCCGTGCCGACGCTGGCCGTCGAGGCGGGCGTCTCCTTCGGCTGGGACCGCTACGCGCACGCCACCGTGTCCATCGACCGGTTCGGGGCCTCGGCGCCCGGGGACGAGGTGCTGGCCCGCCTCGGGTTCACGCCCGAGCACGTCGCGTCGCGGGCCCGCGCCCTGCTGGCAGGCTGAGGGGGCGGCGCGACGCCGCCGCACACGAACCCACCACCCCGCACGGGGATCCCGAGGGAAGGAACCCGACATGGGCCTGCTCCACGACCTGCACGCCGAGGGCGGCCAGTCTCCCTGGCTGGACAACCTGAAGCGGGGCTACCTGCGCTCGGGCGAGCTCGCCGCCTACGTCGAGCGGGGGGTCCGTGGCGTCACCTCGAACCCCTCGATCTTCCAGAAGGCGATCGCGGACAGCGACGACTACGACGACCAGCTCGCCGCGCTCCTCGCCGCGGGGACCTCCGTCGAGGACGCCTACTGGCGCATGGTCACCGACGACATCCGCGACGCCGTCGGGGTGCTCCGGCCCGTCCACGACTCGAGCGACGGCGTGGACGGCTACGTGTCGGTCGAGGTCGATCCCGGCCTGGCCCGTGACACGGCGGGCACGGTCGAGGCGGCCCGCGGCCTGTTCGACGTCGTCGACGCCCCCAACGTGCTGGTCAAGATCCCCGCCACGGCCGAGGGCGTGCCGGCCATCCGCACGATGATCGCCGAGGGGCGCTCGATCAACGTGACGCTCATCTTCTCCATCGAGCGGTACCTGGAGGTCATGGAGGCCTACGTCGCCGGGCTCGAGGACCTGGCCGCCTCGGGCGTCGAGGACCTCTCGGGCGTGGCCAGCGTGGCCAGCTTCTTCATCTCCCGGGTCGACACCGAGGTCGACGCCCGCCTCGACGCCCTCGGCAGCCCCGAGGCCCTCGCGCTGCGCGGCCGGACCGCCGTCGCCCAGGGCCAGGTCGCGTACGCCCGCTTCCGCGAGGTGTTCGACGGCCCCCGGTGGGAGGCGCTCGCCGCCCGGGGCGCCCGGGTCCAGCGACCCCTGTGGGCCTCCACGTCGACGAAGGACCCCGCCTACCCCGACACCCTGTACGTCGACACCCTCATCGGGCCCGACACCGTCAACACGCTGCCCGAGGCCACGCTCGAGGCCTTCGACGACCACGGGACCGTGGCGCGCACCGTCGACGCCGACCCGGCGGCCGCCGAGCAGGTCCTGGCCGACGTCGAGGCGGTGGGCGTGGACCTCGCCGACGTGGCGGCGCGCCTCGAGGACGAGGGCGTGGCCGCGTTCGAGAAGTCCTTCGACGAGCTGCTCGCGACGCTCTCGGCCAAGGCCGAGGGCTGAGCTCCGGCCGGGGCGGGGGTTCGACCGTGGAGGGCGAGGTGGTCGTCGTCGACGACGTGGCCGACGCCTTCTGCGACGTGGTCGCCGAGGCGTGGCGGGCCCGCACCGGCCCGGGCTTCACCTTCGCCGCCTCCGGCGGCGGCACGGCACGCGCCTGCTACGAGCGGCTCGCCGCCCAGCGCTCCTCACCGGTCGACTGGATGGCGACCGAGGTGTACTGGGGCGACGAGCGCTGCGTGCCCCTCGACCACGAGGACTCCAACTACCGGCTGGTGGCCGACACCCTCCTCGCCGGCGTCGCCGGCGTCCACGCGCTGTTCCCGATGCGCTGCGGCCCGGGCGAGGCCGACGCGTACCACCTGCTGGTCTCCACCCTCGGCGAGATCGACCTCGTCCACCTCGGGCTGGGCGAGGACGGCCACACCGCCTCGCTGTTCCCCGGCTCCCCCGGCCTCGACGCCGACCCCGGGCGCCTCGTCGTGGTCAACCACGACCCGACGGGGCGCAACGCCCACGAGCGGATGACCCTCACCTTCGCCGGCATCGCCAGGGGACGGACCGTGGTGGTCACCGTCGCCGGCGAGGAGAAGCGGGCGGCCTTCGCCGCGATCCGCGACGGCGCCGACCTGCCCGGGAGCCGGATCCGGGCCCCGCGGGTCGTCTGGCTCGTCGACCGGGCCGCCGCCGGGACCTGACGGCCCGGTGACCGACGACCGCCGTCGGACCACCCGGCGCGCGCACCCGAGGCCGTAACCTCGTCGTCATGGAGGACGGCAGCGCCACCGAACCCGCAGGCGCCCCTGCCGCGGCCGAGCCGCTGCCCGGCCTCGCCGAGGAGCCCGAGGCCCTCCGCCAGACCGCCCGGGACGTGCGGATGCACCTGCTGGTGCGGACCACGCTGCTGCACCTCCTCGGCGGCCTCACCGTGTTCGCCTACCTCCAGCTCCGCTACCCGCCGTCGCGGACCTTCGACACGCCCTGGGTCAACGACCTCGCCGTGCTCGCCGGCTTCGCCGCGGTGCTCTTCCCCGTCGCCTGGGGGCTCGTCCTGCGCGAGTTCCGCCGCAACGTCGGCTGGGCGCTCGTGGGACGGCTGCCCACGGCAGCCGAGCGGGAGTCCCTGCTCGTGGAGCCGGCCCGGATGGCGAGCCGCCCGTTCCTGTTCTGGCTGGCCGCCACGGGCGTGGTCGTGTCCGGCGCGGGCATCCGGCGGTCCCTGTCGGGGATCGAGGTGCTCGACGTCGCCCAGATCATGGTGATGGGCGGCCTGGCCACCTGCGCCATCTCCTTCCTCGTCATCGAGACCACGTACCGGCCGCTGTTCGCGGCCGCGCTCACCGGGCACCCGCTGCACCGCCCCCGCTCCCTCGGCATCCGGCCCCGCCTCCTGCTCGCCTGGGCCGCGTCGTCGGGCGTGCCCCTCCTCGGGCTGTTCCTCCTGCCGCTGCGCGAGGCGGCGGCGTCGCCGACGGCCATCGCCACGCTGGCGTCGGTCGGCATGATCGCCGGCGCCTTCGCGACCTGGATCGCGGCCACGGGCATCGCCACGCCCCTCGGGGACGTGCGTCGGGCCCTGCGCCGGGTCGAGGACGGCGACCTCGGCGGCGACCTGCTCGTCGACGACGGCGGCGAGGTCGGCCAGGTCCAGGCCGGGTTCAACCAGATGGTGACCGGGCTCCGCGAGCGGCGCGAGCTGCAGGACCTCTTCCGCCGCCACGTCGGCGACGAGGTCGCCGCCCAGGCCATCGAGCGGGGCACCGACCTCGGCGGCGAGCAGCGCCGTGCCTCGGTCATCTTCGTGGACCTGATCGGCTCGACGGCCATGGCCGAGGTGCTGCCGCCCGGCGAGGTCGTCGCCACGCTCAACGTGTTCTTCCGGGCCGTCGTCGACGTCGTCACCTCCGAGGGCGGCTGGGTCAACAAGTTCGAGGGCGACGGCGCCCTGTGCGTGTTCGGCGTGCCCGGATTCCAGCCCGACCACGAGGAGCGGGCCCTGCGGGCCGCCCGGCGCCTGCAGTCGCGGCTCGTGGACCTCTCCTCGGCCAACCCCGGGCTCGAGGCCGGCATCGGCGTGTCCTCGGGCGTGGTCGTGGCCGGCAACGTCGGCTCCGAGGAGCGCTTCGAGTACACGGTGATCGGCCGGGCCGTGAACGAGGCCGCCCGGCTCACCGAGCTGGCCAAGGAGCGACCGACCCGCACGCTGGCCTCGGCGGCCACGGTCCGCGCCGCCGGCGTGGAGCGCGACGCGTGGGACGGGCGGGGCACCGTCGGCCTGCGCGGCCAGCAGCGACCGACCGAGGTGTACGAGCCCCGCCACGTGCGGGGGCGGGCACCGAGCGGCGTGCACCCGGTCCTCCCGCCGACCTGAGGGCCGGCCGGGCCGGCGGTGCCGGTCGACGGCTTCCCGGGCCGGTCAGGCTCCGGGCTCGTCGGGTGCGCGGTCGGGGAGGCGGAAGGTGCGGTGGATCCGGTCCGGTGGGCGGTCCACGGGCGTCCACGGGGCCAGCAGCCTGCGGTAGCCGGCGGCCCTGGCCGCGGCGGCGAGGCCCGGCACCACGTCGCCGGGTTCGCCCTCGACGCGGACGACGACGGCGTCGGCCACCTCGCCCCGGCGGGCGGCTCGGGCCGCCCGCCACGCCGTGCGCAGGGACGCCCGGGCCAGGAGCCGGCTCACGTCGGGCACGGCCGCGGCGCCCTCGACGACGAGGGCCGGGTCGGCGTAGGCGCCGGCGTGGTCGGGTGTCGGTCCACCCCCCGTCGACGGGGGCTCGGGCAGCGCCTCGACCACGGCGGGGTCGTCGAGGTCCAGGTGCCAGGTCGGCTCGTCCCGCAGCGGCTCGGCCCCGAGCTCGACGAGGCGACGCCCGTACCAGTCCGGGTGCCAGGGCCGTCCGGTGGCCGCCGGGTGCTCGTGGCCGGCGACCAGGACGCCGGCCTCCTCGTCGTCGGCCCAGGTCGTCGGTCCCTCCATGCCGGGGACGCCCTCGTCCGCCAACCAGGCCCGGGCGGCCTCGACGAGGGCCACGACCACGTCGGCGTCGTCGGGGAACGCGAGCGCCCCGAACCGGCCGACGGTCCGGTCCGCGTCCACGTGGGCGGCGATCCGACCCACGGGACGACCCGCGTCCCGGGCGAGGAGGAACGCGGCGTCGCCCTCGCGCAGGTGCGGGTGCCGACGGGCGTCGAGGCGCCACTGCTCCCACGCCCGCACGCCCGGCGCCCACCGGTCGTCGCCGTGGTGGAGGACGAAGGGGATGTCCGCGAAGCGCCGCAGCTGGCTCCGGGACTCCACCGGCTCGACGGTCACCAGGCGCTCGGACACGTCGGGGACGCTACGAGGTCGGGCGCACGACGCCGACCCGCAGGGCCACGGCGTCGTACGACGGTCCGGCCCGGACCGCCAGTAGGGTCGGGCACCATGGTGGATCCCCACTCCGAGCAGGGCAGCCGGACCCCGGTCGAGCTCTCCCTGGACCTGCGCCGGACCGATGCCGGGCCCGGGCGACCCGCCCCGGTCGCCGACCGGCCGCGCCCCTCCGTCGAGGCGGCCGCCCTGGCCGCGCTCGACACCGACGAGCTGTGCGCCCGGGCCCGAGCCGTGCGGGACGAGGCCACGGGCACGAGGGTCACCTTCAGCCCGAAGGTGTTCATCCCCCTCACCATGCTGTGCCGGGACCGCTGCGGCTACTGCACCTTCGCCCAGCCGCCCGCCCGGCTCGAGGCCCCGTACCTCACCCCCGAGGAGGTCCTCGACATCGCCCGGGCGGGCGCCGACGCCGGCTGCCACGAGGCGCTGTTCACGTTGGGCGAGCGGCCCGAGGAGCGCTACCCCGTCGCCCGGGAGTGGCTCGACGAGCACGGCTACGCGTCGACGGTCGACTACCTCGTGGCCATGTGCCGCCTGGTCCTCGACGAGACCGGCCTCCTCCCCCACGCCAACGCCGGCGCCATGCACCCCGACGAGCTGGCCGCGCTCCGAGCGGTGTCGCCGTCCCAGGGGATGATGCTCGAGACCCTCCGCCACGACCTCGCGTGCCACCGGGGGTCGCCCGACAAGGTGCCCGAGCGCCGGCTGGCCACGCTCGAGGCGGCCGGTGAGCTCGCCATCCCCTTCACGACGGGCATCCTCGTCGGCATCGGCGAGGACGAGCCCGATCGCATCGCCGCGCTCGAGGCCATCGCCGGCGCCCACCTGCGCCACGGGCACGTGCAGGAGGTCATCGTCCAGAACTTCCTCCCGAAGCCCGGCACGGCCATGCACGCCGCCCCGGCCTGCCCCCGCGAGGACTTCGTGCGCGCCGTGGCCCTGGCCCGGCTCCTCCTGCCCGCCGACGTCCGGCTCCAGGCGCCGCCGAACCTGTCCGACGACTTCGGCGACCTCCTCGACGCGGGCATCGACGACTGGGGCGGCGTCTCCCCCGTCACCGCCGACCACGTCAACCCCGAGCGGCCCTGGCCCGCCCTGGACCGCCTGCGCGAGGTCACCGAGGCCCGCGGCCTGGTGCTCGCCCCACGCCTCACCGTGCACGCCCGCTACGCGCGCCCGGCCACCGGCGTCGTCGACGGCAGCGGCCTGGCCGGTGCGCCCATCGGGACCGGCGACCGGGTCTGGCTCGACGACGGGCTCCGCTTCCCGGTCCTGGACCGCAGCGACGCCGAGGGCCTGGCACGCGACGACCGGTGGTACTCGGGGCACGAGGACGCCCCGCCCCGCGTCCTGCCCGGTCGCGCCGCCGCCGGCGGCGCGGTGGGCGAGGTCCTCGCCGGTGCGCTGCTCGGCCAGGAGCTCGACGTCGACCAGATCGTCACCCTCTTCGGGGCCCGCGGCCCCGAGGTCGCGGCCGTGGCCGAGGTCGCCGACGACGTGCGGCGGACCGACGTGGGCGACGTGGTCACGTGGGTCCAGAACCGCAACATCAACTACACGAACGTGTGCACCTTCAAGTGCCGGTTCTGCGGCTTCTCGAAGGGGCCGCTGTCGCTGAACCTGCGCGGCACGCCCTACCTGCTCACCCTGGAGGAGATCGCGGACCGCGTCCGCGAGGCGTGGGACGGCGGAGCCACCGAGGTGTGCCTCCAGGGCGGCATCCACCCCGACTTCGACGGCGACTACTACGTGGACGTGGCGCGGGCCGTCAAGGACGCGGCCCCCGGCATCCACGTGCACGGCTTCACGGCGCTCGAGGTGACCGAGGGCGCCAAGCGCCTGGGCGAGCCGCTCGAGGCCTACCTGCGGCGCCTCATGGACGTCGGGCTGGCCACGCTGCCCGGCACGGCGGCCGAGATCCTCGACGACGACGTCCGGGCGCTGCTGTGCCCGGACAAGATCGACACCGACGAGTGGCTCGACGCCCACCGCACGGCGCACCGGGTCGGCCTGCGCTCGAACGTGACGATCATGTACGGCGCCGTGGAGCGCCCCATCCACTGGGCCCGTCACATCGTGGCCACCCGTGCGCTGCAGCGGGAGACGGGCGGCTTCACCGAGTTCGTGCCGCTGCCATTCGTGCACATGGCCGCCCCCATGTACCTCCAGCGCAAGGCCCGTCGTGGCCCGACGTTCCGGGAGGCGCTGCTGATGCACGCCGTCGGGCGCATCGCCTACCGGGGAGCCATCGACAACATCCAGGTGTCCTGGGTCAAGATGGGCCGCTCGGGCGTCGAGCAGTGCCTGCGCGCCGGCGTCAACGACCTCGGCGGCACCCTGATGGACGAGAACATCTCGCGGGCCGCGGGCGCGAGCCACGGCCAGATGATGGCCGGCGACGACTTCCGCTCGATCGTGGAGCCCCTCGGTCGCCGCCTCGAGCAGCGGACCACCCTCTACGGGCGGGTGGCCTCGGCCTGAGTCAGATCTCGGTCGCCCGCTGGACCTGGGCGACGAGCTCGTCGGGGTCGAAGGGCTTGCCGAGGAAGAACTCGCGCTCGGCGAAGTCGATCGGGGCCTGCTCGGCCATCGAGATGTCCGCGGTGAACACCACGACGGGGAGGTCGTTGAACTTGCCCGGCGCGGTCCGGAGCCGGTCGAGCACCTCCCAGCCGTCGATGCCCGGCATCCGGACGTCGAGCAGGAGCACGTCGGGCACGAGGCCGTCGTCGAGGGCGGTCAGGGCCGCCTCGCCCGAGTCCGCCTCGTGGACGTCGTAGCCGGCGGCCTCCAGGATCACGCGCGCGACGAGCCGCACGTCGGCCTCGTCGTCCACCACCAGCACACCGCTCATCGACTGCTCCTCCACCCACCGGTCCGGTCGTGTCCCGGTGGCTGCCTCAACGTACGCCATCGGCCGACACGCTCCCACAACCCTGCGGCGCTCAGGACCACCACGATTCGTCGAGCTTCGCCTCGATGTCCCGTGCGTGGTCGCGCGTGCACGTCGCGCACAGCCGCACGTCCCCGTCGGGGCCCGACGCGAGGGACCAGGCGAGCGGGAGGCCGTCGGCGGGAGCCTCGCCGTCGGCGCCGCACCGACGGCAGCGGTGGATGGCCACGCGACGAGCCTAGGGACGGCCGTCGCCGCTCCGCAGCCCTGTGCCACGCTTGGCGCCATGTCCCGCACCGACCCGGGCGCTCCCCTGTCGCGGGCGCAGATCGACGAGCTGCTCGACCAGGCCGGCGCCGTCCGCAACCGAGACCTCCTGGCCGACATCCTCCGGTCTGCGGTCGGGCTCGCCGGTGACGAGGTCGACCGCCTCGACCTGAAGATCACCGCCTCGGCCCTGCGCGAGATGCGCACCGCGTTCGCCACCTTCATGCCCCTGGCCGGGCGGCGGAAGGTGACCATGTTCGGCTCGGCCCGGACCCGGCCCGACGACCCCCTCTACGACCAGGCACGGCGGCTCGCAGCCGACCTCGCAGCCGAGGGCTGGATGGTCGTCACCGGCGCCGGCCCGGGGATCATGGCCGCCGGGATGGAGGGCGCCGGGCGGGAGAGCTCGATCGGCGTGACCATCCGCCTGCCCTTCGAGGAGTCGGCCAACGAGATCATCGACGGCGACGAGAAGCTCGTCGCGATGAAGTACTTCTTCACCCGCAAGCTGATGCTGGTGAAGGAGTCCCTCGGCTTCGTGGCCCTGCCCGGCGGCTTCGGCACCCAGGACGAGACCTTCGAGCTGTTCACCCTCCAGCAGACCGGCAAGAGCGTGCCGGCCCCCGTCGTGCTGCTCGACGTGCCGGGTGGCACCTACTGGACGCGCTGGCTCGAGTTCGTGACCGACGAGCTGGTCGGCGGCGGCCTGGTGTCGCCCGGCGACCTCGACCTGTTCCTCGTGACCGACGACGTCGACGAGGCCTGCGCGGAGATCGTCGGCTTCTACCGCAACCACCACTCGATCCGGTGGGACGGCGACGCCCTGATCCTCCGGATGGAGCAGGGCCCGACCGACGCCCAGCTCGACGCCCTCCGGGAGGCCCACGGGCACCTGTGCACGTCCGGCACGATCGAGCGGGCCGAGCCGTCCCCTGCGGAGCGCTCGGGCGACGACCACCTCGAGCTGGACCGGATCTCCATGCGCTACGACAAGTACCGCCAGTCCAGCATCCACCGGATCATCCGGGACGTGAACGCGTGGGTCGACCCGGCCCACCCGCGCCCGACCCTGGCCTGAGCGGCCGCTACCGGGGGCCTGCGCGGCCGCTACCAGGGATCGGCCCCGGCGGCGGGTCCCTCGTCCAGCCGCTGGAGCACCTGGATGGCCTTCTCGACCGAGCGTCGCGCCCGTCGGAGCTCCTTCTCCTCGGTCACGTCCGGGGCCCGGAGGCCCTCGGCCCGTCCCTCCTCGACGGCGGCCCGCAGGCACGCCACCGCCCGGTCGGCGAGCGCCTCGGCCACCGACTCCAGCTGGATCCGCAGGTCCTCGTGTCCCGACGCCACGCTCCCGAGTCTGCCCGGTGCGCCGGTACCCTCGGGCGCCCCATGGCCGCCTCACCCGCACGACGCTCCCGCCCCGACCGCCCCGCCGCCCTCCGCGCCGGGACCCCCGAGGCCGCCGACGTCGGGATCCCCGCCGGCGCCTTCGAGGACCTCCACGAGCTCGTCGCGTTCGACGACCCCGACGAGCACCGCACCTGGGTGTTCGACGTGACGTTCCTGACCAGCTCGTGGACGTGCATCTTCGGTCGCGGCTGCCCGGGGGTGCTCACCGAGCCGGCCGAGGAGCTCGGCCAGGGGTGCTGCTCCTACGGCGCCCACTTCGTCGACGACGACGACCACGACGCCGTCCTGGCCCGCATCGAGTCCCTGACCGACGAGCAGTGGCAGCACCGCGCCAGGGCTCGGGGCAAGGGCGCGACCCGCCGCACCTCGACCGGGCAGTGGGTGACCAGGCTCCACAAGGACGCCTGCATCCTGCTCAACCGCCCCGACTTCCCCGGCGGCGCCGGCTGCGCGCTCCACCGGGCCGCGCTGGACGCCGGCGAGCGTCCGCTCGACTGGAAGCCCGACGTGTGCTGGCAGCTGCCGCTGCGCCTCGAGGAGCAGACCGACGACCACGGCCACGTCACCTCGATGCTGCGGGAGTGGAAGCGCCGGGACTGGGGCGGCGGCGGCGAGGAGTTCCACTGGTGGTGCACCGACGACCCCCTCGCCTTCGCCGGTGGCGAGCCGGTGTGGGTCGCCCTCCGCGACGAGATCGTCGAGCTGTGCGGCGAGGCGGCCTACGGGCTGCTCGCCGACTACCTGGACCAGCGGCGCCACTGGCAGCCCGTGCCCCACCCGGCCCTCCGCCGGGGCTGACGGCCGGGTCGACCCCGGCCCGGGGGCCTACGGGCGGCGGAAGGCCCGCAGCACGTCCCAGTGGTCGGGCTGCGTGGTCCGGTAGTCGTAGATGGACCCGCCGATGGCCCGCTGCTCGACGGCGGCGGCCACCATGCCCTGCAGGTCGCCGACCGTTGTCTCGTCGCCGATGCCGCCGATGGTGTGGATGAGGGCGTCGGGGTCGCCGATCCGCTCCCGGATCCGGGCCATGTTCGTCGCCGTGTAGGTGTGCGCGTCGCGCCAGCCGCCCCGCCGGTTCGTCCAGTAGCTCATGGGGAGCCAGACGTCGTAGTGGGGGGCGAGCTCGGCCCACGGGTAGCCGGGCCAGAAGTTCGGGTTCACGTCCTCCATGACCACCGGCTCCATGGGGATGGCGGCCAGCACCCGGTCGCCCATCGCCTCGTCGAGCGCGGCCGACAGGGCCACCAGCCGGCGGTTCCGCTCCTCGACGTCCTCGACGTCCCTGGCCTCGATGTCCACGCCGAGGCCGTCCACGTCGAGCGCGGCCAGGGCGAGCATGCGGCGCAGGTCGGTCTCCGGGTCGACCAGCGTCGGCAGGTACCAGGCCACGACGGCGATGCCGTGGGCGTGGGCGCGGTCGATGATGGCCTGGAGGCGCTCCGGCTCGAGCACGTCGGTCTCGCTGTTCCACCGGCTCGCCTGGATGTACAGGGTCTCGACGCCCTCGGTCGCCATGTGGTCGATCGCCTCGGGTCCGACCGTGTGCTCGGGCGCCCGGGCGAAGGTGACGGACCAGTCGAAGGCGTCGAGCCAGGCCCCGAAGCCGTAGTAGGGCTCGACGGTCCAGGGCGCGGCCCGACCGGCGCGGGCGGGTGCCGGGGCCGGCGCGGCGACGGCGGGCGGGGCCGTCGTCGTCGTGGCCGGCGCGGTGGTCTGCGGCGCGGCCGTGGTCGTCGTCACCGGGTCGGCTCGGACCGCGGGGGACGCGGCGGCGGGCCGGGCCCCCGGGGCGTCCGGTGCCCGCTCGACGGCGAGGTCGGCCCCGCCGCCCGCGCACCCGACCAGGACGCTGCCGGCGACCAGCAGGCCACCGAACCGGGTCGGGACCCGGCGCGCCACGGAGCTCACCCCCAGCAGTCCTCGCACCACGCCGGGAGCCTAGGTGCTGACCCCGGCGCCGCCCGGACCGGGTCGACCGGTCCACCCGTGCGGGTGCCGCGCCGGGAGGGCACCCGCGGTCACGGCGCGCCCACCACCCCCGGGCGCGCCGACGCCGCCACCAGACGGCGACGGCGTCGTGCAGATGCGGCTTCCTCGTGCCGACCCGACCTCGGCGGACGGGTGCGACCGGGAGGTCGGATGTGACCGGCCGGGGCCGGCGACGTCAGAGGTCGTCGGCGTCGGCCAGGCACCAGGAGGCGTGCTCGGCGCCGGGTTCGGCGCCGCACTCCTCGCACGGCTCCGGCGGTGCTTCGCCGAAGATGTCGGTGATGTCGATGCCGGTGTCCGAGCGCTTCAGCGCGCGGGCCTCTTCGAAACGGCGATGTCGACCCTTCTTCACGGGCGTGCTCCCGACTCGGTGGGGGCTTGTGAGCAGCCGAGTGTAGCGGCGGGGGCCGCGGAACCTCGTCTCGGCGGAGGTTCGATCATGCCACGTCTGGACGCCGCGACCACGCATCCGGTCGCACCTCGGGCCCCCCGGGCCCACCCCGCTCAGCGGGTGCCGTGGTCCAGGAGCACCAGGCCGACGCCCTTCTCGAACGACAGGGCCGCGTCGCCGTCGAGGAGCGAGCGGATGTCGGCGGCGAGGGCCTCGGCCCGCCACCCCGAGCCCAGGCGGGCGTCCTCGTCGCCCCGCAGGAAGGCCTCGAGGTCGTTGCGGGTGGCGAGCACCGCCGGGTCCAGGTCGAGCTCGCGGGCCCGCTGGCTCACCCACGACATGAGCAGCGGCACGGCGGCTCGCAGCTCGGAGGGCACCGGTCGGGACTCGGGCACCTTCACGGCGTCCAGGGGCAGGTCGACGCCCGCGGCCACGGCCTCGAGCAGCGACTCGCGGGAGGCCTTGGCCACGCCCCGGTCCCGCAGGCCCCGGATCCGTCCCAGCTCGTCGACGGTCCGCGGGGGCTTCTGCGCGATGCCGGCGAGGGCGAGGTCGGGCAGGACCTGCCGGAGCGGGCGGTCGACCTCGGCGGCGTGGGCCTCGCGCCACGCGGCCACGGTCTGGGCCACGGCGGCGGCACGTCCTCGCAGGCGGCGGGCCTCCTTGACCCGCCACCAGGCCTCGTCGGGGTCGTTCGGCGTCGTGGACCGGGTCACGAGGCTGTCGCACTCGCTGCGCACCCAGGCGAGCCGGCCCCGGGCCTCGAGGTCCTCGACGAGCATGTCGTGCAGCTCGAACAGGTGCACGACGTCGGCGGCGGCGTAGGAGCGGGCGCTCTCGGAGAGCGGGCGGGCCAGCCAGTCGGTCAGGCGGTCCGCCTTGGGCAGCGACACGTCCAGGAGCTTGGCCACCAGCGGGGCCAGCCCGATGGAGCTCATGCCCACGAACGACGCAGCGATCTGGGTGTCGAACAGGTCGTCGGGGACGACGCCCACGGACTGCTGGAACACCTCGAGGTCCTGGCCCGCGGCGTGCATGACGACCGTGCGCCCCACGAGCAGCGGGGCGATGGCCCGGATGTCGGTGGCCAGCGGGTCGATGAGGACGCGGTCGTCGCCCCAGCCGATCTGGACGAGGGCGCAGCGCGGCCAGTACGTGCGCTCCCGGTGGAACTCGGTGTCGATGGCCAGCCGCGGCTCGTCGGCCAGCGACCCGACGAGCTCGTCGAGGTCGCCCTGGTCGTCGATCCAGCGGGCGGGGACCCGTGCCTTCTCAGCCACCCTGGGCCACGGGCTTGCCAGCCTCGATCCAGGCCAGCGTGCCGCCGGCCACGTTGACGGCGTCGACGCCGTTGGCCCGGAGGAACTCCACGGCCTTGGCCGAGCGGCCACCCGACCGGCAGATCACGTACACCTCGCCGTCGGTGGGGAACTCGTCGAGGCGCTCCGGGACGGTGGCCAGGGGCACGAGCCGCACACCCGGGGCGTGGGCCTCGGCGTGCTCGTCGGGCTCGCGGACGTCGAACACCGGCGCGCCGGCCTCGAGGCGCTCCGCCAGGGTCTGGATGTCGATGGTGGGGATGTCCACGGCGGCGAGCCTAGGTCCGGCGCGACCCCGGCAGCGGCCCGGGCAGGTCCGAGGGGCGATCGGCGTCGGCGACGGCGGCCCGGTCGACGCCGTCGAGCCGCACCACCACGAGTCCCTCGGCCGCCCGGGTCGGGGCGCGCTCCCCCGCCTCGAAGCGCTCCTCCACGTGGGTGAGGCTGCGCCGGTGCCACGCCGACAGGTGCCACTGGTCGACGCCGTCCACCACGGGGACGGCCACGTCGACGTCGCCGGCCGCGGCGGCGAGGCGGGCCACGACGGTCGGGTCGGGGTGCAGCAGGTCGCAGGCCGCGACGACGACCACGTCGACCGAGGACCCGGAGAGGGCGGCGAGCGCGGTGCGCACGGCACCGAGGGGACCCTGGCCCGGGTGCAGGTCGGGCACCTGGTCCAGACCCGCGGCGAGCAGGCCACGCCGGTCCCCGCCCACCGCGACCACCGGTGCGCAGCCGGCCTCGGCGAGGACGTCGGCGACCCGCGCCGCGAGCGGGCGACGGTCGAGCCCGCCGTCGTCGGGCACGAGCAGCGCCTTGTCCCGTCCCATGCGCCGGCTCGCGCCGCCGCACAGGACGGCGCCCGCCGCGCTCACGGGCGGCGCACCGGCCCGGTCACCCGGCCCGGATGGCGGCCAGGTCGGCCAGGTCGGCGTCGTCGAAGTCCCGGGGCGGACCGCCGCTCAGGATGGTGCCGAGCAGGGTCGACTCGACCGCGTAGTACATGACCGAGCCCGTGTTGCGGGAGTGGCCCGGGTGCTCGGGGTCCTCCCGGCCGGTGTCGAGGAACAGGTCGACGAGGCCGAGCAGGTGGCCGAGCTCGTGGATGGTGACCGCGTCCTCGACGGCGGCCGGGTTCCCGAGGGTGCCCGCCGCCTCGTCGACGCGGTCGGCGAAGACGGCGGCGACGTCGGACCGGACGGCGACGCCGACGGTGCGGTCGCTCTCTGCGAAGCCGCCCTCGAGGAACAGCAGGGTGATGACGGCGGCGTCCCGGGACTGGGGCCGCCCGACCTCGTCGGCGAGGGCGCGGATGTCGTCCGCAGACCACTGGCGCGCACCGCCCGGGAGGGACCCCGTGGGCACCTGCACCCGCTTGCCGGACACCTGGCCGAGGACGGCGGCGGCGTGGTCGAGCGTGCCCTGGCGCGGCGTCGCCGCCGGCTGGCTGTGGACGTCGAGGACGAGCGATGCCGAGGCCGAGGGCCGCAGGTAGTAGGGCGCGAAGGCCCCGACGCCGCCGGGCGCGGGCGGCGGCTCGTCGCTGGGCGCGGCCGTCGTGGGCGCGGTCTCGGGCGGCGGGGACTCCCCGCCGCCGCCACCGCCCGCCGTGGTGGAGGGAGCCGGCGCTCCCGGATCCTCGCCGCCGGGGGCCTCGGTGGCCGGTGTCTGCCCGTCGGGTGCGGTGGTCGAGCTCGGCTCGGCGACTCCCGGCAGCTCGGCCAGCGGGGTCTCCTCGGCCGCCCCGCAGGCGGCGGCGACGAGGCCGAGCAGGGCGAGCAGGAGCATCGCCGGAGCGCTCCGGCGTCGGGCGGACGGCGTGGTGGTCGGCACGGGCTCAGGCCCCCTCGGGGCGGCCGCGCGGGTCGAGCTGGGCGAGGAACTGGGCGCAGCGCTCCTCCTCGTCGCGCTCGCCGATCGCTGCGGCGGCCCGACGGAGGCCGTCGAGGGCCCGGAGGAAGCCCCGGTTCTCCTCGTGGACCCACCGGACGTAGCCCGAGCCCCGCCAGCCGTTGGCCCGCAGGCGGTCCAGGCCACGGTGGTAGCCGACCCGGTAGGCCGCGTAGGCCTCCACGTCGTCCCGGGCGCGGTCGCCGAGCTCGGCCCAGGCGACCAGGCAGCGCGGGAAGTCGGCCACGACGCCGGCCACGGCGGTGCGCGCCTCCTCGCCCTCGGCACCGGCCACGGCGGCGAGGCGGGCGAGCGCCTCGGCGGGCTCGGCGTCGAGGACCGTCTCGGGCGGGCCGCTGGCGGACAGGTTCACCGGCTGGGACATGGGTTCGGAGCCTACGGGGGCGGGCCACCGACGCACCCGACCCCACGCCTCGGCGGCCACCGCTGACCGGGTGTCCACCCGCACGCTGCGGAGTGACGTACCATCCGGAGCGTGGTGGGTTCGATCCTGGCGGCAGCGCCCTACGAGGACTTCGTCCGGGACAACAGCCCGGTCCTGGTCGTCATCTTCTTCCTGATCCTGGCGCTGCTCGTCGTGCGCCTCGTGGTCAAGACGATGACCCGGCTGATCCTGCTGGGGATCATCACCCTGATGGCGCTCTTCGTCTTCATCGAGCGGGACAACATCCGCGAGTGCACCTCGACGTGCTCGTGCACCATCGCCGGCGCCGACGTCGAGCTGCCGGCCTGCGACCCCGAGCGCATCTGACGCCGCGCGTCCGGTCCCCCCGGACCGACGAGGACCAGGCCTAGGTCGGCACCTCGGCTGGCCCCTGTGCCACGCGGGCCTCGAGGCGACGGACCAGGTCGGCGGCCTCGGCCGCGTGGGTGAGGTGGACGCCGTGACCGGCACCCTCGACCAGGACCAGCTCGGCGTCGGGCGCGGCGTCGGCGAGGGCGGCCATGGCCCGCCGGTGGTGCTCGGCCCCCGCGGTGCCGTGGGCGGCGACGACGGGCAGGGTCAGGTCGGCGGCATCGAAGCCGGGCGGGAACGGCGGACGCAGCTGGGCGAGCTCGGCGACCATGGTCGGCCCCTCGGCCCGGCGGGCGGCCCGGGTCGAGGGCGGGAGCCGCGCCCAGCGCTCGTCGCCGACCATGCGGCGCATGAAGCCCTCGGCCGCCTCGGCGGGATCCCGGCCGTCGGCCACGGCAGCGGCGCCCGCCGAGCGGGCCGGCCACCACGGCTGCCACGGCTGGGGCGACTCGTAGGCGACGACGCCGGCCAGGCGCCCGGGGTGCCGGGCTGCGGCCGCCAGCGCGATCGTGCCCCCGTAGGAGTGGCCGAACACGACGGCCGGGCCGTCGCCGAGCACGTCGAGCAGGTCGTCCACCTGCTGGTCGAGGTCCTCCGGGGGCCCGAGCGCCACGCTGCGGCCGTAGCCCCGACGGTCGTAGCGCACGACCCGGTGGTCGGCCTCGAGCGCACGGGCCACGCGACCGAAGCTGGTGGACCGGTCCATGGTCCCGTGGACCAGGACGACCTCCGGACCCTCCCCCGTGCTGCGCCGCCAGCACCGACCGGCGGCGACGAGGTCGTCCGGGTCGCCGGGATCTGGGTCGCCGGGCTCGGGGTCGTGTGTCCCGTGCTGCGTGCCCGGCTGGTCGGGTCCCCGCCTGCGGGCGCCGTCGGCCACCGGGCTCAGCGGACGCGGACGACGCGCAGCACGTCGGTGGTGCCGGACTCGCTGTCGGGTGCGCCGGCGAGCACGGCGACCAGGTCGCCGTGCTTGACGTACCCGGCCTGCACCGACTTCTCCACGACGTGCCACACCATCTGGTCCGTCGTCCCGTACTGCTCGACGTGGAGCGGGTGCGTGCCCCACACCAGGCTGAGCTGGCGGACCGTCTCCTGGACCGGCGACGCGCCCACGAGCAGCGACGGCGGCCGGAACCGGGAGATGGCCCGGGCGGTGTAGCCGCTGTTCGTGCAGGACAGGATCGCGTCGAGCTCGAGCTCGGTGGCCAGGCGCCAGGCGGCGTGGCTCATGCCGGCCGTGATGCGCGTGTGCTCGTCCACCTGGACCTGGCCCTGGATCCGCCCGAGCCGGCTGCCCCACGTCGAGTAGTCGGCGTTGGCCTCGGCGCGCTCGCACAGGCG
Source organism: uncultured Acidimicrobiaceae bacterium (assembly GCA_964497795.1). Classification (GTDB taxonomy): domain Bacteria; phylum Actinomycetota; class Acidimicrobiia; order Acidimicrobiales; family Salinilacustritrichaceae; genus Salinilacustrithrix. The sequence goes on along the minus strand of CAZCEZ010000014.1, from coordinate 18,527 downwards.
GGACATGGTCCGGATGACCTGCACCGGGTTGGCACCGATCGCCGTCTCGGCCGACAGCATCACCGCGGTCGTGCCGTCGAACACGGCGTTGGCGACGTCGGTCGCCTCGGCCCGCGTCGGGCTCGGCGAGTGGATCATCGACTCGAGCATCTGGGTGGCCGTGATCACCGGGACGCCGAAGGACACGCCCCGGCGGATGATCTGCTTCTGGAGGTGCGGCACCTCGGCGATGTCGCACTCGTTCCCGAGGTCGCCACGGGCGACCATCACGGCGTCGGCCATGTTGACGATCTCGTCCAGCGCCTCGACGGCCGCCTTCGTCTCGATCTTGGCCACGACGGCGGCCGTCCCCGCCCGCTTCTGGACCTCCTCGACCTCGGCGGCCGAGCGCACGAAGGACGCGGCGACGAAGTCGAGCTCGCCGGCCAGCCCCTCGAGCAGCTCGATGTCCTGGTCGGTGGGCACCGAGACCCGGAGGCGGGCCGAGGGCAGGGTGACCCCCGGACGGCCCTGGATGCGGCCGCCGTGCTCCACCTCGACGACCAGGTGGTCGTCGTGCTTCTCGACCGCCACCAGGCGGACGCTGCCGTCACCCAGCACGAGCGAGTCGCCCGGGTTGACGTCGTCGATCACGTGGTCGTAGTCGACGTGGATGACCTCGTGCGTCGTCGGCGCGATGCCGGGGACGACGCGCATCCGCTCGCCCTCGGCGAGGAACAGGCCGGCGTCGTCGACGACCGGGCCCATCCGGATCTTCGGTCCGGGGAGGTCGCCGAGGATGGCGACCGGCACGCCCATCTGGGCCGACACCCGGCGGATCCGGGCGATCCGGGCCAGGTGCTCCTGGATCGTCCCGTGGGCGAGACCCAGTCGGCAGACGTCCACGCCCGCGTCGATGAGCGCCCGCAGCATGTCCTCGGAGTCCGACGCAGGACCGATGGTGGCGACGATCTTGGTTCTGCGGGTCACGTCGGGATGCTACCGACCGCCCCGGAGGCCGTCGGCGCCATGCGCAGCACGCTCCCGGTGGGTGCTCCCGGCCCCGCTGGCAGACTCGGGACGTGGCCGACGACGACGACCTCACGACGCGCCGGGGCATCACCGTGCCCGGCGCCGCCATCTCGTGGTGGGCGTCGCGCTCGGGTGGACCGGGCGGCCAGCACGCCAACACCGCGGACACCGCCGTCACCGTCGAGCTCGACCTCGACGCCGCCGACCTGCCCGAGCAGGTCACGGCCCGGCTGCGGGAGGCCCACGGGGACGCCGTGCGGGCCTCGTCGTCGGACTCCCGCTCCCAGTACCGCAACCGCCAGCTGGCCCGGAAGCGCCTCGCCGAGCTCGTCGACGACGGCGCCCGCCCCCGGGCCCGGCGCCGCCCCACGAAGCGGACCCGCGGCTCGGAGCGGCGCCGCCTCGAGTCGAAGCGCCAGCAGTCCGAGAAGAAGGCGTCGCGCTCGTGGCGACCGGACAAGCGGTGGTGACCGCGACGGGCGCCCCGGCGTCGGACGACGGGCCCTCGGCCGCCCAGTGGTCGGCCCGCTACGACGCCGGCGACACCCCCTGGGACCTCGGCCGCCCCCACCCCGAGCTCGAGCGGCGCCTGGCCGAGGACCCCGGGCTCGGCGGCCCGGTCGGCACGGCCGTGGTGCCGGGCTGCGGGCGGGGTCACGACGCGCTGGCCCTCGCCAGGGCCGGCTGGGACGTGGTCGCCGTCGACGTCGCCCCGAGCGCGGTCGACCTGGCCCGGGAGGCGCTCGCGCCCCTCGGCGGCCGCGTGGTGCACGCCGACGCCCTCGCCGTCGGCCCCGACGACCTCGGCCTGGACCGCCCGGCCGACCTGGTGCTGGACCACACCCTGTTCTGCGCCGTCCCCCTCGGACGACGCGCCGAGATCGGCGGCCTCTGCGACCGCGTCCTCGGCCCCGGCGGGCGCCTCGTCTCGATCGTGTTCCCGATCGGGCGCGACCACGGCGACGGCGGCCCACCCTGGGGCATGGCCCCCGACCACGTCGACGCCGCCCTCGGCGCCGGCTGGGTCCGGGTCGCGACCGGCGACCCCGTCGAGGTCCCCGGCCGGGCCTGGCCGCACCGCGTCTGCACCTGGACCCGCGCCTGAGCCCACGGCGGTCCGGGCGCGCCACGGGCCCGGGTGCGCCCCGGGCCCGTGGTCTCGATCACGTCGTCGCCGCGCGGGCGACGCCCACGCTCAGCTCCGGGGGACCTCCGACCAGGGCTTGCCCTTGTCGACGCGGATGTCGCCGGGCAGGCCGAGCACGCGCTCGCCGAGGATGTTCTTCATGACCTCGGTCGTGCCGCCCTCGATCGAGTTGGCCCGGCTGCGCAGGAACGCCTGCTGGGTCGAGCCGCCGAACATGTTCGTCGTCTCGGTGCGGTCCATGTCGTAGGTGCCGTAGAGCATCCCCTGGGCGCCCATGCAGTCCACGGCGAAGGACAGGATGTCCTTGTTCAGCTCGGCCATGGCGAGCTTGGCCACCGAGCCCTCGGGGCCGGGGTCACCGAGCTTGCGCATCTGGGAGGCGCGGATGTTGGTGAGGCGGGAGACCTCGGCGCGCACCCACAGGGACATGAGCTCGTCCTTGGTCGCGGCGTCGTCGGGGTCGCAGTGCTCCAGCCACTGCTTCTTCGCGATGGCGATGGGACCCGACTCGCGGGGCGGGATGGCGCCGCCGATGGAGACCCGCTCGTTCATGAGCGTGGTGATGGCCACCTTCCAGCCCTCGCCGACCTCGCCCAGGCGCTCGCTGTCGGGGATGCGGACGTCGGTGAAGTACACCTCGTTGAACTCGGCGTCGCCGGTCATCTGGCGCAGCGGCCGGACCTCGACGCCGGGGGCCTGCATGTCGACCACGAAGTGGGTCAGGCCGGCGTGCTTGCCGGCCTCGGGGTCGTGGCGGGCGACGAGCGTGCCGAAGCGGGACACGTGGGCCAGCGTCGTCCAGACCTTCTGGCCGTTGACGATCCACTCGTCACCGTCCTTGACCGCACGGGACGACAGGCCGGCGACGTCGGAGCCGGCGCCGGGCTCGGAGAAGAGCTGGCACCAGATCTCCTCGCCCGTGAACAGCGGGCGGAGGTAGCGGCGCTTCTGCTCGTCGGAGCCGTGGGTGTAGATCGTCGGCGCGGACATGCCGTGGCCGATCGGGTTCCGGGCCACGGCCGAGGGGGCGCCGGCTGCGTGCAGCCGCTCGTTGATCGTCTTCTGGTGGCGGGCGGGCAGGCCCAGGCCGCCGAAGCCCTCGTCGTAGTGCACCCAGGCCAGGCCGGCGTCGAACTGGGCGCCGAGGAAGGTGACGGCGTCGGTGTCGGCCGGCGGGTGCTCGGCCAGGAGCCGGTCGATCGCGTCGAGGACGCGCTGCTCTTCGGTGGTGGTGCTCGTTGTGTCCGTCACGGCCATGGGCCGATCGTACCGACGGACTTGACCAGGTGGTCAAGTCACTGCGCTCATGGGCTCGCTCCGGGCGTCTCGACCG
>CAZCEZ010000014.1:0-14936 GCA_964497795.1 uncultured Acidimicrobiaceae bacterium | reverse complement strand
GCGCGCTCGTCCACGCTCGCCTGTCGCCTGCTCGCACCAACCCGGAGGGTTGGCGCGCTCCCGGACGCCGGCGGGTCGCGGCGGCTGTCGTTGCGGACTGGCCCCGGGCTACTCGTCGGCGAGACCGGCCTGCTCGAGGCGCTCGAGGAGGCGGTCGCGGACCGACTCGCCCGGTGAGCGGGCCTTGTCGGCGGCGACGCGCCAGCCGTGGCGGCTCGAGTAGACGAGCGGATCCTCCTTGAGGCGCCCCTCGCCCACGGCGGTGACGTCGACGACGTAGCAGTCGTGATCGAGGCCGAGGTCGAGCTTGGTGCGGATGTCGCAGCGGAGCCAGGCCATGCAGTCCACGACGTGGGGCACCTCGGCGCCCGCGTGGTCGCCCTCCTCGATCGTCGCCGTCGTCAGGTACTCGGTGAAGAGCCGCTTGAACTTGTGACCGGGGTAGGAGAAGTACTGCCCCTCCTCGACCTGGTCGCCGGCCAGGATCGACACGCTGAACCACCCGGCCGCCTCGATGAGGGGGTGGGTGTCGTGCTTGGGCGAGATGGAGGCGAGCAGCACCGGCTCCTCGAAGGAGATCTGGCTGATCCAGTGCGAGGTGTAGGCGCGGGTGACCCCGTCGTGGGTGGCGGCCACGACCTGCACCCCCTTGCTCATCTGGCCCAGGCACTTCTTGACGTCGCGATCGATCACGGCGCCGAGGCTAGGAGCCACGACGCCGACCGCCGACGGCCGCCCTCAGCCGAATGCGGAACCGAGGAGCTCGGCGAAGGTCTCCTCGGCGTCGACGTCGAGCCCGCGCCGACCGAACCAGTCGGCGACGTTGCACACGTCGCGGTGCAGGAAGTCGAGCCCGCCGGGGTTCGCCGCGATGTCGACGGCCTGGGGCAGGTCGATGACCCACAGGCGACCGTCGGGCCGGTCGTCGCTGGGCCACCACAGCAGGTTGTAGGCCGACAGGTCGCCGTGGGCCCACCCGGTGGCCGTCATGGCGTGGAGGGCGTCGACGAGGTCCCGCCACGCGACGTCCAGCTCGGTGCGGGACAGCCCGGCCCGGGCCAGCTGCGGTGCAGCCCGGGTCTCGTCGCCCAGGTACTGCATCCAGAAGCAGTTCCCCGCGAAGGACACGGGCAGGGGCACCGGGCAGCCGGCCTCGTGCAGGGTGACGGTGACGTCGTGCTCGTGGCTCAGCCAGCGGTCCTGGAGGAGGCGCTTGCCGTAGGTCGACATCCGCTCCACGGCCCGGCGGTCACGGCTCTTCCGGAACTGGCGACCCTCCCGGTACTCGACGTCGTGGCGGAACGTGGACGCCCGCTGGACGCCGAGCGCCTCCAGCTCGCCCTTGGAGGACACCTTGCGGGGCAGGTAGCGCTTGCGGGCCAGCACGCAGCGCTGGCCGTCGTGGCCGACCCGCTCGACGAGGTCGACCTGGGCCTCCTTGCCGGAGCGGATGATGCCGAGATCCTCCTCGGCGACGGGATCGTGGACGACCCAGCCGTCGTCCCGGGTCGGGACGGGGGCCGGCCGGGGTCCGGGCCGGGGCGCGGCGTGGGGTGCGGGGGCGGAGCCGGTCGGCTCCGGGATCGGGGTGGGCAACGGGGCTCCTCGGTCGGGACGCGGGCATCGGGCCCCGACCGGGCGCGCGCCGTGGCGCGGGCGACGAGCGACGTGGTGCCGGCGGGCCGCGGGGGCGGGCCGGCGGTGGTGGCGTGGCGGGGTCCGCTCGGGCGGGCCCCGGCGGCTCACCGGGTGGTGTCGTGGCCTCGGTCGGGGTGCGGGGACGTGGCGGTCGCAGGCATGGGGGCTCCTCCCGGTCGTGGACGGACCCCGGCGACGGTACGCCCGGCGCCCGGGCGAGCGCCCGGGGATTTCCGGGCGTCGGTCAGTTGAGGCGGGCGCGGAGGCGTCGGGCCCTGGCCCGCTCGGCCTCGGGGTCGTCGATGCCGGGGGCCTCGGCGACCCGGTCCAGCACCTCGGCGGCCCGGGCGAAGGCCCCGCTGGCCGCGAGGGCACCGGCGTGGGTGCGGAGGTCGTCGACCGTGGCGCCGGGCAGCAGCGTGCGGAGCTCGCTCGCCCACCGGAGCGCGTCGCGGTCGCCGCGGCGGCGGTGGACGGCGACCAGGTTGCCCAGCACCCGGCGGAGCACGTCGGCGGGAGCGAGCGGGTCGAGGAACGGCTCGAGGTCGACGCCCGGCGCGAGGCGGGCGAACAGGTCGTCGAGCCCGGCGCGGTCGAGCAGCACGCCCCCGGCGAAGCAGTCCACCCACGTCGGCGGACCGTCGAGGGTCCGGGCCAGGAAGTGGGCGGGCGTGCCGATGGGCACCAGCGGCACACCGGCGCGGCGGCCGACCTCGATGGTCACGATGCACAGCGAGATCGGGATCCCCCGTCGGCGCTCCAGCACCCGGTCGAGGTAGGAGTTCTCCGGGTCGTAGTAGTCGACCTGGTCCCCGGCGAGGCCGACCACCCCGAACAGGGTCCGGCACAGCGCATCGACGGTCGCGTCCGGCACGTCGGCGGCCAGGTCGTCGAGCCGGTCGAGCCAGGCCGTCACGTCGAGGCCGGGGCGGGCGTGGGCCGCGACGAGGAGGGCGGCCTCGTCGAGGGGGAAGCCGCCGTCGGCGACGAGCTCGGCGAAGCGTTCCGTGGCCTCCACGGATCCGACCGTACCGGGGGTCCGGGTCGACGCGACCGACCGGGGCGGCCCCGGGCTCGGATGCCCGCCGCCCCCGGCGCTGTGTACGGTCCCGCCCGGCCGTGGCCCGCCACGACCAGCTGATCCACGCCGACGAGGAGACCTGCCCGCGATGTTCCCCGGTGCCCACGCCGCCACCACCCCCGACAAGGCCGCCGTCGTCATGGCCGGCTCCGGCCAGACGATGACCTACGCCGAGCTCGAGGCAGAGGCCAACCGCCTCAGCCACGTGCTCCGCGACGCCGGGCTCGAGCGGGGCGACCACGTCGCCTTCTGCCTGGAGAACCACCCGCACTTCCTGGCCATCGCCTGGGGCTGCCACTACGCCGGGCTCTACTACACCGCCATGTCGTCGCGGCTGAACGACGACGAGATGCAGTACATCATCAACGACTGCGGCGCGAAGGCCTTCATCACCTCGTCGTACAAGAAGGACGCCGCCGAGAAGCTGCTCGACCTGGCGCCGAAGGTCGGCACGTGGCTGATGCTGGACGGCACCACCGACGGCTACGCCTCCTACGAGGACACCATCGCCGCCGCCTCCCCCGAGCCCCTCGCCGACCGGGCACCGGGCATGGACATGCTGTACTCCTCGGGCACCACCGGCCGCCCCAAGGGCGTCAAGGTGGGTCTCCCCGAGGCCCCCATCGAGGAGGCGGGCGGCGCCGTCGCCGGCCTGTGCCAGCTGCTGTTCGGCGCCACGCCGGACACCGTCTACCTGTCCCCCGCACCGCTGTACCACGCCGCCCCGCTGCGGTTCTGCATGGCCCAGCACATGATCGGCGGGACCGTCGTGGTCATGGAGCGCTTCGATCCCGAGGAGGCGCTGGCCGCGATCGAGGAGTTCCAGGTCACCTTCGCCCAGTGGGTCCCGACCATGTTCATCCGCATGCTGAAGCTCGACGAGGACGTGCGGGCGAAGTACGACGTCTCCTCGCTCCAGGCCGCCGTCCACGCCGCCGCTCCGTGCCCGGTCGAGGTCAAGCGCCGCATGATCGAGTGGTGGGGCCCGGTGATCCACGAGTACTACGCCGGCTCCGAGGGCAACGGCTTCGTCTACTGCAACTCCGAGCAGTGGCTCGAGCACCCCGGCACCGTGGGCCAGGCCGTGCTCGGCACCCTCCACATCGTCGACGACGAGACCGGCGAGGAGCTGCCCGTCGGCGAGGCCGGCACCATCTACTTCGAGGGCGAGCAGGCCAGCTCGTTCCAGTACCACAACGACGAGGAGAAGACCGAGGGCTCCCGGGACCCCAAGGGCCGGGGCTGGTCCACCCTCGGCGACGTCGGCCGCCTGGACGAGGACGGCTTCCTCTACCTGACCGACCGCAAGGCGTACATGATCATCTCGGGTGGCGTGAACATCTACCCGCAGGAGGCCGAGAACGCCCTCGCCCTGCACCCCAAGGTGTTCGACGTGGCCGTCTTCGGCGTGCCGAACGAGGACTTCGGCGAGGAGGTCAAGGCCGTCGTCCAGCCCGCCGAGGGCGTCGAGACCGGCCCCGCCCTCGAGCGCGAGCTCATCGAGTTCTGCAAGTCCAAGCTGGCCGACTACAAGTGCCCGCGCTCGGTGGACTTCCGCGACGAGCTGCCCCGCCACCCGACCGGCAAGCTCTACAAGCGCCTGCTCAAGGACGAGTACTGGGAGGGCCACGAGTCCGGGATCATCTGATCCCGTCGGGCGCGCCGCCCACCTCGCAGCCCAGCAGGCCTGACCCGGGGGCGACCGACGACGTCGGTCGCCCCCGGCCGCGCCGGAGCACCCACCCCACCGGAGGTAGGCGATCGCTCAGGTCGCGGCGCGCCAGGCGACGACCCGTCGCCGGCCGACGACGATCCCGACCGCACCCAGGGCGGAGGCGCCGGCGGCCAGCGCCCACGCCGGGCCGTAGCCCACGGCGTCGACCACGAGGCCGAACAGCACCGGGCCGGCCAGGGCACCCACGTACACGCCGGTCTGGGTGATGCCCGTCGCAGCGGCCGGCGCGCCGGGGTTCAGGCGGACCACGGCCAGGTTGAACAGCCCGGGCCAGGCCCAGCCGGACCCGAACGCGACCAGCCCGCCGACCAGGTGGGTGGGCACGGTCCCCGGGGCGAGCAGCAGGTAGCCGACGGACCCGCCGGCGAGCAGGGCCACGACGACGGGCAGGTGGGGCCCGCCGACCCGGTCGGCCCGTCGGCCGAGGAGCAGCCGCATGGTGATCCCCACGGCTGCGCCGGCGGTGAGGACGAGCCCGGCCGCCGACTCCCCCAGGCCCGCCTCGACCCCGGCGGCGACCATGAAGGTGGCGAGGGTGACGTTCGCCGCAGCGGCGAAGCCGACCGCAGCGGCGAGGAGGGCGAGCGGCCCGAGGGGCACGTCCCCGCCGGCGGTGCGCGATGGGCGCGGGCCGGCCCGTCGCCCGCCGGCGACCGTGGGCACGAGGGCGATGGCCGCCAGCGCGCCGAGTGCGCCGGCCACGTAGGCCCACCGCCAGCCCAGCGTCACCCCGATGAGGGGCACGGCCAGGCCGCCGAGGAGCGTGCCGGCCGGCACGCCGGCCTGCTTGAGGGCCATCGACCAGCCCTGGCGTGACGGGTCCACGCCCCGGGCGATGAGCAGGTTGGCCGACACCTGGGCGAGCGAGTTGGCCGCCCCAGCCACCGTGAGGGCGGCGAGCAGGACCGGGTACGACGGGGCGACGGCGAGGACGGCCTGCAGCACCGCGGACGCGCCGGCCGCACCTCGCATGGCCCGGCTCGGGCCGACCCGCTCGGCCAGCCGGCCCATCAGCGCCGACGCGACCGCCGCTGCGCCGAAGAAGGCGCCCGAGGCCACGCCGAGGCGGCCGGGGCCGAGGGTCAGGTCCCGGTCGATCTGGACGGCGAGGGCGCCGGTGAGGAACGCCGGCAGGGTGCCGACGAGCGCGACGGCCACGGCGGCGACGCGCAGCCGTCGCTCGGCGACCGGGGCGGGCGCGTCCGCCGTGGCCGTCACCCGGGCACCTCCCTCGGTGCGGGGAGGCGGTCGGCGAGCGCGTCGAGCAGCGCGGTCGCGTCGGGGGCGACGACGATGCCCTGCCGCCGGTCCGTGGTGACGAAGCCGTCGGCCACGGCCCGGTCCAGCCAGGCCAGGAGGTGGTCCCAGTAGCCGGCGACGTCGAGGAAGCCGAGGGGCTTGTCGTGGAGGCCGATCTGGGCCCAGGTCGCGACCTCGGCCAGCTCCTCGAGCGTGCCGAGGCCACCGGGGAGGACCACGTAGGCGTCGGCCAGGGCGTGGAAGCGCGCCTTGCGGGCGTGCATGTCGGCCACCTCCTCCACCACGAGGGTGCCGGCGTGGTGGTCGCGGGCCGGGCTCGCCGTGACGCCGTCGGGGAAGAGCCCCGCAGGGAGGATGCCGATCACGTCGCCGCCCGCCTCGAGCGCCGCCGCGGCCAGCGCGCCCATCAGGCCGGCCGAGCCGCCGCCGTACACCACACCCAGGCCGCGCCGGGCCAGCTCGGCGCCCAGCGACTCCGCCGCTGCCCGGTACGCGGGATCGGCTCCCGGGGACGACCCGCAGAAGACGCAGACGCGTCGCGTCGTCGCAGGGTCGGCCGGCACGGGGCGACGCTACCGTCGGGCCCCGCATGGCCCCCTCCCCGTTCGCGTTCCTCGACCATCCCCACCCGATCCCCTTCGCCCACCGTGGCGGGGCGAGCGAGGCACCGGAGAACACCCTCCCGGCCTTCGCGCACGCAGTGGACCTCGGCTACCGGTACCTGGAGACCGACGTCCACGCCACCGCCGACGGCGTGCTCGTCGCGTTCCACGACGACCGCCTCGACCGGGTGACCGACCGCACCGGCGCCATCTCCGACCTCCCGTGGTCGGAGGTGTCACGGGCCCGGGTCGACGGGCGGGAGCCGATCCCGCTGCTCGAGGACGTGCTCGGCACGTGGCCGGACGTGCGGGTCAACATCGACCCGAAGGAGGACTCCTCGGTCGAGCCGCTGATCGAGGTCCTGCGCCGGACCGGTGCCGCGGGCCGCGTCTGCATCGGCGCGTTCTCCGACGAGCGCATCGACGCCCTCCGCGACGCCTTCGACGGAGCGATCTGCACCGGCATGGGTCCCGACCAGGTGGTCGACCTGCTCCGGGCGATGGAGGGCAAGCCCGTCTCGTTCCGCTCGCCGTGCGCGCAGGTGATGGCCATCGACGAGAACGGTCGGCGCTTCTGCACCGAGCGCTTCGTCGAGGTCGCCCACGACCACGGGGTCGCCGTGCACGTCTGGACCGTCGACGACCCGGACCTCATGCACGACCTGCTCGACATCGGCGTGGACGGGATCATGACGGATCGCCCCGCCGAGCTGAAGCGGGTGCTCGTCGATCGGGAGGCCTGGGCGTGAAGCTCCCCCTGACCCCGCTGGACCTGCTCACCCGGGCCCGTCGCCACTTCGGCGACCGGGTCGGCGTCATCGACGGTGACGACGCCTGGACCTACGCCGAGTTCGCCGACCGCTGCGACCGGCATGCCCGGCACCTGACCGACGACCTCGGGGTCGCACCAGGCGACGTCGTCGCGTGGCTGTGCGGCAACACACACGAGCTGCTGGAGGCCTACTTCGCCGTCCTCCTCGCCGGCGGGGTGCTGCTCCCGCTGAACATCCGGCTCTCCGCCGCCGAGCACCGGGAGATCCTGGAGCGCTCGCGGGCCGTCGCCCTGTTCCGCCACCCGGACCAGCCCGATCCCTTCGAGGGCGGCGAGGCGACCCTGCCCGTGGTCCTGGTCGACGCCACGTGGGACGCGACGCTGGCCCGACAGGCACCCGGTCCGGTCGAGCCGCCTCCGGTCGACGAGGACTCGCCGGCCGAGATCTTCTTCACCTCCGGCTCCACGGGCATGCCCAAGGGCGCCGTCCTCACCCACCGCAACCTGTACCTGCACGCCATCCACAACGCGCTGACCAACGGCATCGACGGCTCCGACGTGATCCTCCACGTCATCCCGCTGTTCCACGTGAACGGCTGGGGCACGCCCCACTACCTGACGGGCCTCGGGGGCCAGCACGTGATGCTGCCCCGCTTCGACGCCGCCGAGGTCCTGCGCCTGATCGAGGCGCACGGCGTCACCCGCCTGTTCGCGGTGCCGGCCATGATCCGGATGCTCCTCGACCACCCCGACGTCGCCACCCGGGACCTGTCCAGCCTGCGGACCTGCTCGATCGGCGGCGCACCCGTCTCGCCGGCGGTGCTGGCCGAGATCGAGGAGGCCTTCGGCTGCACCGCCATCTGCGGCTACGGGATGACCGAGGCCAGCCCGACGCTCACGCGGAGCCTGGACAAGCCGGGCGACCCGCCCTCGGCGGAGCGCCGGGCGACGACCGGCATGCCCATCGTGGGCGTCGACTGCCGGGTGCTGGGCGACGGCGACGTCGAGGTCCCCTGGGACGGCGAGACCATCGGGGAGGTGTGCGCCCGCTCCAACCACGTGATGGCCGGCTACCTCGACGCGCCCGAGGCCACGGCCGAGGTGCTCCGCGACGGCTGGCTCCGGACCGGGGACCTGGCCGTGGTCCGACCCGACGGGTACATGGTCATCGTCGACCGCAAGAAGGACCTGATCATCTCCGGCGGCGAGAACATCGCCACCCCCGAGGTGGAGCACGCCCTCACCGCCCACGAGGCGGTGCGGGAGGCCGCGGTGGTCGGCCGTCCCGACGAGCGGTGGGGCGAGGTGCCCGTGGCCTGGGTGTCGCTCCACCCGGGTGCTGCGGTCACCGAGGACGAGCTCATCGGCTTCGTCCGAGACCGCCTCGCCCACTTCAAGGCGCCCAAGGCCGTCACGATCCTCGACGAGCTCCCCAAGGGCGGCACCGGCAAGATCGACAAGGTCGGCCTCCGGGCCCGTGCCCTGCCCGACGCCTGAGCAACCCCCGGACGAGCCCGGCCCGGACGAGCCCGGCCCGGTCCGGCTGCGCCCGGCGCGTCGGGTCGGTCAGCCCGGGGGCAGCAGCGCCCCGGGGTTGCAGATGCCGTCCGGGTCGAGCCCGGCCTTCACGGCGCGCATCGCGTCGACGGCGGCCCGCCCGCGGTCGCGGACGAGCCAGTCCCGCTTGTGGACGCCGATCCCGTGCTCGGCGCTGGTCGATCCACCGGCGGCCACGACGCGCGCCAGGACGGCGTCGACCACGGCGGGGACGGCGTCGCCGGCGCCGGTGACGTTCACGTGGACGTTGCCGTCGCCCACGTGGCCGAAGAGCCAGGTCGTCGCATCGGGGGCGACGGCCGCGACCACGCCGGGGGCGTCGTCGACGAAGGCGGCGAGCGCGGCGTTGGGCAGGGTGACGTCGAGCTTGGTCGGGACCCCGACGGTGGCGATGGCCTCGGTGTGCGCCTCCCGGACCCGCCACAGCGACGCAGCCCGGGGCGCGTCGGTCGCGACCGCGACGTCGAGGACCTCGGGCCGGTCGGCGAGGACCGCAGCGAGGTCGTCGGTCGGATCCGGGGGCCCGACGGCCTCCAGCACCACCTGGACCGGCGGGAGCGGGCCCATCGGGTTCGGCGCACCCGTGTGCTCGGCGACGAGTGCGGCGCCCTGGGCCAGCACGAGCTCGGCCGCCTCGAGCGTCGGCACCGCCCGGCGGACGGCGCCGACGAGGGCCACGGCGTCGGCCACCGTGGCGAGGCCGACGAGGGCCGTGACCGTGGTCCCGGCCGCAGGCACCAGGGCGAGGCGGGCCCTGGTCACCACGCCGAGCGTCCCCTCGGACCCGCACAGCAGACCGGCCAGGTCGTAGCCGGTGTTGTCCTTGACGAGGCCGCCGAGCCGCGACACCACCTCACCGGTGCCGAGCACGGCCTCGACCCCGAGCAGCTGGGCCCGCGTCGCACCGTGTCGCAGCACCCGCAGCCCGCCTGCGTTGGTGGCGATCGTCCCCCCGACCGTGGCCGAGTCCCGCGCCGCCAGGTCCACCCCGTAGCGCCACCCGGCGGCGGCCGCGGCGGCCTGCACGTCGGCGACGGTGTCGCCCGCACCGGCGGTGAGCTGGCCGACGTCGGGGTCGACGTCGACGATGCCGCGGAGGCGGACCGTGGACAGGACCACCTCCCCGGCGAGGGGCACCGAGCCGCCGACCAGGCCGGTGTTGCCGCCCTGGGGCACGAGCGCGACCCGGTGCGCACGGCAGGCCCGCACGACGGCGGCGACCTCGTCGGTGCTCCCCGGGCGCACCACGGCCGGGGTCGTCCCGGTCCAGGCGCCCGTCCAGTCCGTCACGTGACCGGCGAGCACGTCCGGGTCGGTCACGACGTGCTCGTCACCGACGGCGGCGCGCAGGTCGTCGAGGAAGCGGTCCACGCCCGCAGTCTGGCGCGCCGCGCCCGCGCTGCGGTCGGTCCCGGGCCTGCCCGTGGGTCCGGCGGTGCGTGCGCCGCGGCAGACTCGGCCCGTGCCCGCCCCGCTCGTCCCCTTCCACACGCTCCACGCCCGCCGCGGGGTGGTGTGCAGCGTCGACCACCTCGCGTCGGGAGCCGGCATCGCCGTGCTCCGGGGCGGCGGCAACGCCGTCGACGCCGCCGTCGCGACCAGCGCAGCCCTGGCCGTGACCACCCAGCACATGTGCGGCATGGGCGGTGACCTGTGGGCGCTCGTCCACCACGCCGACGGCCGCGACCCGGCCTGCCTCGACGCCAGCGGCCGTGCCGGATCGGGCGCCGATCCCGCGGCGCTGCGGGACGAGGGCCACCGCCGGATGCCCATGGACGAGGACGTGCGGGCCGTGACCGTGCCGGGCTGCGTCGACGGCTGGCTGTCGCTGCACCGCCGGTTCGGGCACACACCGCTCGCCGACGTGCTCGAACCGGCCCGGGCCCTCGCCGAGGAGGGCTTCCCGGCCAGCCCGCTGCTCGCGTTCATGGTCCCGGCGATCGCGCACGTCGACGGCGCGCAGGACTACACCGCCCCCGGCGAGGTCCGACCCGGAACGGTGATCCGCCGTCCGGGCGTGGCGCGGTCCCTCGCCGCGATCGCCGAGCACGGGCGGGACGCCTGGTACCGGGGCGAGTTCGGCGACGGCCTCCGCCGCCTCGGCGACGGGCTCTTCTCCACCGAGGACCTCGAGGTCGACCAGGCCCGGTGGGTCGACCCGCTCGGCATCGACCTGTGGGGGCACCGGGCCTGGACCGCGCCGCCCACGAGCCAGGGCTACCTGAGCCTGGCCGGGGCCAGGATCGCCGAGCTGGTCGGCCTCGGCCACGACCTCGACCACCGGCCAGGATCGGCCGAGTGGGCCCACCTCCTCGTCGAGGCGGCCCGCCTCGCCGGCCACGACCGCGACGCGGTGCTCCACGAGGGCGCCGACGGACCCGCCCTGGTCGCCGACGAGCGCCTCGCCCCCCTGGCCGAGCGCTTCGATCCGCACGCCCGCCTCGACCTGCCCTCGGTCACCCGGGACGGCGGCACGATCCACCTGTGCACCGCCGACGGCGACGGCACGGCCGTGTCGCTCATCCAGTCCAACGCCCGGGGGTGGGGCGTCCACCTCGCCGTGCCCGAGGTCGGCGTGTTCCTCCACAACCGGGGGCTCGGGTTCCGCCTCGAGCCGGGCCACCCCGCCGAGTACGGCCCGGGTCGCCGCCCGCCGCACACCCTCTCGCCCGCCCTCGTCCAGCACGGCGACGGCTCACTGCGGGCGGTGCTCGGGACGATGGGCGGCGACACCCAGCCCCAGATCGTCCTCCAGCTCCTGGCCCGGCTGCTCGTCGCCGGCCAGGACCCGGCGCGCTGCGTCGGCGCCGGCCGCTGGCGCCTGGCCGGCGACGGCGGGGGCTTCGACACCTGGGAGGGTGCCGGCCCCGACCGCGTGCGCGTCGAGGGAGACGTCCCGGCTGCGTGGATCGAGGGGCTGACCGAGCGCGGCCACCGGGTCGACGCGGACGGCGCCCACGACTCGGGCTACGGGCACGCCCACCTGATCGAGCGGCTGCCGGACGGCACCCTCGGCGGCGCGGCCGACCCTCGGGCGCTCACCGGAGCCACCGCCACCTGGTGACGCGGCGGCGACGGCTCGGGCGCAGGACGAGCCGCCGCGGCCTCGCCCCGCAGGCCGGACCGAGTCAGGCCTCGGGGTCGGCGAAGACCGGGTCCCGCTTCTCGAAGCCGGCCATGACCGCCTCGACCTGGTTCGGGCTGCCGATGAGCCGCCCGATCTCCCGCCGCTCGGCGGCGAACTGGTCGGCGATCGGCTGGGTGCCGGCCGCGTTGAGCAGGCGCTTGGCGGCACGCACCGCGTCGGGGCTCTTGGACGCGATCTCGGTGGCGAGCTCGGTGGCCCGGGCGTGCGGGTCGGCGGCGACCTCGGTGGCCAGTCCGATGCGGACCGCCTCCTCGCCCTCGACCATCCGGCCCGTGAAGGTGAGCAGCTTGGCCACGTCGGTCCCGACGAGGCGCGACAGCGTCCAGGTCCCGGTCATGTCCGGGATGAGGCCCCACTTCACCTCGAGCACGCTCATGCGAGCGTCGGGCGCCACGATGCGCAGGTCGGCGCCGAGCGCGATCTGACAGCCGCCGCCGAGGGCGACGCCCTGGACGGCGGCGATGACCGGGACGGGCACCTCCTGCCAGGTGTGCGCGACCTGCTGGCCGAGGTGCGTGATGCGCCCCTCCTCCACCGCCGTGATGTCGGCGGCGGGCCGCTCGCGATCGCCCGAGCCGCCGTCGGCCATCTGCTGGAAGGACCCGAAGTCCAGCCCGGCGCAGAAGGCGCGGCCCTCACCGGAGAGCACGACGGCCCGGATGGACGGGTCGGCGGCGACGCGCTCGCCGGCCTCGGCGATCGCGGTGAACATGGCGCCGTCGAGCGCGTTCATCTTGTCGGGACGGTTCAGGCGGACCTGGGCCACGCCGCCCCGGACGTCGATCTGCACTCGGTCGCTCATGTGGCCTCCTCGGCTCCCCCGCCGCCCGGTCCGGGCGGCTGCTCGTTCCGGCGGCCAGTCTGGCCCAGCGGCCGGGCGCGGCGCGGCACGACGGGCGGCTCCGGCGCCGTCGGGTCCTCGGGGACCCCGCTCAGACGGCGCGGGGCAGGGCCACGTCGAGCCGGACGCGGAGCGAGCCGGTGGGGAGCTCCCCGGAGAACGGCGCGAGCAGCTCCTCGGCGACCGGTCGCGGGACGCGACACGACAGGGCGAGGGCGGCATCCCCCGCGGCCCGTGCCAACCGGGTGGCACCCCTTCGGTCGGCGTCGAGCACCCCGGTCCGGCGGCAGGCGTCGACGACGGCCGTGCGCGCCCGGTGGGCGGCCCGACCGCCGAGGCGGGTGCGGCCGGCCCGGCGCAGTGCCACGCCGACCTCGGCGCAGGCCCGGACGTGCTCCACGTCGTCGCCGGCGGCAGCGGCGGGGGCCGGGAGGGCGTCGATCATCCGCTCGATGTCGGCGCGCTCCCGTCCACGCCACCACGTCACGAACTCGTCGATGTCCACGTCGATCCCCTCCCGGACGGCCCTGCCGCCTCACCCCCCACATCGGCACGGACCTCCGCCGCGTGAGCAGGAAGGGCCGAACGACCCACGCTCCGTAGCGGCCCGGGCGATCGGCGGGTACCCGTTCGCGGCATCTGTCCGGATCGTGCGCGAACGTCCCCCGGGGTGGCCTCGGGGCGACCGTCGGGATGCGCGCGCGCCGCCCTGCGATGGCCGTAGGTTCCCGGCCGGCGGCAGGTGCGACGATCCGATGTTGATCCGATGTCGGCGGCCCCGTCGCTATTGACACTCTGCCAACAAGGTGCGTACGGTCCCGCAGACGTGACCGTCGTCACCTCGTGCCGAGGTCACGGAAGACCGTCCGGGAAGCGCCCGGAGGTCACCTGCAACAAGGGGGAACCTGTGAGGACCACCACCTCGACGCGCCGATGGCTGCAGCTGCTGGCGCTCCTGCTCGGCCTGTCGCTCGTGGCCGCCGCGTGCGGCGGCGGCGACGACGACGCCGCCCCGGAGCCCGACGACAGCGAGCAGCCCGACGACGGGGGTGATCCCGTCTCCGAGCCCGACGAGTCCGACGTGGGCGACCCGGTGCCCGGCGGCAAGGTCGTCTACGGCCTCGAGGCCGACACCTCCACGCCGTGGACGCCGGCCAAGTCGGTGTGCGCCATCTCCTGCCACATGGTGATGCGCTCGGTGTTCGACCCGCTGACCCTCTTCGCCGAGAACGGCACCGTCGAGCCGAACCTGCTCGAGTCGTTCTCCTCCAACGAGGACTTCACGGAGTGGACGCTCGTCCCCCGGGAGGGCATCACCTTCCACGACGGCACGCCCTTCGACGCCGCGGCGATCAAGGCGAACCTCGACGCCCACAAGGCGTCCTTCCTCACCGCCAAGGCGCTGCTCAACCTGGAGTCCACCGAGGTCGTCGACGGCACCGTGGTGGCCCGCATGACCGACCCGTGGGCCCGGTTCCCCGTGTTCCTGTCGGGTCAGATCGGCTACATGGCCAGCCCGACGTGGCTCGCCGCCGCCGCCGAGGACGTGGCCCTCGAGGCCGCTCCCGTCGGCACCGGTCCCTTCGTGTTCGAGTCCTACGAGCCCGGCGGCTCCTTCGTGGCCACCAAGAACGTGGACTACTGGCGTGCCGACGAGGGGCTGCCCTACCTCGACGAGATCGAGTACCGGTTCCTCCCCGACGGCCAGGCCCGCAAGAACGCCCTGCTGTCCGGCGACATCGACATCATGCACACCTCGAACGGCGACATCATCTCCGAGCTGCGCGACGAGGACTCCGTCGAGCTGACCGAGAACACCGCCTACGGCGAGACGAACTACACGCTGATGATGGTGGACAACCCCGAGACGCCGATCAACGACGTCCGGATCCGCCGGGCCCTCGCCCACGCCCTCGACAACGAGGTCCTGATCGACCGTCGTGGCGGTGGCATCGGCCAGGTGGCCAACGGCCCCTTCAGCCCGCAGCAGATCGGCTACCTCGAGGACACCGGCTACCCGGAGTTCGACCCCGAGGAGGCCCGCCGCCTCGTCGAGGAGTACAAGGCCGACAACGGCATCGACGGTCCGGTCCGGATCAGCTACACGACCACGACCGACCCGTTCAACCTCGGCACCGCCGAGCTGCTCAAGCAGTTCTGGGAGCAGGTCGGCTTCTCCGTCGAGCTGGCCCAGATCGAGCAGGGCCAGTTCATCATCACCGCCCTCACCGGCGACTTCCAGGCCTTCGGCTGGCGCAACCACGGCGGCGTCGACCCGGACAGCCAGCGCATCTGGTGGCAC
>CAZCEZ010000013.1:5280-54830 GCA_964497795.1 uncultured Acidimicrobiaceae bacterium | reverse complement strand
GAGGTGGAACAGGCTCACGCCGGCGTCGGTGCGGGCGGCCACGATGATGAGGTCGGCGGTGTGACCGTCGAGCACGAACATCTTCTCGCCGTTGATCTTGTACCCGTCGCCGTCCTTGGTGGCGGTGGCCTCCACGCCGGCCTCGTCCCACCGGCCGTTGGCCTCGGTGAGGGCGAGCGTGGCCTTGGTCTCACCGGACGCGATGCCGGGCAGCAGCGCCTTCTTGGCCGCATCGTCGCCGCTCTGGAGCAGCGTGTTGCCGGCCAGCACCACGGTGGAGAAGTACGGGGCGCACAGCAGCGAGCGGCCCATCTCCTCGAGCACCACGCACAACTCGACGTAGCTGTAGCCCGAGCCGCCGTACTCCTCGGGGATGATCAGGCTCTGCAGGCCCATCTGCTCGGCCATCTGCGACCAGACGGCGTCGTCGAAGCCCTTCTCGGTGTCCATCTGCTCGCGGACGGCTTCCTCGGACGACTTGTTCTGCAGGAACGACCGGACGATGTTCCGGAGCTCTTCCTGCTCCTCGGAGAAGGCGAAGTTCACGTTGGGGCTCCCCACTCGATGATCACTTGACTGGCCGGTCAAGGTAGGGCGGTCGCCGAGCCGGCGCAATCCGGGATGCGTACACACGCGTACGCAACCCTGGACCACGGGTCAGGACTCGGCCCGGCCGCCCAGGTGCTCGGCGAGGAAGGCCTCGGCCCGGCCGTAGAAGTGGAGGCGGTTCTCCGGCTTGGCGAAGCCGTGCCCCTCGTCCTCGTAGAGCAGGTACTCGTGGGGCACGCCGGCCTTCGTCATGGCCTCCACGATCTGCTCGGACTCGGCCTGCTTGACCCGGGGGTCGTTGGCGCCCTGCCCGATGAGCAGCGGGATCGAGATGTGCTCGGCCCGCGACAGCGGCGAGCGGTCCCACAGGTCCTCGGCGTCGGTGTCGGGGTGGCCGAGGCGGGTGTGGAACTGGGCCACCATCGGCGCCCAGTACGGCGGGATCGACTTGATCAGGGTCTGGAGGTTGGACGGACCGACGATGTCGACGGCGCAGGCGAAGCGCTCGGGCGTGAAGGCGGCGCCGACGAGGGCCGCGTAGCCGCCGTAGGAACCGCCGAAGATGCCGACCCGGGTCGGGTCGATGCGGCCCGTGGTCTCGTTGGCCGCGGCGAGGTGGTCGATGGCCTCGAGCAGGTCGGTGTGCATCTTGCCGGCCCACTCGCGGTCGCCGGCGTTGACGTGCTCCTTGCCGTAGCCCGTGGAGCCCCGGTAGTTCACCTGGACGCAGGCGTAGCCGCGGTTCGCGAACCACTGGGCGTGGGGGTCGTAGCCCCAGGCGTCCCGGGCCCACGGCCCGCCGTGGACGTTGAGGACGGCGGGCACGCGCCCGTCGGCGTCGGTGCCGGCCGGGTCGGCCGGGTAGGTCACGTACCCCTCGACGACCAGCCCGTCGGAGGCCGTGAAGGTGAAGGGCTCCATGGACGACAGCCGGTGCTCGCCGAGGGCGGGCTGGTGCTCGAACAGGAAGGTGAGCTCGCCGTCGGCCCGGGCGTAGGCCCAGTAGGTGACGGGGCCGTCGTCGTGGGTGTAGGCGACGAGCCAGGTGGTGTCGTCCTCGTCGCGCGACACCAGACCCCAGTCGCCGGGGTCGTGGGCGTCGAGGCGGGCCACGTCGTCGGCGATCGCGTCGCCGACGGCGGTCCAGCGGAGGCGGTCCCGGAGGAAGGCGACGGCGCGGGGCTCCTTGGTCTCGGGGTCCACCGACAGGCTGGTCACGTCGTAGCGGTCGTCCTCGGCCACGACCTCCACGTCGCCGGATGCCACGTCGACCCACACGAGGCGACCGGTGTTGGCCTCGAGGGAGGAGATGCACAGCATCCGGGTGCCGTCCTTCGAGAACGTCACCGGCGAGGTGGTGAGGGCGTCGGCCTGGCCGGCCACCAGCAGCGGCCGCCAGCCGGCCGCCTCGGCGGTCACGAGGGAGCCGTCCTCGTCGGCGGGCCCGGCGTCGCGGACCATGATCGCGATGCCCCCGTCCGGCGTCGGGGCGGCCGCGCCGCGGACCCGGAAGTCGTGGTCGACCACCCAGCCGACGAAGCCGGGGTTCTCCACGATGCGGGTCAGCTCGCCGGTGGCGAGCTCGCAGCGGTAGACGTCGTGGAGCTGCTCGTTCTCCTTGTTGATGCCGAGCAGGATGACCTCGGGGTGGTCCTCGGAGATCTCGACGATCTGGGCCTGTACGCCGTCGAAGGGCGTGAGGTCGCGCGTGGCCGTGGTCGGGTCCTCGGCGGTGACGTCGGTGGCGTAGACGTGCCAGTTCTCGTCGCCGCCCGCGTCCTGGACGTACAGCAGGTGGGTGCCGTCGTGGGCCCAGGCGTAGGCCCGGATCCCGCGGTCGGTGTCGTCGGTGACGACCCGCGCCTCGTCGTCGGGCGCGCCGACGGGCCTGGTCCACACGTTCAGCACGCCGTCGCGGGGCGCGATCCACGACAGCGTCGCACCGTCGGGGCTGAGCTTGGGCTGCACCCGCTCGGGGTTGCCGAACAGGACGGTGCGGGGGATGAGCGTCGTCGCCATGGTGCGTGATTCTGCACGCTCGTGGTCGATCCCTGCGCGGGAACGCCGCCCGGGCGTACGTTCCGTCACCGTGGAGACCATCGGAGCACGCGAGCTGCGCAGCGACCTGGCCACCTTCCTGCGTCGTGCCGAGGCCGGCGAGTCGGTGGTCGTGACCGTCGACGGCCGGCCCGTGGCCCGCCTGGGGCCCGTCGCCCCCGACGGCGCCCCGTCGCTCGACGACCTCGTGGCCGCCGGCCTGGTCGACCCGCCCCGGCGGGCACCGGCCCCCGGGGGCCGGCCCGCCCCCGACCCGCTCGACCCGCCCGTGGACGTGCGCGTCGACCGGGTGCTGGACGACCTGCGGGGCGCGCCGTGAGCGAGCCGGTCCTGTTCGTGGACCCGTCGGCCCTGTTCCGCCGCTACGTGCGGGCGCCGGGGCACGGCCTGGTGACCGAGACGATGGCCGACCACGGCACCTGGGCCGCCTCGGCCCTGGCCCGCACCGAGACGCTGGTCGCCCTGCACCGGGTCGCGGTCACCCCGGGCCAGCACGACGCGCTCTGGGCCGGCTTCCGGGCCGACTGGGACACGTTCCACGTCGTGCCCGTGGACGACCGCTGCCTGGCCGACGCGGTGGAGATCGGGGCCACGTTCCGGGTCGGCACCGCGGACGCCGTCCACCTCGCCGCGGCGGGGCGGCTGCCGGCCACCGTCCGGTACCTGACCTTCGACCGCCGCCAGATCCCGGCCGCCACCGGGCTGGGCTTCGAGGTGATCGCCCCCGAGGCTCCCTAGGCTCGGACCCATGTCGACCGTGCACTGGCAGGACTCCCGGGCCGAGATCCACAAGGTGGTGGTCGGCCCCATCGACAACAACGTCTTCGTGCTGCGCTGCAGGGAGACGGGCGACGCGCTGCTCATCGACGCGGCCAACGAGCACGAGCGGCTGCTGGAGCTGTGCACGGGCCTCGGCGTCCGCCAGGTGATCGAGACCCACGGCCACTGGGACCACATCGGCGCCGTCACCGAGATCCGCGACGCCGGCTACGACGTCCACGTCACCGCCGAGGACGCCGGCATGCTCGCCGAGTGCGGCTACGACCAGCTCCTCGAGGACGAGTCGGTGCTCGAGGTCGGACGCCTGCGCCTCCACACGATCCTCACCCCGGGCCACACGCCGGGGTCGATGTGCTTCCGCCTGGAGGGCTCGCCGGTGCTGTTCTCGGGCGACACGCTCTTCCCGGGCGGTCCGGGCGCCACCGGGTACGAGGGCGGCGACTTCGACGCGATCATCGCCTCCATCGACCGTCGCCTCTTCACGCTCCCGGCCGACACGATGGTCCTGCCCGGCCACGGGGACGACACCACGATCGGCACGGAGCGACCGCACCTGCAGGAGTGGGTCGACCGGGGGTGGTGACGTGAGCGACGCGCTCCCCTACGACCAGCGCCCCACCGACCACACGCCGGTCCACACCTCGGACCTGCCACCGACCCCGATCCGGGACCGGAACATCCCGGCCACCGCCTGGGTGGAGGCGCCCGGGTCGCTGCTCGCCCTCGGCGACGACCTGCCCGACCGGCCCGTCGCCGAGTACAAGCGCCGCATCGGGCCCTGGATCCTGTGGCGTGCCGGACCGGCCTCCAAGGGCCACGCCCGCTACTGGGCGGCCCACGTCGACGACGTCGAGGCGGGACGGGCCCGGGCCTTCACCCTGCGCCTGCACCCCGACTCCTCCGCCGAGGGCGAGGGCCCGAGCGGCGAGGTCCACGACCGGTTCCGGTCGTGGAAGGAGGACCTCCGCGACCACGACGCCTAGCGGCGGGGCACCACGGCGAGCGCGACCCAGATGCGCCGCTCCCGACCGTCGCTGGGCTGGTTCTCCACGCACCACCCCGAGCCGACGCCGCACCA
Source organism: uncultured Acidimicrobiaceae bacterium (assembly GCA_964497795.1). GTDB lineage: Bacteria > Actinomycetota > Acidimicrobiia > Acidimicrobiales > Salinilacustritrichaceae > Salinilacustrithrix. Next base: position 50,365 of record CAZCEZ010000013.1, on the reverse strand, counting down.
CGTGGCCAGGGTCGAGGAGCCGCCGCCGTCGAGGTTGACGGCCCAGGTCGCGCCGAGGTGCACGAGCAGGTCCGTGGCCTCGTGCAGGGTCATCCCGACGCTGGCCTCCTGGCGGCCGTCGACCACCACGAGCCACGTCGAGCCGGCCTCGTCCCACCCGAGCAGGGTGCGCGGGTGGCGGCGGACGACCTTGCCGTCGCCCGGGTCGAGGTCGGCGCGGACGCCGTCGCGCAGGAGGGTGGGGTGCCCGGAGACCCCCGTCGAGGCGAACGGCGAGCGGACGACGAGGCGCAGGTAGGAGCCCCGGGGCCGGTTGGCGAGCAGCGCCTTGAGCTGGGCCACGCCCCGACCCCGGGCGGTGACGACGGCGCCGTCGGCGGGCACGGCGAGGTCGCCGTCGCCGCTCAGGCGCAGCGGCGTGGCCCGCTGCCGGACCTCGCCCCCGGTCCGGAAGGCGTGGGGGGCGCGCACGGCGAGCTCGAGGGAGCCGGGCCGGGCCGTGGTCCGGGGCCCCCAGTGCCGGGTGTGGAGCACGATCCGGTCCCAGGCCGGACCGGTGTTGACCGAGTCGATCGGGAGGGCGTCGACGACGACGCGCCGGTCGCCGGGGCCGACCACCACGACCTCGAGGCGCACCGTGGCGCCCCACGGCCCCTCGACCCACCGCCCGCCCCGTCGGCGCACCTGGTACTGGTGGTCGATCGGGGTCTGGAGGAGGAAGCCGTTGCGCACGACGGCCCCGTGGGAGGGGTCGCAGCTCGGGCACTGGGAGAAGTTGGCGTTCACGCAGGCGATGCCGCCGCCCGCCTTGCAGGTCGCCGACGTCGTCTCCCGACCCCAGCCGACCCGCCACCGGGCGGGCACCGCCTGGAAGTCCACGGGCGCGTCCGGCGAGACGTGCACCACCTCGTAGCGCACCGGGCCGGGCCCGGCCCGCTCGGTCAGGGCGACGCCGTCGGAGAGCACCCGGGAGGACACGACCCGGTCCTGGGCGGGGTCGGTGGGGACCGTCGTCGGCGGGACCGTCGTGGACCCCTCGACGGGATCCTCCTCGGCGCGGACCGGTCCGGGGCCGAGCAGAGCGACGGCGACAAGGGCACCGGCGAGCACGACGGTCCACCAGGGGCGGCGCGCCACCCCGCGGGCGCTCACCACCGCCTCCGGGACCAGACGAGCCGGGCGAGCACCACCCAGGCCGCGACGACGGCCGAGGCGGCCGGGACGGCGGGGAGGAGCGGCAGGCCGCCGGAGGGGGCCGGGACGGGCCGGGAGGCGACGTCGCCGGGGTCGGGGCCCGGGACGGCGACGTGCTCGCGAGGTGCCGCGGGCTCGGCCGCCGGCGCGGGGGGCGGGGCCGGGACCGTGGACGCCACCGTGGTCGGCGGCGCGGTGGTCGGCGGCGGGTCGACCGCGGGGTCGGGCCCGCCCTCGGCGTCGGCGGCGGTGGGCGGCTCGGCCGGGGCCGAGGGCGTCGCCGGCGCGGCGGGCCCGACGTCGGCGACCCCGCCGGCCGCGCCCTCGGGTGCCTCCGGGGCCGGCGCGGACCCGGTCGGGAGGAGGGCCAGGGCGACCCACACGGGCCGCTCGGCGCCGTCGCTGGGTCGGTTCCGCGTGCACCACCCCGTGGCCGACGGGCACGACGTCACGAGGGTGGACGAGCCGCCCCCGTCCAGGTTCACGGCGTGCCGGGCCCCGAGGGCGAGCAGGTGGTCGACGGCGTGGGCCAGGGTCATGCCCTGCGAGGACGCCTGCCGGCCGTCGACGACGACGAGCCAGATCGAGCCGGCGTCGTCCCAGCCCAGCAGCGTGCGCGGGTGGCGCCGGGCCACCTTGCCGTCGGCGCCGTCGAGGCGCTGCCGGACCCCGTCGCGCAGGAGCACGGGGTGGCCGGCGAAGGACTGGGTCACCGGGACCGACGTGGACGCGACCAGCTCGACCAGCGACGAGCGGTGCCGCTCGGTCCACGACCAGAGCCGGTCGGCGCCGGCGCCGAGCCCGGACAGCACGACGCCGTCCCGGGGGATCGGGGTGTCGCCGCCGGTCGAGACGCCGAGCAGCTCGGCCTGCTGGCGCTGGCCGACCCCGGTCCGCACCGGCTGGGGGGCGCGCACGACCAGCTCGTAGGCGCCGGCCGGGGCCCGCGTCGAGGGGCCGTGGTCCGGGGTGTGGAGGACGATGCCGTCGGGGAGCGGGCCGACGTTGATGCCGTCCACCTCGAGGGTCCCCTCCGGCCCGGCGCCCAGGGCCCACAGCCCGGCGGACCAGCGCCACGGGTCGAGCGTGGGCGCACCGTCGACGAAGGACACCTGGTCCTGCTCCCAGGTCGGGCTGCGCAGGATGCGGCCGTCCTGGACGACGCCGCCGAAGGGCTGCCCGCAGGTCGGGCAGGTGGGGAAGTTGGCGTTGACGCAGACGGCGCCGCCGACCCGGGCGCACATCGAGGAGACGACCTCGCGCGCCCCGTCGATGCGCCCGCCCGAGAGCACCGGGACCAGCCGGGTCGGGGCGCCGGGGAAGACCTGCACCTCGTGGGTGCGGACCGGGCCGGGGTGGGCCCGCTCGGTGAGCACGACGCCCTCGGCGATCGGGCCCTGGACCACGACCCCGCCGTCGCCGGCGCCGGGCGTCGCCCCGGCGGGCAGGGTGCCGAGCGCGGCGCCGAGCACGGCGAGCAGGAGCAGGCCGAGCCAGGCCGTCGGGCGCGGGAGGCGGTGGTGCGTGGGGGACGCATCGGGCACCCCGGTCCCATCGGCAGGCGAGGGCCCGCGCGTGAGCCGCTCCCCCACCTCGTCGTCACGTGCGCGCGCGCCAGCCGCCAACCCCAGATCCTCCGCATCGGTGCCCGCCCACGCCGGTCCCAGAACGTAGCGCCGGCGACCCGCCCGGTGGTGGCGGGCCCGGGAGGCGTCGGACGGGGAGTACCGTTGCACCCGTATGCCCCAGGGACCTGAGCTCATCATCATCCTCGTCGTCGTCCTGCTGCTCTTCGGGGGCTCGAAGCTCCCCAAGCTCGCCCGCTCGCTCGGGCAGGCCCAGAACGAGTTCAAGCAGGGCCTCAAGGAGGGCGCGGACAAGGCCGAGGCCGACGAGGCCGAGAAGTCCTCCGACACCTGACGCCCGAGCGCCACCCGCACGACACCCCCACGACGCCGCCGGTCCACCCCGGCGCACCCTCCCCCGGACCCGGGCGCAGCCCGGGTCTCGTCGCGCCCGGGGCGTGCCCGCAGACGTGACGCAGGACCGGGATCTCCCGGCCCGCTGCATTATCACTACCGCCGTAGTGGAATTAGACTGCGGGGCATGGCCGAACCCACCGCCGGCACCCCCCTGTTCGAGATCCGGGACCTGCGCGCCCGCGTGGCCGAGGCCCCCTCGGCCGACCCCGACATCCTCCGGGGCATCGAGCTCACCGTCGGCCCCGGCGAGGTCCACGCCATCATGGGCCCCAACGGGTCGGGCAAGTCGACCCTGGCCAACGTGCTGCTCGGCAACCCGGAGTACGAGGTCACGGGCGGATCGCTCCGCCTCCGGGGCGACGACATCACCGACTGGGACGTCGACGTGCGGGGCAAGGCCGGCATGTTCCTGGCCTTCCAGCACCCCCAGTCGATCGCCGGGGTGTCGGTCATCAACTTCCTGCGCCAGGCCCTGTCGGCCCGCAAGGGCATCGACCTGTCCGTCCTCGAGCTGCGCCTGTCGATCATGGAGTGGATGGAGCGCCTCGACATGGACCCGTCCTTCGCCGACCGGTACCTGAACGACGGCTTCTCCGGCGGCGAGCGCAAGCGCAACGAGATCCTCCAGATGGCGATCCTCGAGCCCGAGGTCGCCATCCTCGACGAGACCGACTCCGGCCTCGACCTCGACGCCCTCCAGGTGGTGGCCAACGGCGTGCAGGAGGTCCGCCGCGACCGCCCCGAGCTCGGCGTCGTCCTCATCACCCACTACCAGCGGCTCCTCGAGCACCTGCGCCCCGACCACGTCCACGTGCTGATCGGCGGGCGGATCGTGGCCTCCGGCGGCATGGAGATCGCCGAGCGCCTCGAGGCCGAGGGCTACGAGGCGTTCCGGGCCGGCGAGGCCCCGGAGGTGGGGTCGTGAGCCCGGCCACGCCCCTCGACGTCGCCGCCATCCGCAAGGACTTCCCGATCCTGTCCCGCGAGGTCCACGGCACCCGCCTCGTGTACCTGGACTCCGCGAACACCTCCCAGAAGCCCCAGGCGGTGCTCGACGCCATGCAGGCGTACTACGAGCAGTCCAACGCCAACGTCCACCGGGGCACGTACCTGATCGCCCAGGAGGCGACCGAGGCCCTCGAGGGCGCGCGGGGCAAGGTCCGCCGCTTCATCGGCGCCCCGAGCGACCGCAACGTGGTCCTGACCAAGAACGCCACCGAGGCCCTGAACCTGGTGGTGAAGGCGTGGGGCGCCGCGCACCTCCGCGAGGGCGACGCCGTCGTGGTGACCGAGATGGAGCACCACGCCAACATCGTCCCCTGGCACCAGCTGCGCGAGGCGCAGGGCATCGAGCTGCGCTGGGTGCCCGTCACCCCCGACGGCCACCTCGACACCTCCGACCTCGACACGCTGCTCGACGGCGCGAAGGCCTTCTCGTTCACGGCGATGTCCAACGTGCTCGGCACCGTCAACCCGGTCGAGGACCTCGTGGCCCGGGCCCACGCCGCCGGCGCGATCGCCGTCGTCGACGCGTCCCAGTGGGTCCCGCACCTGCCGACCGACGTGGCGGCCTGGGGCGCGGACTTCGTGGCCTTCACCGGCCACAAGCTGCTCGGCCCGACCGGCATCGGCGTCCTCTACGGCACCGAGGAGATCCTCGAGGCGACCCCGCCCTTCCTCGGCGGCGGCGAGATGATCCTCAACGTCACCAAGGAGGGCTTCACGCACAACGAGCTCCCCTGGAAGTTCGAGGCGGGCACGCCGATGGTCGCCGAGGCCGTCGGGCTCGGCGCCGCCGTCGACTACCTCTCCGAGCTGGGCATGGAGGCCGTGCGCGAGCACGAGGTCGCCCTGACCGCCTACACGCTCCGCTCGCTCACCGAGCGCTTCGGCGACGACCTCACCATCCACGGCCCGGCCGAGCCCGCGGCCCGGGGCGGCGTGTTCTCCTTCGACTACAAGGGCATCCACCCCCACGACCTGACGCAGGTCTTCGACCAGCACGGCGTGTGCGTCCGGGCCGGGCACCACTGCGCCAAGCCGCTGATGCGGGCCCTGGGCACCAACGCCACGGCCCGGGCCTCCCTGTCGGTGTACAACGACACCGACGACGTCGACGCCATGGCCGAGGCCATGACCGCCGCGTCGGACTTCTTCGCCTTCTGACCCCACCCACCTGAGGACCACACCATGCCCGGACTCGAGGACCTGTACCGCGAGATCATCCTCGACCACTACCGGTCGCCCCGGAACAAGGGCGAGCTGGAGTCCCCGCCCGCGACCCGGGTGGAGGGGTTCAACCCGCTGTGCGGCGACGAGATCGTGGTCTACCTGGACCTCGACGACGCCGACGGCGAGCCGGTCGTGCGCGACATCCGCATCGGCGGGCAGGGCTGCTCCATCAGCCAGTCGTCGGCGTCGATGATGTCGGCCGCGGTCAAGGGGCGGACCCTGGCCGAGGTCGCCGACCTCAACCGCGCCTTCAAGGCCATGATGTCGATCCACGAGCAGAGCCTCGACGGCGAGGGCGAGGGCAAGGAGCAGGCCGGCGACTCGGGCCTGGACCCCGACGAGGTGGCCGATGCCCCCGAGGACGTCAGGTTGGGCGACCTCGAGGCCCTCCGCGGCGTCGTGAAGTTCCCCGTGCGCATCAAGTGCGCCACCCTCTCCTGGAACACCCTGGCCCAGGGCATCCAGGAGGCCACCGGGGCCTGACCCCGGCCCGGGGCACCGCCCCGGACCCCTCGAGGTGGACGGGCCGCCGCCCAGCGTGCGGACCCGCCCCGCAGGTGAGACCATCCCCCGGGACGAGTGACCGCCGGCACGTCCGACGGCAGGAGTCCGCGGGGGACGTGTCGAAGGACACACGAGCGGCGACAGATCGCCGTCACGCAGAGTCGAATCTGAGGGGTCAGATACATGAAGCGCTCACTGGGCGTCCGCTACCTGCCGCTGGCGGGGTTGGTCGCCATCCAGCTGCTCATCGTCGCCGTCGCACCGTCGGTGCAGGAGCGCCAGACCGTCGAGAGCGGGTCCGGCGGCTTCGACGCGAACGCCGGCTTCCAGGACCCCAACACCGGGCTCCCCGTCGGCGGCGAGGACGCCACCGGCGTGCCGGTCGGCTCGTCGTCGGGCTCCGGCAGCGGCCAGGTCTCCACCGGCTCGGGCGGCTCCGGCTCCTCGGGCTCCGGCTCGGGCGGCCCCGGCGGGCAGGGCGGCGGTGCCGGCCAGGGCGGTGGCGACACCGGCCAGGGCGGCGGCGACACCGGCCAGGGCGGCGGCGGCCAGGTCGCGCAGGGCGACACCAGCCACTGCGTGGGCGACCGCCAGTACGACCCGGCCATCGACTTCTACGCGCCGCCGTGCGTGCCCAAGTCCAACGGGCAGAACCCCGGTGAGACCTACCAGGGCGTCACCGGCGAGGAGATCAAGCTGATCCTCTACTACGGCGCCGGCGACCCGGCCGTGAACGCCATCCTCGAGGCCCAGGGCGCCTTCGTGGAGCCCGGCGAGCACCGCGAGTACCTCGGCGCCGTGGCCGACTTCATCAACGCCAACTACGAGCTGTACGGCCGCAAGGTCGTGTTCGAGGTCTTCGAGGGTCGCTGCGGCACCATCCCGCCCGACATCTCCTGCCTGCAGAACGAGTTCCGCCAGCTGATCCAGGAGAAGAAGCCCTTCGCCATCCAGTGGAACACGTCGCTGTGCTCGGCCTGCTTCGCCGAGATGTCCAAGCTCCGCACGATCAACCTCGGCGGCTGGAACTTCCGTGACGAGTTCGCCCAGCGCTGGCGGCCCTACCACTACGACATCACGATGTCGGGCACGAACCTGGCCAAGCACGCCGCGGAGTTCTGGTGCAAGCAGCTGGCCGGGAACCCGGCCGAGTACTCCCGCCAGTACGGCGACACGACCCGGTCCCTGGGCGTCATCGCCACCAACGACCCGCAGAACCAGGACACGATCGAGATCGACCTGAAGTCCGAGCTCGCCAAGTGCGGTGCCGACTACGGCAACCGCAAGTACTTCTACGAGCAGGACATCTCCACGGCCGACACCCAGCGCCGGGCCGGCGTGCTCGCCATGCGCGGCGACGCCATCAACCCCGACGACGACGCCACCTCGGTGATGTGCTTCTGCGACCTCGTCGCCCCCGCCTTCCTCTACCAGGAGGAGGACACCCAGCAGTACTACCCCGAGAACATCGTCACCGGGACCGGCTTCATGGACACCGACGCCGCCTCCCAGGCCTACATCGGCTCGGTCGGCTGCCCGCAGGGCAACCCGTGCGCCTTCGACGGCGCCTTCGGGTTCCGCTCGGTGAACAAGGCCGACCCCGAGTTCCAGGGAGCGGGCTCCCGGGTCTGGCGGGCCGCCGGGCGGGACGGCAACCCGCCCTTCACCTCCGTCGACGTCCAGTGGGACTACTGGAACCTCACCGCCTCCGCCATCCAGATGGCCGGGCCGAACCTGAACCCGGAGACCTTCGAGCAGGGTGCGTTCCGCCTCGGCGCCCGGGGCGACGCCAACCACGCCCTCCGCCAGATCTCGCCCGGGAACTACCACTGGATCCAGGACGTGGACCGGGTCTACTGGTCCTCGACCAAGACCTCCTCCTACAACGGCGAGCGCGGCACCTACATCCGCCTCGACGAGCAGCGGACGGCGCTGGGCAAGTGGGGCAGCCAGAAGCTCCAGCTGCCCGCGGCGCCCCGCTGATCGGGGGGACGCACCATGAGCGCCATCTCCGACGCCCGCGACGCCGCCGGCGACGCCTGGGCCAAGGCCACCTCGCCCCTGCGGGGCGAGGGCCGCGGCCCCGGCATCGCCCGCGCCGCCCTGGCCACCTTCGGCTTCTTCTTCGCCCTCGACCTGATCGGGCTCCTCAAGTTCACCGGTGAGGGCTGGACCGACCTGTCGCTGTCCTTCGACGGCGTCCTGAACAGCCTGCCCACCATCACCAACGGCGGGTCCCAGGGCACGCTCTACGGCCTGCTCGCCGTCGGCCTGATCCTGATCTACCGGACCAACAAGATCATCAACTTCGCCGTCGCCGCCATCGGCGCGGTGCCCGCCACCTTCGCGGTCCTGCTGACCCTGGTGAAGGGCGTGCCCTTCGTGGTCACCCTGCCCATCGCCCTGGCCGGCGGGGCCCTGTTCGGGGCCCTCACCGACGTGGTCGTCATCCGGCGCTTCCGCGACGCGCCCCGCCTGATCGTGACCGTGGCGACCATCGGCGTGAGCCAGATCTTCGCCTTCGCGCTGATCTACATCCCGCGCCTGCTCGACGTGGACGGCCTCCCGCCCACCAACTTCTCCGACAAGACGCCCTTCGCCGGCATCTCGTTCTCGAACTCGGCCGGCGTCCCCTACGGCAACGGCAACAACGTGGCCGCCCTCGTGGTCGTCGTGGCCTGCGCCCTGGGCCTGCAGACCTTCTTCAAGCGGTCCCGCATCGGCATCGCCCTCCGGGCCTCGGCCGAGAACGCGGACCGGGCCGGTCTGCTCGGCATCCCGGTCAAGAAGGTCCAGACCGTGTCGTGGGCCATCGCCGGCTTCTTCGGCGCCACCGTCATCTACTTCCAGGCGTCGGTCACCACGATCCCCCTCAACGGCACGCTGGGCTACAACACGCTCCTGTTCGCCCTGGCCGCCGCGGTCGTGGCGAAGATGGAGTCGATCCCGACGGCCGTGTTCGCCGGCGTCGGCATCGGCATCGTCGACTTCGCCACCGTCCAGAACACCGGCGAGTCCGCCATCTCGACCGCAGTCACCCTGGTCTTCATCCTCGTCGCCCTGCTGTTCCAGAAGGGCGGGGGCGCCCGGGCCAAGGACACCGGCGTCTCCTCGTTCAAGTCGCTCCAGGAGTTCCGCCCGATCCCGCCCGAGCTGCGCGGCCTCGCCGAGGTCCGCTACGCCCGCCTGGCCGGCTACGCCGTGGTGGCCGCCCTCGCCGTCTGGGCCCCCTTCCTCGTCGGCGACCCCAGCCTCGGCAAGCTGACCCTGGTGCCGATCTTCGCCATGGTCGGCCTGAGCCTCGTGGTGCTGACCGGCTGGGCCGGCCAGATCTCCCTCGGCCAGTTCGCCTTCGTCGGCGTCGGCGCCGTCACCTCGGCCAAGCTCTTCGTCGACTTCGGCTGGGACTTCTGGATGACCCTGATCGCCGCCGCCGTCGCCGGCGCCGTCGTCGCCGCCCTCGTCGGCCTGCCCGCCCTGCGGGTCCAGGGCCTGCTCCTGGCCGTGTCGTCGCTCGCCCTGGCCGCAGCGGCGCAGGGCTACCTGTTCCAGAACCGGAACGACAACTACAAGGTCGGCCAGCTGATCCTGCCCAGCGACGAGATCGACTTCATGTCGCGGCCGCTGCTGTGGGGCCGCATCGACTACCGCTCGACGGCCGAGAACGGCTTCTTCTCCGGCGACCGGGGCTTCTACTTCTTCTGCATCATCATGCTGGTGCTGGTCCTGCTCGCCGTGTCGAGCTACCGCCGCCACCACGGCGGTCGGCTCCTGATCGCGAGCCGCGACAACGAGCGGGCCGCCCAGAGCTACTCCATCTCGATCATCCGCACCCGGCTGGCCGCCTTCGCCATCTCGGGGGCCATCTCGGCCCTCGCCGGCGGGCTGCTCTTCTACCAGCTGCGCAACATCAACGCCTCGGACTTCGGGATCATCAACTCCATCGACGTGTTCGTGGCCACCGTGATCGGCGGCCTCACCAGCCTCGGCGGCGCCGTGGCCGGCGTCGTGATCGTGAAGTCCATCGACCTCTTCGGCGAGGACGTCATCGACGGCCTGTCGCTGCTCGTCACCGGCCCCGGCCTGCTCGTCGTGCTGTACCTGCTGCCCGGCGGCCTGGCCCAGGCCTTCTTCTCGCTGCGCGACCGCTACCTGCGCCGCCTCGCCGACAAGCACGGGATCATCGTCCCGTCGCTGGTCGCCGACGTCCGGGTCGAGGACGAGACGGAGCCGGCCGAGGTCGAGGAGCCCGCCTTCGCCGGCATCGAGGAGCACTTCGAGCACCACCACGACGCCATCGAGTGCCCCGTCTGCCACGAGGTGCTCCGCGTCGAGGACGCCGCCGACCACGACCACCTCCGGCCCAGCCGGGACGTGGTGGTGGACTCGTGAGCATCGACGAGCGCCCCGGCGTCGACGAGGCCACCATCCACGCCCACGCGGATGCCGCCGTGGTCGAGGAGGCCGTCGAGGCCGGCCTGGTCGACGTCGAGGACGAGGGCTTCACCATCCGGGGCCTGAAGACGGTCACCAAGGGCTACTCGCTGCTCCCGCTCGGGGTCCTGTTCGCCCTGAACTTCGTCGACGAGTTCGACCGGATCGCCTTCGCCACCCTCATCTCCGAGATCCGCGACGACTTCGGCCTGTCCGACGACGGCATCCAGGCCCTCGGCGCGGTCACCAGCGTGTTCACGCTGCTGGCCGCGCTCCCCCTCGGCATCGTCGCCGACCGGGTCCGCCGGGTCCGCCTCTCGATCGTGGCCGGCCTGACCTGGGGCGTGGCCGCCGTGGCCACCGGCCTCGTGTGGGCCGTGCCGCTGCTGTACCTGGTCCGGTTCCTGTCCGGCGTGGGCCGCGTGACCAACGAGGTCGTCCACCCGTCGCTGCTCGCCGACTACTACCCCCGCAAGGCCCACCCGCAGGTCTACGGCGTGCACCGCCTGGCCAACGCGACCGCCCCGATCGCCGGCCCCATCGCCGGCGTCATCGGCGGCGTCGTCTCGTGGGAGGCCGCGTTCTTCGTGCTGGCCGTCCCGACCGGCTTCGCCCTGCTCGCCGCGCTGCGCCTCCGGGAGCCCAACCGCGGCGAGTCCATCGACGCCGAGCTCGCCGCCGCCCAGGCCGACGAGGACCACGTCTCCTTCGGCGAGGCCCGCCGCCAGCTCTTCGCCATCCCCACGCTCCGCCGGCTGTGGCTCGGCGCCTTCTTCTTCGGCATGGGCACCCTCCAGCTCGGCAACCTCATCTCGCTGTACTTCGAGAAGGTGTTCGGCTTCGACGAGGTCGGCCGGGGCACCGTCCAGTTCGTGCTCGGCGCCGGCACCGTGGCCGGGCTCGTCTACGGCTCGCGCTTCGCCGCCTCCGAGGTGTCCAAGGGCAACATCGAGCGCCTGCCCTTCGTCACCGGCGTGTCCTTCCTGCCCTTCGCCGTCGGCATGGTCGTGCTCACCGCCTCACCGGTGTCCGGCGTCGCCTTCCTCGGCGCCTTCCTGGTCGCCTGCGGCAACGGCGGCTGGCAGCCCAGCTACTTCTCCATCGTCGGCGCCGTGGCCCCGCCCCGGATCCGCTCCCAGTCCTACGCCTGGGCCGTGCTGATCTACGGCTCCGGCGGCCTCGCCTACGTCGGGCTGGTGTCGCTTTTCTCCGACGACGCCGCCGGCTACCGCTCCCTGACCATCGCCCTCGCACTCATCACCGGGCTGGCCGGTCTCATCGGCATGAGCGCCCAGCGCACCATGGCCGCCGACGCCGCCCACGCCATCCGCACCATGCAGGAGGACGCCGCCGTGCGCTTCGGACGCAGCAAGCAGCCCACCCAGGAGCCCGTCGGCACCGCCGGCGGCCTGGACCTCGGCGACCCAGACCTGGCCGACCCGGACCTGGCCGACGCCCCCGCCCCGGCCGCGACCACCGCCCCGGCCCGCCCCGGCGCAGCCCAGACCGGCGAGCCCCTGCTCTCGTGCCAGGGCGTGGACCTGAAGTACGGCTCGGTCCAGATCCTGTTCGGGGTCGACATGGACGTCTACGAGGGCGAGATCATCGCCCTGCTCGGCACCAACGGCGCCGGCAAGTCCACGATCCTCAAGGCCGTGTCCGGCCTGGCCGACCCGTGCGGCGGGCGCATCACCTTCGACGGCCAGGACATCACCATGGCCGACCCGGTGACCACCTCGAAGATGGGCATCATCGTCGTGCCCGGCGGCAAGGCCATCTTCCCGACGCTGACCGTCGAGGAGCACTTCGAGTGCGGGCGGTTCCTCTTCGGCAAGGACGACGACCCGAAGGAGATCACGGCTCGGACCGAGCGCGTGCTCGACGAGTTCCCCCGCCTCCGGGAGCGGTGGAAGCAGCTGGCCGGCAACCTGTCCGGCGGCGAGGCCCAGCAGCTCGCCGTGGGCATGGCCTTCGTGGCCCGGCCCCGCCTGCTCATCATCGACGAGCTGTCCCTCGGCCTCGCCCCCACCATCGTCGAGCAGCTGCTCCGCATGGTGCGCGAGATCCACGCCCAGGGCACCACGATCATCCTGGTCGAGCAGTCGATCAACGTGGCCCTGACGATCGCGACCCGCGCCTTCTTCATGGAGAAGGGCGAGGTCCGCTTCGACGGCGCCACCGAGGAGCTGCTCGAGCGGGGCGACATCCTGCGCTCGGTGTTCCTCGAGGGCGCGGGCGGCGGTGACGACGGGGCGAAGGGCAAGGCGTCGTGGCGCACCAGCGAGCGCGACGCCGAGGAGCTGGCCCGGGCCGTCACCGAGAAGGCCGGGGTCGAACCCGGTGCGCCGGTCCTCGAGGTCCGCAACCTGGTCAAGCGCTTCGGCGGCGTCCAGGCCACGAACGACGTGTCGTTCCAGCTGATGCCCGGCGAGATCATCGGTCTCATCGGCCCGAACGGCGCCGGCAAGACGACGATCTTCGACGAGATCTCCGGCTTCCTGAAGCTGGATGCCGGGCGGGTGCTGTTCCGCGGCGAGGACGTGACCGAGTGGTCCCCCGACAAGCGGGCCGCGTTCGGCCTCGGCCGCTCCTTCCAGGACGCCCGCATCTTCTCCAGCCTGACCGTGGCCGAGAACGTGGCGCTCGGCCTCGAGCGCCACATCGAGGTCCGGGACCACCTCTCGCCGCTGCTCGGCCTGCCCGCCGTGTTCGACTCCGAGATGGACGTCCGCTACACCGTCGACGACCTGATCGAGCTCATGAACCTGGGCGACTTCCGCAACAAGTTCGTGTCCGAGCTGTCGACCGGCTCCCGCCGCATCGTGGACCTGGCCATGGCCATCGCCCACGACCCGACCGTGCTGCTCCTCGACGAGCCCTCCTCGGGCATCGCCCAGAAGGAGACCGAGGCACTCGGCCCGCTCATCAAGCGGATCCAGCGCGAGGCCAAGTGCGCCGTGCTCGTCATCGAGCACGACATGCCGCTCATCACCGGCGTGTCGGACAAGATCATCGCCCTCGAGCTCGGCGAGGTCGTCGTCGAGGGCGACGCCGACACGGTGCTCAGCAACAAGCGGGTCGTCGACGCCTACCTGGGCGGCGACCTCGACATCATCAACCGCTCGGGCGGCGACGGCGGAGGCGGTGGAGGCGGTGGAGGCGCGGCACCGACCCGGCCCGAGCCCGGACCCGAGCCGGTCGCGGCGTCCGCCGCACCCCGGGCGGCGCGCCCCGCCACCCGACGCCGGAAGCCGCTGCGGGCCGACGTGGACGGTGGTCGCTGATGCTGCGCCGCACGCTCCGAGCCCTCGCGCTCCTCGCCGTCGTGGTCGCCGGCCTGGTCGCCGTCACCCCGTCGACCTCCTCGGCCGCCGGCCCCGACGCCGTGGGCTGGTGGAGCCGCCAGCTCCCCTTCCAGGACCCCAGCCGCGGCGACGACTCGGTCACCGGCCAGTCGGCCGGGGCACCGGTCCGCTTCGGCGCCCCCGCCCAGGTCCCGCCCCTGCCGGTGCCGACCACGGCACCCGGGTCCGGGCCCGTCACCACCCCTCCGCTGCCCGTGCAGCCCCCCGAGCTGCCCCCGCCCCCGATCACCACGCCCAGCCCCGGTGAGGGCCAGCCCAACCCGACCGTGCCCGACGGCGGCCTGTGGGTGGCCAACGACGCCACCGGCGCCCGTGCCGTGTCGGCCATCCGCTTCCGGGGCGACATCGGCGCCGCCGAGCTCACGCTGACCTTCGCGCCCGGCTCCACCGTGTTCGGTCCCGTCGTGGTCTGCCCGATCGTCTCGGACTGGGCACCGGGTCCCGCGGGCGCCTGGAACGACCGCCCCGCCGAGGACTGCGGCCGCTTCGAGCTGACCGGGCGCCTGTCGCCCGATGCGACGCAGCTGGTGTTCTCGATCCCCGACGGCTTCAACGAGTTCGGCGAGCGCGTGCTCGACCTCGCCGTGCGCCCGCGGCCCGGGGCCGGCGAGACGTTCGACCTCTACTTCGAGGCCCCCGGCCCCGACAGCCTCGAGGTCCTCACGAGCCAGACGGTCCCGCCGTCCCAGCCCGAGCCGGCCGACCCCGACCCGCTGTCGCTGCCGACCACCGTGCCCGCCCCGGTGCTGCAGGACCAGGGCTTCGCCCCGCCCCCGCCGCCGGCCACCACGCCGACGACGTCCCCGGAGGAGTCCGCGACCCCCGTCGTGGAGATCGGCGGCGGCAACGGTCCGCTCCCCCAGCCCGTGGCCGAGCTGCTCGAGCCCTTCACCGAGAGCCGGGCGTCGCGCATCCTCGCCGTGCTGCTCCTGCTCGGCATGGGTCTGGGCCTCTGGTACCTCGGCGGCCAGCAGGTCCGCCAGCCCCGCCTCCTCGGCGCCCTGGGCGGAGGCGCCGACGCCGCCGCCGCCCCGGCGGTCCCGGTCGACCAGGGTCGGGGCATCGGCAGGTTCCGCCGGGAGCGGACCGGCCCGCCGACCCGGTTCTGAGTCGCCGGACCGGCCGCCGGCCGGGTCAGGACGCCGTCACGAGCGAGCGGCGCTTCGCCAGCGCGATCCCGAGGGTCCCGAGCGCCTGGGCGACCACGACGGCGTCCGCCCACGCCGGGAACCCGGCGGTCACGACGAGCACGATCGACGCCGCCGTCCACGCGACGTCGCCCACGGCCGTCACGACCGCCCCGGCGCGGGCCCGCCGCTCCGGGGCCCGAGCGAGCGCGCCGAGGGCGACGCCGAGGAGCGCGAGGAACGCACCGACAGCGCGGACGGCGGAGGGCGCCGCCAGGTCGAGCGAGTCGGCGAGCGCCGGGGCTGCCAGCACCAGCCCGGCACCGCTGATGGCGCAGAACCCGGCGTCCACCGCGAGGACGTGGCGCAGCGGCTCGGCCGGTGCCGCACCCGCCCGGGCGGGGCGGTGGGTGTCGAGGGTGGTGGTCGTGTGCGAGGTGGTGGTCATGGCCTCATCGTCCGGCGTCCGGATCGGCGAGACCATTACCCGTGAGGTCATGGGCCGACCACGCCGCGCCGACCTAGCGTCGCCGCCGTGGCCACGCCGACCCTCGACCGCCCCCACTTCGGGGACCTGCTCCGGGCGTGGCGCGGCCAGCGCCGCCTGAGCCAGCTGGAGCTGGCGTCGCGGGCCGAGGTGTCGACCCGGCACCTCAGCTTCCTCGAGACGGGCCGGTCCCGTCCCAGTCGTGAGATGGTCCTCCACCTGGCCGAGCACCTCGACGTGCCGCTCCGGGAGCGCAACGTGCTGCTCGACGCCGCCGGCTACGCGCCCGCCTTCGCACGGCGACCCCTCGACGACCCGGCGCTCGCTCCGGCCCGGGATGCGCTCGACCTGGTGCTGGCGGGCCACGAGCCGTACCCGGCCGTCGTGGTCGACCGGCGCTGGGACCTGGTCTCGGCGAACTCGGCCATCGCCGTCTTCACCGACGGGGTCGCCCCCGCGCTGCTGGAACCGCCGATCAACGTGGTCCGGGTCAGCACCCACCCCGACGGGCTCGCCCGCCGCATCCTGAACCTCGACGACTACGGCGCCCACCTCGTGGGCCGCCTGCGACGGCAGGTCGAGCTCACGGCCGACCCGGACCTCGCCTCGTTGCTCGCCGAGGTCCTCGAGCACCCCGGCATCGTCGAGCGGCCCGGCGTCGAGCCCCGGGGTGCGTCGCTGCTCCCCCTGCGGATCCGGACCGCCGACGGCAGGGCCGTCCTCAGCTTCTTCTCCACGATCGCCACCTTCGGCACCCCGGCCGACGTCACCCTCGACGAGCTGGCCATCGAGGCGTTCTTCCCCGCCGACGACGCGACCAGGGCTGCGCTCGGCCGCTGACGTCGGCGGGCGTCGGCCGGCCGCCGACCTCAGCCGGCCGCGACGTCGATCGCGTCGGCCAGGGCCAGGTCGAGCTCGGTGATGCCGCCCGCGTCGTGGGTGACCAGGTCGACCTCGACGGTGGCCCACACGTTCGACCACTCGGGATGGTGGTCCATCCGCTCGGCGACGAGGGCGACGCGGGCCATGAACCCGAAGGCCTCGGCGAAGTCGCCGAAGCGCAGGGTCCGGTGCAGCTTCCCGTCGACCAGCGACCACGCCGGCCGCTCGGCCAGCGCCGAGGCGAGGGCCTCGTCGTCGAGCCGGCCGGGTCGGGCCACCGGCTAGCCGGCCACCTTGTCGTAGCCCTCGGCCTCGAGCTGCTCCACGAGCTCCAGCCCGCCGCTGCGGGCGATGCGCCCACCCACGAGCACGTGCACGTGGTCGGGGCGCAGCTCGTCGAAGAGGCGTCGGAAGTGGGTGATGGCGAGCACGCCGAGCCCCTCGTCGGTCAGGGCCTCGATCCGCCGGCTGACGTCGCGGAGGGCGTCGATGTCCAGGCCGGAGTCGATCTCGTCGAGGATCGCGATGCGGGGTGCGACGGTGGCCAGCTGCACGGTCTCGTTGCGCTTGGCCTCGCCACCGGACAGGTCCACGTTCAGCGGCCGGTCGAGGAAGCGCTCCTCGAAGCCGATGGCGGCGGCCTCGGCGCGCAGGGTGGCACCCACGGCCTCGGGGTCGCGCCCGGCGGCCACGGCGGACTCGCGCAGCATCTCCTCGAGGCGGACGCCCGGCACCTCCACCGGGTGCTGCATGGCCAGGAACAGGCCGGCACGGGCCCGCTCCCACGCCGGCGTCCCGAGCAGCTCGGTGCCGTCGAGGGTGACCGAGCCGCGAGTGACGGTGAAGGCCGGGTGGCCGGCCAGCACGGCCGACAGCGTCGACTTCCCGGCGCCGTTCGGGCCCATCACGGCGTGGACCTCGCCGGAGGAGACGGTGAGGTCCACCCCGTCGAGGATCGTCTTGCCGCCGACGTCGACGGCCAGGTCGGTGATCTGCAGGGTGCTCATCGGTCGGTCAGCTCCACGTGCACGTCCCCGTCGACGACGGTGACGGCGTAGGTCGGCGTCGGCTTGGTCGCGGGCAGGCACTGGGGCTCGCCGTCGGTGACGGAGAACAGGGCCCCGTGCTTCCAGCACTCGATGGTGCGGTCCTCGGGGATGACGTCGCCCTCGGACAGGGACACGTCCGCGTGCGTGCAGCGGTCACCGATGACGTAGACGGCGTCGTCGCCGTCGGCGACGATGCGGACCACGGCGAGGCGGTGGCCGTCGACGTCGACGCGGATCGCCGAGTTCGGCCCGACGTCGGACAGGGCGCAGATGCGGGTGCTCACGACATGCTCCGCTCGAGGTCGGTGTCGATCGCGTCCCGGACGAGGGTCTCGAAGGCCCCGAGCGGCATGCCGTCGAGGACCTCGTCGAAGAAGCCCCGCACGATGAGCCGCTCGGCCCGGTCGGTGGGCACGCCCCGGCTCTCGAGGTACCAGCGCTGCTCGGGGTCGACGGGGCCGACGGTCGAGGCGTGGCTGCACTGCACCTCGTTGTTCTCGATCTCGAGGTTCGGCACCGACTCGGCCCAGGCGTCGTCGGACAGCTTCAGGTTGGCGTTGGTCTGGAAGGCGTTCGTGCCCCGGGCGTCGGGGCGGATCTTGATGAGGCCCGTGTAGACCGAGGCGCCCTTCTGGCCCAGCGCCCCCTTGAACAGCAGGTTCGAGGTCGTGTCGGGGGCGACGTGGTCCTGGAAGGTGCGGAAGTCGAGCAGCTGGGTGCCGTCGCCGAAGTAGGCGGCGGAGATGCCGCCGTGCGCGCCCCGCCCGGCCAGCGTCGTGTCGACCCGCAGGCGGGCGTAGTCGCCTCCGAAGGCGGCCACGCCGGCCAGGACCTGCCCGCCGGCGTCGACGGTGGAGGCGAGGCGGCCGAGCTGCCACGTCTGGTCGCCGAGCAGCTGGACGGTGGCGTGGCGCAGCGTGGCGTCGCGTCGGACGAGCAGCTCGGTGACGGGCACGCTCAGGTTCCGCACGCCGTCGGGCCCGACGTGGAGCTCGACCACGGCGACCTGCGAGGCCTGTCCGGCCTCGACGACGACCCGGGGGAACGAGGCGACGCCGGCCGTGCCGGCGTGGTGGACGACGACCACGGTGCCGCCGTCGACACCCTCGGGCACCCGGACCACGAGGGGGGTGGCGTGGGCGTCGTGCAGCGAGGTGAGCGTGTCGGTCGCAGGGAGGACCTCGCCGAGCGGGCCGTCCTCGGCGAGCGCGTCGCCGTGGGTCACCTCGACGCGGCAGCCCTCCGCGATCCGGACGTCGCCGATCCGACCGTCCTCGGTCCAGGCCACCACCGACGCGCCCTCGGCCAGGGCCAGCGTCGCGGCGGCCCGCTCGGCGGGGGCGGCGGGCGCGGCGCCGTCGGCCGGGGCGAAGGCCCCGAGGTCGAGGTCGGCGATGCGCGAGTAGCGCCACACCTCCTCGTCCGGCGACGGGAGCTCGGCGGCGGCGAAGGCCTCCGCGGCGGCGCGGCGGCGGGCGACGAGCCACTCGGGCCCGCCGGCAGCGGTGGCGTCGGTGAGGGGGGTGGGGGTGGGCATGGCTCACCCGAGGCTACCGACGACCCGGCGGATCCCCCATTTCCGGCAGCGGCCGGCTCAGCCCCGCCGCTTGCGCCGGAACATCCGGCGCCAGCGCGGCTCGGCGGCCCGGCGGCGCTCCTCCTCGACGTCGGCGAGCACGTCGGCCCCGATGGCGTTCACGATGTCCTCGGCCTCGTCGAGGAGCGCGGCGATCGACCCGTCGTCGTCGTCGAGGCCGGGCGGCTCCGCCGGGGTCTCCGGGGTCACGAGGGTCCCGTGGGCCCAGTTCACGTCGACCAGCCGGCGCTCGTAGCGCGGGCAGTCGTCCGGGCAGCGCCACGGCGCGTTCGGGGCCAGGTCGAGGTCGCACTTCCGCACCGTGTCCCCGTTCGGGTAGGTGCGGGACTCGAAGAACTTGCAGTCCTGCCGCATCGGCATCACCCGAGTGTGCCAGGGGTGGCGGAATTCACCAGCGCGAGGCGGCGGGGCGGCGCGAGACTCCGCAGATGGCTGGGGTCATCGTCACCGTGCGCGACGTGCGGCACGACACCGAGGAGCAGATCGAGGCGCGGGCGCGGCTGTCCGACCTCCTGACCGCCGAGGTGGTGCCCGACGCCCCACCCACCGACCTGGCCCAGGCGGTCGCGGCCCACCGGGCCCGTCCCGACCACGTGCGCCGCATCGCGGTCGAGGCCCACGACCCCGACGGGACCCTCGTCGGGGTCGCGTCGACGGCCATCGACGACCGGCACGACGACAACCCGGACACGCTCGAGGCCGGGGTCGCCGTCCACCCCGACCACCGCCGTCGGGGCATCGGCACGACGCTGCTCGCCGCGGTCGTCGAGCTGGCCCGGTCCGAGGGCCGCACCCGCCTGTTCGCCAACACGATGGAGGCGGTGCCCGCCGGTCGGGCCCTGGCCACGTCGCTCGGGGCGACCGAGGCGCAGCGGCACCACGTCAACCACCTCCCCATCGAGGTGGTCGACCGCCCGATGCTCGAGCGGTGGGTGGCCGAGGCCGCCGAGCGCGCCGCCGACTACGAGCTGGTCGCCTTCGACGGCCCCTGCCCGGACGAGCACATGGACGGCTTCATCGGCCAGGTCCTCGTGCTCAACACGGCTCCTCGCGACGGCATCCAGGTGAACGACTTCACCCTGACGCCGGCCCAGGTCCGCGAGCGCGAGGCCGTCCAGGACGCCGCCGGCATCGAGCGCTGGACGGTGCTGGCCCGGCACCGGGCCAGCGGCGCCTACGCCGGGCTCCACGACCTGTCCTGGAACCCGGCGGACCCGACCGTGGTCTGGGTGGGCCTCACCGCCGTCGACCCCACGCACCGGGGCCACGCCCTGGGCAAGTGGCTGAAGGCGGCGCTGACCCTCCGGGTGCTCGACGAGCGACCCGACGTCACCGAGATCCGCACCGGCAACGCCGACTCCAACGACGCGATGCTCGGGATCAACCGGGCGATGGGCTACCGGCCGATGATCGCCATGTCCGTGTGGGAGCTGGCCACCGACGACGCCGCCGCGTGGGTGGCCGCCCGGACGGCCGGGCGCGCCGCCGGCACCGCGACGACGCCCGCCTGAGCCGGTACGGCTGCCAGGATCGTCCCGTGCTGAGCGACGGGCCCCTCACGATCGTCCGCGACGTCGACGGCGTCGCCCACGTCCGGGCCACGACGCTGGCCGACGGCCTCCGGGGCCAGGGCTGGGCCGCGGCCGAGGACCGCATCTGGCAGATGGAGCTCGACCGGCGGCGGGCCCTGGGCCGCCTGGCCGAGGCCGTCGGACCCGCCGGCGCCGCTGCCGACGCCCTCCACCGGCGCCTGGGCCTGGCCGAGCACGCCCGCCGCTCCCACGACGCGCTGGGCGAGGAGGCCAGGGCCGCGCTCGCCGCCTACGCCGAGGGCGTCTCGGCCTGGGTGGCGCACGCCGTCTCCGACGACGGACCGGGCCTCCCGGCCGAGCTCGACGCGCTGGGCGTCGTCCCCGAGCCGTGGGAGCCGTGGCACTCGATCGCCCTGTACGAGGTCCGGCACCTGGCCATGGGCACGTTCGAGGCCAAGGTGTGGCGCTCGGGGCTGGTCGCCTCCCTCGGCGCCGAGGCCGTGGCCCGCCTGTGGCCCGAGCTCGACGACGCCGTCGTCGACCCGACCGGGCCCGACCCGGTGCCGGTCGCTGGCGCACCCGTGGCCGAGCTCGCCGCGGTGGCCGCCGACCTGGCCCGGGTGGGCGGCACCGGCGACCAGGCGTCGAACAACCTGGCCATCGCGCCGGGCCGGACCGCGACCGGCCGGCCCCTGCTGGCCGGCGACCCGCACCGGGCCGTCGACCTGCCCAACGTGTACTGGCAGAACCACGTCACCTGCGACGGCACCGGCGACGGGAGGGAGCTGGACGTCGTCGGCCTGTCCTTCCCCGGCGTCCCCTGCTGGCCCCACTTCGGCCACAACGCCCAGGTGGCGTGGTGCATCACCCACGGGATGGCCGACGACCAGGACGTGCTCGTCGTCGACCTCCGGCGCACCGCCGACGGCGTCGAGGCCCGCGGTCCCGACGGCTGGGCCCCGGCCCGACGGCGCACCGAGCACGTGCCCGTCGCCGGGGCACCGGGGGTCGAGGTGGAGGTGCTCGACACCGACGTCGGACCCGTCGTCACCGACGCCCCCGCCGGCACCGCCCGGGCGGGCGCCACGTGGACCGGCCTCGCCCTCCGGTGGACCGCGACCCAGGACCTCGACACCACCGTCGACGCCCTGCTGCCCATGGCCCGGGCCCGGGACCTCGACGAGCTCGACGTCGCCCTCGTGCCCTGGGTGGTGCCGGTGAACAACCTCCTCGCCGCCGACGTCCACGGTGCCGTCGGCTACCGCATGCGCGGCCGCCTCGCCGTGCGCGGCGAGGGCCACGACCGGAGCGGCTGGACCGCCGTCCCCGCCGACGACCCCGACCGGGCGTGGAGCGGGTGGGTGGCCGACGCCGACCTGCCCCGCTGGCGCAGCCCGGGCCGCGGCTTCCTCGTCACCGCCAACCAGCGCATCGACGTGGACGGCGCCTACGTGTCCCACGACTTCGCCCACCCGACGCGGGCCCGCCGGCTCGTCGACCGGCTCGCCGCCCGGGACGGCTGGGACGTGGACGACGTCGCCGAGCTGCTCGGCGACGTGCACTCGGCGGTCTCGCTCCGCCTCGCCGACCGGCTGCTCGACTGCGGCCCGGCCCACCCCGCCGAGCGCCGGGCGCTGGGCCTGCTCGCCGGCTGGGACGGCCACATGGCCGCCGACTCCGCCGCCGCCGCCCTGGTCGGCACGGCCCGGGCCGAGCTGGTCCGGCTGCTCGGCGCGTCGCTCGACCTCGCCGAGGACCGCCTCACCGGCGTCGCCGGCCCGAGCCTGCACCAGACGCTGCGGTTCGTGAACGCCCGCCTCGCCACCTGGGTCGACGACGACGACCTCGTCCCCGACCGCCTGCTGCGCGCCGCGCTGCGCCAGGCGGTCCGGCTCCTCGAGCTGGACCAGGGAGCCGACCCGGCGCGCTGGCGGTGGGGGGCGAGCCACACGGCGCTGTTCGTGCACCCGCTGCTCGCCCTCCGCCCCGACCTCGCCGACCGGCTCGCCGTGCCGCCGGCCGTGCCCCTCGGCGGCGACAACGAGTGCGTCCGGGCCACGTCGACCGCTCCCCCGTCGACCCGGGCCAGCAACGGCCAGGTCGCCCGCTACGTGTTCGACGTCGGCGACTGGGACCGCAGCGCGTGGATCGTCCCCCACGGCGTCTCGGGCGACGCCCGCTCCGCCCACCACCTCGACCAGCTCGAGGACTGGGCCGCGAACCGGCTGCGCCCGATGCGCTGGTCCCGCGCCGCCGTCGACGCCGCGACCGGCTCGGTCACCGAGCTGGGCTGAGCGACCGCCCCGGACCCGGGGTGGTCAGGCCTCGGGCAGGGGCGGGCGGGGCTCGCCGGGCGCGACGGTCCGGGCCAGGATCCCCAGCGTCGCCCCGAGCACCCCGTCGGGCATGACCGGGAAGATCCCGGCGTCGGCCCACTGCGGGTGGATGTCGGACCAGTCGTAGTAGCTGGTCACGATCGTCCCGCCGTCGAAGGGCTCGAGCTCGTAGCCGTAGACGTGGCCGATCGGCGGGTCGAGCTGGCCGTCGATGGTCCACTCGATGCACCGGTCCTGCTCGAAGCGGGTGATGCGCACGGTCACGTCGTACAGGCCGAGGGGGTAGTCGTTGAGCGCCTCGCGGTCCATGTGGATGGTGAAGGTGTCGCCCACGGCCGCGGCCGGCTCGCCCGAGCCCGCCATCAGCATCCCCGAGGAGTCGATGGCCACGTGGCCCTGGGGGCTGGTCAGGACGGCGAAGATCGTGGCCGGGTCCGCGGCGATGGCCCGTCGGGTCTCGCGGCGGGTGTCGGTGGAGGTGGTGGGGTCGCTCACCTCCGCAGCGTGCCAGACGGCGGTCGGGGGCCGCGGGCCCGACGACCTCGCCGCAATCGCCTTCGCCCACGACCGGCGCCGTGGGAGGCTTCCCGGCGTGGACCTCTCGCGCGAGCACGCGGTCCTGGACGTCCGGGACGTGGCCAAGCGCTTCGGGCCCGTCCAGGCCGTCGACGGCATCTCGCTCACGGTGCCGGCCGGGCAGCGGATCGGGATCATCGGGCCGAACGGCGCGGGCAAGACGACGACGCTCCTGATGCTCCTCGGCGCCATCGACCCCGACCGGGGCTCGATCGACCTCCTCGGCCACCGGCTGCCCGAGGGCCGCTCGGCGGCCATGGAGCACGTCGGCTTCGCCGCCGGGTACCTCCCGCTCCCCGACCGTCTGCGGGTCCACGAGGCGCTGCGCTTCTTCGCCGAGCTCCACGACGTGCAGGACCCGGGGCGCGTCGTCGACGACATCATCGAGGAGCTGGACATCGGCTACCTGCGCGACTCCTCGTGCATGAGCCTGTCCTCGGGTCAGGCGACCCTGGTCGGCATCGCGAAGGCGGTCATGCACCGCCCGCGGCTCGTCGTGCTCGACGAGCCGACCGCCTCCCTCGACCCGGACGTGGCGCTCCGGGTCCGGGACGCGCTCGCCCGCCTGAACCGTGAGCACCGCACCGCGCTGCTGCTGACCAGCCACGACATGCGCGAGGTCGAGACGCTCACCGAGCGGGTCGTGTTCCTGCGCGAGGGGCGGATCCTGGCCGACGGTCCACCGGCGGCCGTCGTGGCCGACGCCGGGCACGAGTCGCTCGAGGCGATGTTCCTGGCCGAGGCCGTGCGCATGCGGGGCGAGCGGCTGTGAGCGCCGTCGCAGCCCCTGCCACCTCCTCGCGGACGCCGACGTCGTGGCGTCGGGTCCGGGCCATCGTGCGGCGACACGTGCTCGTCCAGTCCCGCAACCCGGGGCACTGGTTCCTGCTCCTCGTGCTGCCCGTGGTCGACGCGCTGCTGTTCTCCTCCATCGGCGTGGCCTTCGGCGGCGACGACCGGGCCGTGGAGGTCCTCGTCGTCGGGATCCTGCTGTTCCACGTCATCTGGCAGCTCACGCTGGCCGGGTCGCTCGGGTTCCTCGAGGAGGTCTGGTCCCGCAACGTGCTCAACCTGTGGACCACGCCGCTGACCGAGCGCGAGTACGGCCTGGCCCTGCTCGTCACCGGCTTCGTCCGGTCGCTCGTCTCGATGGGCCTCGTCGCGCTCGTCGCCCTGGGCCTCTACCAGGTCGACCCGACCGGGGCCGGGTGGATCCTCGCCGTCGGCGCGGCGACGCTCATGGTCTTCGGGTGGGCGGTGGCGCTGCTCGTGGTCGGCCTGGTGCTCCAGTTCGGCGAGACGGCCGAGGTGTTCTCGTGGGGGACCCTCGTGCTGCTCATGCCGCTGTCGGGCATCTTCTACCCGCCCGAGGCCCTCCCCGGGGTCCTCCAGCCGGTCGCCCAGGCCATCCCGCTGACCCGGATCTTCGAGGCGACGCGGGCCTCGCTCGAGGGTGGCGCCGTCCGGTGGGGCTCGCTCGGGATCGGCATCGTGGGCTCGGTCCTGTGCGTCCTGGCGGCGTCCCTCTTCGTCCAGCGCCAGCTCCGCCGCTTCCGCGAGCAGGGGTGGATCACGCGCTTCTCGTGACGAGGATGGTGCAAGCCGGGCCCCGGTGCCCTACGGTGCAGGTCGGGTCGGTCACGTGGATCGACCATCACAGAGAAACGATTGACATCAATGCCCACTGGCACCGTGAAGTTCTTCAACAACGAGAAGGGCTTCGGCTTCATCTCGCGTGAGCAGGGGGACGACGTGTTCGTCCACTTCTCCAACATCGCCGGCGACGGCTTCAAGTCGCTGGACGAGGGTCAGACGGTCGAGTTCGACCTGGCCCCCGGACGCAAGGGCGAAGAAGCCCACAACGTCAAGGTCATCTGACCTCCCGAACGATCTCGAACGAGACGACGAGCGAGCCGCTGGCACCGCCGGCGGCTCGTTCCGCGTCCGGGCCCAGATCCGACGGCCCAGATCCGACTGGCCCGGGAATGCGATGGCGGGCCCGGTGGTTGGTACGAACATGTCCGGACATTCGGATCTCACCGCCGCCCCCGCCTCGGCCACCGACCACTGGGAGGCGGCGTGGGCCGACCCGCCCACGGCGAAGAGCTGGTACCAGCCCCGCCCGGAGGTGTCCCTGCGCCTGCTCGCCGACCACGCCCCGGGTTCCGTCGTCGACGTCGGCGGCGGCGCCTCCACGCTGGTGGACGGCCTGCTCGACGACGGCCGGACCGACCTGACGGTCCTCGACATCTCGCCGCGGGCACTGGCTGCGGCGCGCGAGCGCCTCGGCGCACGGGCCGACGCCGTCACGTGGCAGGTGGCCGACCTGCGGAGCTGGGAGCCGACCCGCACCTTCGACGCCTGGCACGACCGGGCCGTGTTCCACTTCCTCGTGAACCCCGAGGAGCGCGCCGCGTACCGCCGGGCGCTGGCCCGCGCCCTGCGCCCGGGTGGCGTCGCCGTCGTGGCCACCTTCGCCGACGACGGCCCCGACCGGTGCTCGGGCCTGCCCACGACCCGCTGGGACGCCGCCGACCTGGCCGTCGCGCTGGGCGACGACCTCGACCTGCTCCACACAGAGCGGGAGCACCACCGGACCCCCGCCGGGGGCGACCAGGCGTTCCGCTACGTCGTGCTGCGCCGCCGGGCCTGACCGGGGGCCGGACGCGCCGGTGCCCGGCCGTGGGGCCGGGCACCGAGCAGGATCCGGTCTGGGTGACCGCAGGCCGCCTCAGCCGACGGAGCCCTCCATCTGGAGCTCGATCAGGCGGGACCACTCGACCGCGTACTCCATGGGCAGGGTGCGGGTCACCGGCTCGATGAAGCCGTTCACGATCATGCCCATCGCCTGCTCCTCGGTCAGCCCGCGGCTCATCAGGTAGAAGAGCTGCTCGTCGGCGACCTTGGACACCGTGGCCTCGTGGCCGATGACGGCGTCGCGGTTGCCCACCTCCATGTAGGGGTAGGTGTCGCTGACCGAGTCGCCGTCGAGGATGAGGGCGTCGCACTGGACGTGGCTCTTGCAGCCGTAGGCGTCGTCCTCGACCCGGACCAGGCCGCGGTAGGAGGTGCGGCCGCCGTCCTTGGAGATCGACTTCGACACGATCTTCGACGTGGTCTCGGGGGCGGCGTGGACCATCTTGGCGCCGGTGTCCTGGTGCTGGCCCTCGCCGGCGTAGGCGACGGAGAGGACCTCGCCCGAGGCCTTGGGGCCGACGAGCCACACGGCCGGGTACTTCATGGTGAGCTTCGAGCCGATGTTGCCGTCGATCCACTCCATGTGGCCCTCGGCCTCGACCCGGGCCCGCTTGGTGACCAGGTTGAACACGTTGTTCGACCAGTTCTGGATCGTCGTGTACGTGACGCGGGCGGACGGCTTCACCACGATCTCGACCACGGCGGAGTGGAGCGAGTCGGTGGTGTAGGTGGGCGCCGAGCAGCCCTCGATGTAGTGGACCTTGGAGCCCTCGTCGGCGATGATCAGCGTCCGCTCGAACTGGCCCATGTTCTCGGCGTTGATGCGGAAGTAGGCCTGGAGCGGCATCTCGACCTCGACGCCGGGCGGGACGTAGATGAAGGAGCCACCCGACCACACGGCCGTGTTGAGCGCCGAGAACTTGTTGTCGTTCGGCGGGATGACGGTGCCGAAGTACTGCTTCACGAGCTGGGGGTACTCCCGCAGCGCCGTGTCCATGTCCGTGAAGATGACGCCCTGCTTCTCCAGGTCCTCACGGTTGCGGTGGTAGACGACCTCGGACTCGTACTGGGCGGTGACGCCGGCCAGGTACTTGCGCTCGGCCTCGGGGATGCCGAGCTTCTCGTAGGTCTCCTTGACCGAGTCGGGCAGCTGGTCCCACGCGTCGACCTGCGAGTCGGTCGGCTTGATGTAGTAGTAGATGTCGTCGAAGTAGATCTCCGACATGTCCCCGCCCCACGACGGCATCGGCCGCTTGAGGAAGTGGCGGTACGACTTCATCCGGAGGTCGATCATCCAGTCGGGCTCGCCCTTCATCCACGTCATCTCGCGGATGATGTCGTCGTTCAGCCCGCGCTTGGGCTTGTAGACGTAGTTCTCCTCGTCGGCCCAGCCGAGCTTGTACTTGCCGAGATCGAGATCGGTGACGGCCACGTGTGCCCTCTCCTTCGGAGTCCTCTTCGTGGGTGGAGCCCGGGGACCCGGGAATTTCTCCTACGGCGATTGTAGTAATTCGACGGGCCGCTGCCCACGTCGGCGCGGCGGGCCTGCGGGCCTGCGGCTCAGGACCCGGCCGCGACGTCGGCCAGCCACCCGAGGTGCCGGGTGAGGGCCTCGTCGGCGATCCGCTCCCCGCCCAGGGTGTTCAGGTAGCCGTGGAGGACGCCCTCCACGTGGTGGTGGGCCACGTCCACGCCGGCGGCGGCGAGCAGGTCGACGAAGCGCCGCCCCTGGGGCTCCAGGCCGTCGCACTCGGCGGTCGTGACCAGCGTCGGCGGCAGGACCGAGAGGTCGGCGCGGGCCGGGACGAGGGCCGGGTCCGCACCGGGGCCGTCGGGGGCGTCGAGGGCCTCCGGCCCGGTCCCGAGGTACGCGGCGAACATCCCGCACGTGGCGTCCCGGTCGGTCCAGATGACCGGCGGGCAGTCGGCGTGGCGCTCGCCCCACGGCCCGCCGGACGGGTCGGTGACCGGGTAGGCGAGCCACAGGGCCCGGGGCGGCGTCCCGGCGCCGGCCAGGGCCAGGGCGGCCAGGCAGGCCAGGTGCGCGCCCGCCGAGGCACCCCCGACCACGATCCGGGCCGGGTCGAGGCCGACGGCGGACGCCTCGCGCTGCGCCCAGGATGCGGCGGCGACCACGTCGTCGAGCCCGGCGGGGTGGGTGTGGGCGGGCGCCAGGCGGTAGTCGACGGACACCACGGCACCGGGCCAGCGGGCGGCGACCTCCTGGGCCACCGAGTCGGCCTCGGGCATGGCGAGGTCCCCGTAGCGCCAGCCGCCGCCGTGGGCCCACACCAGGGCGGGCAGGGGGCCTGCGACGGCGCGAGGTCGGTAGGTGCGCACCCGGACCGGGCCGCCGGGCCCGGGCACGGAGGCATCGGTCGCCTCGACGTCGGCGCGGCGCAGGGGCGGCCCCACCGGGCGCCCGGCGACCTCGCCCGACAGCACCTGGGCCAGCGTGGCGTCGAAGAGGTGGGCGACCTGGGCGGCGACGGCGGGATCGAGGGCCACGGCCACAGCCTGCCCGCCCGGGCTCAGACGGGCTGGCCGCCGGCCCAGGCCTGGAACAGGGCGGCGTAGCGCTCGCCCCGGGCCATGAGCTCGTCGTGGGTGCCGACCTCGGCCACCGTGCCGTCCGCGACCACGGCGACCCGGTCGGCCCGGGCCGCGGTGGTGAGGCGGTGGGCGATCACGATCGTGGTGCGCCCGGTGGCGAGGCGCTCCATGGCCCCCTCCACGACGGCCTCGGTCCCCGGGTCGAGCGACGACGTGGCCTCGTCGAGGACGAGGACGTCCGGGTCGGCCAGGGCGGCCCGCGCCAGGGACACGAGCTGCTTCTCGCCCGCCGAGAACCGGCTCCCCCGCTCGCGGACCTCGGTCGCGAGGCCGTCGGGCAGGCCGGCGAAGCGGTCGAGGACCCCGATCGAGTCGAGGGCCGCCGCGACCTCGTCGTCGGTCGCGCCCGGTCGGGCGAGGCGGATGTTGTCGGCCAGGGTCCCGTTGAACAGGAAGCCCTCCTGGGGCACCACGGCCATCCGCCGACGGAGCGAGGCCAGGGTGGCGTGGCGCAGGTCGACCCCGCCGATGGAGACGCTGCCCCCGGTCGGGTCGTAGAAGCGGGCGATCAGCTTGGCCAGCGTCGACTTGCCCGCACCGGTCGGGCCGACGAGCGCGATGCGCTCGCCCTCGCCGATGGTGAGGTCGACGTCGCCGAGCACCCGCACCCCGTTGCCGTAGGCGAAGGAGACGTCGCGCACCTCGATCGGGCCGGACGGCACGTCGACGGCGTCGGGGGCCTCGGCCACGTCGACGGGCGTGTCGAGCAGCCCGTAGAGCTTCTGGAGCCCGGCCCCGGCCGACTGCAGCTGGTTGAACAGCTGGCTCAGCTGCTGGACCGGCTCGAACAGGTTGGACAGGGTCAGGACGAAGAAGGTGACGTCGCCGATCGACAAGCGGCCGTCGAAGACCCACCAGCCGCCGACGCCGACCGCCACGGCCGTCGTGAACTTGCCGGCGAACTCGATGACGGGGAGGTACCAGGCCGAGACCTTCACCGACTGCATGTGGGCGTCGTAGAGCCGCCGGTTGCGGGCCTCGAAGCTCTCGGACTCGACGTCCTCGCGCCCGAAGGCCTGGACGACGCGCACCCCGGCGATGCCCTCCTGCAGGTGCGACAGCGTGGAGCCGATGCCGTCGCGCACGTCGAGGTAGGCCACGTTCGACGCCCGCTGGAACCGCCGCGAGGCGATGATCACCGGCGGCAGGGCGATGAGGCAGAGCAGGAGCAGCTCGATGCTGACCAGGCCGAGCCACACGACGGACACGACGAGGAGCAGGACGTTGGAGACGAACATGAGCAGGCCCTGCTGGACCAGCTCCTGGAGCGAGTCGACGTCGGAGGTCATGCGGGACACGACCACGCCCGCCTTCTCCCGGTCGTAGAAGGGCATGGACAGCCGCTGCAGGTGGTCGAAGACCCGCGTGCGCATCTCCCGCAGGAAGTCCTCGCCGATGCTGGACACGGCCAGCACCTGGGCCCGGAACAGCACGTAGCCCAGGATCGACACGACGACGAACGCGGCCACCGTCCGGTTCAGCACGGCGCCGTCGCCGGCCTTGATGCCCTCGTCGATGCCGATCGAGATGAGGTACGGCCCGGCCAGCTTGGACAGGGTGAAGGCGACGACGAGCACGCAGGCCACGACCAGGCGGCGGCGGTAGGCCTCGAGCTGGCGCCACGTGCGGCGCAGCACCTGCCCGGCCTCGTCCCGGTCGAGCGTCTCCTCCTCGGCGGCGGATCCCCGGCTCACGACGCACCCGCCTCCCGGCCGGCCCGCACGGGGTCGTCTGCTGGGTCGCCGGCGGGCGGCACCACCTCGTCCTCGACCAGCTCGACCGGATCCGGGTCGGCGTCGCCCAGGGCGGCGGCGGCCAGGACCTCCCGGTAGCGCGACGAGGTGGCGAGCAGCTCGTCGTGGGTGCCCTCGGCCACGACCCGTCCGTCGTCGAGCAGGACGACCCGGTCGGCGAGCGCGATGGTCGCCGGGCGGTGGGCGATCACGATCGTGGTGCGCCCCGCCATCACCTCGGCGAGGGCGTCGCGGATCTCGTGCTCCTTGGTCGGGTCGACCGAGGACGTGGCGTCGTCGAGGATCAGGACCCGGGGGTCGGCGAGGATGGCCCGGGCGATGGCGATGCGCTGGCGCTGGCCGCCCGACAGCGAGTAGCCCCGCTCGCCGATGACCTGCTCGTAGCCCCGCTCGAGCCCGACGATGAAGTCGTGGGCCCCGGCCAGGCTGGCGGCCCGCTCGACGGTGGCCCGGTCGGCCTCGGGGTCGGCGAACGCGATGTTGGCGGCGATGGTGTCGGAGAACAGGAACGTCTCCTCGAACACCAGGCCGACCGCCCGCCGCAGGTCGCGGACCCGGAGGTCGCGCACGTCGGCGCCGTCGAGGAGGATGCGCCCGTCGTCGACGTCGTAGAAGCGGGGCAGGAGGCGCCCGACGGTGCTCTTGCCGCAGCCGGTCGCGCCGACCAGGGCCACGGACGTGCCGGCCGGGACCCGCAGGTCGAAGTCGTGGAGCACGGGCACCGTCCCGTCGCCGTAGGCGAAGGCGACGTGGTCGAAGACCAGGTCGCCCCGGCCATCGGGCAGCCGGCGGGCGCCGGGGCGGTCGACGATGACCGGGTCGGTGGAGAGGATCTCCGCGACGCGGGCCGCGGCCGACGAGGCCCGCTGACCCGAGGCGATGACCATGCCCAGCATCCGCAGCGGGAACACGAGCAGCACCACGAAGAAGTTGAACAGCACGAAGGACCCGAGCGAGAGGGCGCCGTCGATGACGCGGTGGCCGCCGAGCAGCAGGACGGTCACGAGGCCGACGTTGGGGAGCAGCTCCATGGCGGGCAGGAACACGGCCCGGGTCCGGGCCGCGTCCATCGACTCGCGCCACACGTCGCCCGCCTCGACCTCGAGCTTGTCGATGGCGACCTGCTCGGCCCCGAAGCCCTTCACGACCCGCACGCCGGCCACCGACTCCTCCACCACGGCGGCGAGCTCGGCGGACTCGCGCTGCACGCCCTGGACCGAGGGGAACAGGCGGTTGCCGAACCGCTTGGCCACGACGTTGATGAGGGGCAGCGCGGCCAGCGCGGCCAGCGCCAGGGTCCAGTCGATCAGCACCAGCACGGCGGTGACGCTCACGACCGTCGTGAGGTTGGCGATCGTCAGCGGGATGAGGACGACGAAGGCCTGCAGCTGCTGGAGGTCGGTGTTGCCCCGGCTCATCAGCTGCCCGGCCTGCACCTCGTCGTGGAAGGCGAAGTGGAGGCGCTGGACGTGGGCGAAGATGCGGTCGCGCAGGCGCTTCTCGACCAGCCGGGCCTCCCGGAAGGCGAGGTAGCGCCGCAGCCCGGTGAGCACGCCCGACACCACGCCGACCACGGCGATGGCCACCGACCACCGGAGCAGCGCGTCGCCGTCCTCGGCCTCGATGCCGCGGTCGATGGCCTGGCGCACCAGCAGGCCGATGCTGACGTTCGCGATCGACCACGCCAGGCCCACGACCACGCCGACGGCGACGCCGGCCTTGCGGTCGCGCAGCGTGTCGCCGATCAGGCGCCAGCCGGCGCGGACGTCCGTCGGTTCCCTGTCCGTTTCCCCCGAGATGCCGTCAGGGTAGCGAGCGACTTGACCCGTCGGTCAAGTGATTCCGGTCCGGCGGGTCCGCTCAGGCCAGGTTGGCGTAGCCGCCGCGGAAGAACACGAGGGGGTCGCCCTCGTGGCCCACGTCGAGGCCCACGACCCGTCCGACGACGATCTCGTGGTCGCCGCCGTCGTGGACGGCGTCGAGCTCGCAGTCGATCCAGGCCAGCACGCCGTCGATGCGGGGCGACCCGGTCTCGGTCGCCTTCCAGCCGACGCTGGCGAACTTGTCGTCGCCCGAGGACGCGAAGACCCGGCAGACGTCCTCCTGGTCGGCGCCGAGGACGTTCACGCAGAAGGCGGC
The DNA here is from genome assembly GCA_964497795.1 of uncultured Acidimicrobiaceae bacterium. Lineage (GTDB taxonomy): Bacteria > Actinomycetota > Acidimicrobiia > Acidimicrobiales > Salinilacustritrichaceae > Salinilacustrithrix. The sequence continues at coordinate 17,865 of CAZCEZ010000013.1, read as the reverse complement.
CGAGTCGCGCATGCGGGCCCAGGAGCCCGAGGTGCGGGTGACGGCGAAGCCGACGAGCGGCGGCTCGAGCGAGAGCGAGAAGAACGACCCGACGGCCAGGCCCACGGGCCGCCCGTCGTCGTCCATGCCGGCCACCACGGTCACGCCCGTGGGGAAGTGGCCCAGCACCTGCCGGTACGTCGCCTGCTCGATCGTCGCCATGGGAGGCGACCCTAGCCAGGGTCCCCCGCGCGGCCTCAGAGGACGACGGTGAGGCCCTCCGCGGCGGCGAGGACCTCCTCGATCCGCCCGGCGGCGTAGGTGCGGGCCCCGGCCAGGAGCGCGTCCACGCAGTCGTCGTCGTGGGTCGGGTCGTGGTGGAACAGCGCCAGGCGCTTGGCCCCGGCCGCAGCCGCCACGTCCACGGCGTACTCCACCGTGCAGTGGCCCCAGTCCCGCTTCGTGGCGAACTCCTCGGGCGTGTACTGCGCGTCGTGGATGACCAGGTCGGCGCCCGCGCACAGCTCGAGGACCTGGTCGGGGACGTCGTGGGCGCCGTCGACGGGCATCTGGTGGTCCGAGATGTAGGCCACGACCACGCCGTCCTGCTCGATGCGGTAGCCGTTGGTCGTACCGGTGTGGGGTACGTCCCGCACGGTCACCTTGGCGTCGCCCACGGCCAGCTCGGCGTCCCGCACGGTGTGGAACTCGATGCGGCCGGGCAGCTGGGCGATGGTCACCGGGAAGTACGGCGGGGCGACGAACTGCTCGAAGCAGTCGCGCAGGGTGCGGTGCTCGACCCCGTCCGGCGGCGGGCCGTACACGTCGAAGCTGGCACCGGGACGGAGCACGGGCACGAAGAAGGGCAGGCCCTGGACGTGGTCCCAGTGGACGTGGGTGACGAGCGCGTGCCCCACGAAGGGCTCGTCGGCGGGGAGGCTCTCGCCGTAGACCCGCAGGCCCGTGCCCAGGTCGAGCACGATCGGGTCGTGGCCCGGCGCCTCGAGCGCGACGCAGGAGGTGTTGCCGCCGTACCGGCGGTTCGCATCGTGCGGGCACGGGGTGGAACCCCGCACTCCGAAGAACGTGACCTGCAACGTCGAGCCCCCTCGGAACCGGTCGTGGCAGGGTAACGGCCCGCGGCCGATCGTTCACAGCCGCGTAACGCACGTCACAGCGACACACCCCCGGGGGCCCAGCGTGGAACCGACGACGCAGACCGTGGAGGCCAACGGCCTCACCTTCGCCTACCTGGAGGCGGGCGAGGGACCCCTCGCCCTGCTCCTCCACGGCTTCCCCGACAGCCCGTGGGGCTGGCGCCACCAGCTCACCGCCCTGGCCGAGGCCGGCTACCGGGCCGTGGCCCCCTGGATGCGGGGCTACGCGCCGACGGCGATCCCCGAGGACGGGTGCTACCAGCAGGGCGCGCTGGCCGCCGACGCCAACGCGCTCCACGAGGCGCTGGGCGGCGGGGACGACGCCGTGCTGATCGGCCACGACTGGGGTGCGACGGCCGTCTACCCCGCCGTGAACCACGAGCCCGGGCGCTGGGCCGCCGCCGTGGCCGCCGCCGTCCCGCACCCCGCGGCCATGGCCGCCATGATCCTCGACTACGAGCAGCTCAAGCGGTCCTTCTACATGTTCGTGTTCCAGCACCCCCTCGCCGAGGCGATCGTGGCCGCCGGCGACCTCGCCTTCATCGACCGGCTCTGGGCCGACTGGTCGCCCGGCCTCGACGCCGCCGCGGCGCGGGACGCGGCCGAGCACGTCAAGCAGGCGCTGCGCGACGAGGCCAACCTGGCCGCGGCGCTCGGGTACTACCGGGCCACGCTGGGGGGCATCGGGCGCCGCGAGGACTACGACGCGATCGAGGCCGCCGGCGCCCAGCCCGTGGAGGTCCCGATGCTGTACCTGCACGGTGCCGACGACGGCTGCATCGGCGTGGACTTCGCCCAGGCGGGCGCCGCGTTCCTGGCCCACGCCGCGAGCCGGACCCAGGTGGTGTCGGGCGCCGGGCACTTCCTCCAGCTGGAGCAGCCGCAGGTCGTGGACCAGGCGATCCTCGGCTTCCTCGACGAGGTCACCGGGGGTCGGTCGTGACCCGCCCGCCGCTGCCCGACGGGATCGTGGCCGTCGTCAAGCGCGACTGCCCGACCTGCGAGCTGGTCGAGCCGGTGCTGGTCGAGCTGTGCGACGCCCTGGCCCTGGCCCGGGTCGTGACCCAGGACGATCCGGACTTCCCCGACCTCGGTCCCGCCGCCCACCCGGTCCCCGTCGTCCACGACGACGACCTCGCCGTCTCCTGGCACTGGGACGTCGAGACCGTCCCGACGCTGCTGCGGATCCGCGACGGCGAGGAGGTCGAGCGGATCGTCGGGTGGGACCGCGCCCGGTGGGTCGCGTTCGCCGAGCTGCCCGACCTGGGCGAGGGCCTGCCCGACTGGCGCCCCGGGTGCGGGTCGCTGTCGGTCGACCCGGCGCGGGCCGACGAGCTCGCCGCCCGCTTCTCCGCCTCGGGCCTGCGCAGCCGCCGGGTCGAGGTCGCCGAGCTCGAGGACGAGCACGAGGCGATGTGGGACCGGGGCTGGTCCGACGGCCTGCCCCTCGTGCCCCCGACCGAGGCCCGGGTGGCACGGATGCTCGAGGGCACCAGCCGCGACCCCGGCGACGTGGTCGCCACCGTCCCGCCCGACCTCGTCGACTGCACGGTGGAGAAGGTGGCCGTCAACGCCGTGATGGCCGGGTGCCGGCCCGAGTACCTGCCCGTCGTGCTCGCCGCCGTCGAGGCGGCCTGCGGTCGGGCGTTCAACGCCCACGGACTGCTGGCCACCACGTTCTTCTCCGGACCGATCCTGATCGTCAACGGGCCGATCCGCGAGCGGATCGGCATGAACTGGGGCGTGAACGCGCTGGGCCAGGGCAACCGGGCCAACTCGACCATCGGGCGGGCCGTGCAGCTCGTGATCCGGAACGTGGGCGGGGGCAAGCCGGGCGGCGTCGACCGGGCCACCCTCGGATCGCCCGGCAAGGTCGGCTTCTGCTTCGCCGAGGACGAGGCCGGGTCGCCCTTCACGCCGCTGTCGGTGGCCCGGGGCATGGCTCCCGACGAGGACGCCGTGACGCTGTTCGCCGGCCACGGCCCGACCTCCATCATCGACCAGCAGTCCCGCGACCCCGACTCGCTGTGCCGGTCACTGGCCGCCGTGCTGCGGGCCAACGCCCACCCGAAGCTGCCGCTGAAGATCGACGCCGTGCTCGTCCTCTCCCCCGAGCACGGCCGGGTCTTCCGGGACGCCGGCTGGGACCGCGACCGCTTCACGGCCCGCATGGGCGAGCTGCTCCTGCTGGACACCGACGACCTGATCCGCGGCGTCGACGGGTGCGCCGAGGGCCTCCCGGCCGGCTTCGAGGGCATGCAGCTGCCCAAGTTCCGCGACGGCGGCCTGCTCGTGTGCCACGCCGGTGGCGGCGCCGGGCTGTTCTCGGCCGTGCTCGGCGGCTGGGTCAACGGCGAGGAGGGCTCCGACCCCGTGACGGTGCCGATCGGCCCCTGGGTCTGAGGCCGGGCGGGATCGCCGCAGCGCATCCCTAGGCTGCGCCGGTGCCCGACGCCGCGCCCGACACCGGCCTGTTCGCACCGCTGACCCTCGCCCGGGGTCCGGCCTGGTCCAACCGCATCGCGCTGGCGCCGCTCACGAACACCCAGAGCCACGACGACGGCACGCTCTCCGACGACGAGCACCGCTGGCTGACGATGCGGGCCGAGGGCGGCTTCGGCCTGGTCATGACCTGCGCCGCCCACGTCCAGGCCGGCGGTCAGGGCTTCCCCGGCCAGCTCGGCGTGTGGAGCGACGACCACCTCCCCGGGCTGACCCGCCTGGCCGGCGACCTGCGCGCCGCCGGCGCCGTGTCGTCGGTCCAGCTGCACCACGGCGGCATCCGCTCGCCGCAGGCCCTGGTGGGCACGCCGCTCGGACCCTCCGACGACGCCGAGACCGGCGCCCGGGCCATGACCGGGGACGAGGTCGAGGCGCTCGTCGCCGACTTCGCCGCCGCCGCGGCCCGGGCCGAGCGGGCCGGCTTCGACGGCGTGGAGGTGCACGGCGCCCACGGCTACGTGATCGCCCAGTTCCTCTCGCCCGAGCTGAACCGCCGGGACGACGCGTGGGGCGGCTCCCTCGAGGGCCGGGCCCGCCTGCTGCTCGAGGTCGTGCGGGCCATCCGGGCCGCCACCGGGCCCGACCTGCAGGTCGGGGTGCGCCTGTCGCCCGAGCGCTTCGGCCTGCGCCTCCCCGAGATCCGCGAGGTCGCCGAGGAGCTGGCCCGCGGCGGCGCCGTCGACTACCTCGACCTGTCGCTGTGGGACGTCCGCAAGGAGCCCGAGGACGAGGCGTTCCGGGGCCGGAGCCTGCTGTCGTGGTTCACCGGCCTCGACCGCGGGGACGTGGCCCTCGGCGTGGCCGGCAAGGTCCGGACCGGCGGCGAGGTGCGGGCCGCGCTCGACGAGGGCGCCGACTTCGTCCTCGCCGGCCGGGCCGCCATCCTCCACCACGACCTGCCCCGGCGCATCGCCGCCGACCCCGACTTCGCGCCGATCCGGCTGCCCGTGACCGCCGAGCACCTGGCCGCCGAGGGCCTCGGTCCGGCGTTCGTGGACTACATGCGGGGCTGGGCCGGCTTCGTCGCCTAGCCGGGCGCCGGCCGCGGGCCCGACCGCTGCACGGGCCCACGGTCGTCTGGCACCATGGCGGCGTGAGCGTGCTCCTGGACCCGACCGGCGAGCGGGAGGTCTCCTCCCGGACCCGCATCGACCGCCCCGACGCCGTCGAGGGCAAGGTCGTCGGCCTGCTCGACATCACCAAGCCCCGGGGCGACGTCTTCCTCGACCGGCTGGAGGAGGGCCTGCGCCGGGCCGGCGTGGCCGACGTGCTGCGGTTCGCGAAGCCGACCTACACCAAGCCGGCGCCCGTGGACCTGCGCCACGAGATCGCCACCAAGTGCGACCTCGTGATCGAGGCCCTCGCCGACTGAGGGTCCTGCACGTCGTGCAGTGTGCACGACATCGCCGATCTCGAGCGCCGGGGCGTCCCCGGCGTCTTCGTCGCCTCCGCCGAGTTCGTGGAGGCCGCCGAGGCCCAGTCGGGCGCGCTCGGCTACGCCCAGGACGCCACCGGCCTGGCCCGGGTGTTCGTCGGGCACCCGATCCAGGACCGGACCGACGACGAGATGCGGGCCATGGCCGACGGCGCCGTCGCCGAGATCCTGGCCGCCCTCACCCGGAGCTGACCGCCCCCGCCCGGTCGGTCGGGCGCGTCCGGCCGAGCGGAGCGTGCCCGTCGCCGTCCGCTCGGTGCGCCCGCCGGCGCCGGGGCGCGCCCGGCGCGCGCCCCGGGCCGCGCCGCGCCCAACTGTCCGGTTCCTCCGGGTGACGGCGCGGTCCGGCGGGAGGACGATCGCCGACGGGGCTCCCGGCGTCCGTCGGGAGCGGAGGGGAGAGACATGCACATCTTCAGCCGGACGGTCACGCTGCGGGGCAACCCCCGCGACGTGCGTCCCTACGTCGAGGACATCTGCGACAAGGTCAACGACATCAGCGCCTTCGACGTGTCGCTGTGGCAGGGCCTGTTCGGCATGCCGGCCGGTTCGTTCGCGTTCTCGACCATCGTCGAGTCGCGGGCCACGCTGGCCGCCGAGATGCTCAAGATCCAGACCGACGCCGAGTACCTCGACCTGCTCGAGCGGGGCCAGCAGTTCTACGTCGCGCCGGCCGAGGACCGGCTGGTGACGATCGTGCACTCCGGCGGCGGCGAGCTCCGGCGGGCCGGGGTCGGCGCCGTCGCCGAGCTCACGGCAGCGCAGGTGGAGATCGGGCGCTTCCGGGACGCGATGGCGTGGAGCGTCGACATCTCGGACCTGGTCGCGGACATCACGGGCGCACCCGTGCACCTGTGCACCGTGCCGCACGCCGCCTTCGGCGAGCTGCAGTGGACCACGACGATGGCCGACCTGTCCGAGATCGACCGGGCCACCGAGGCCCTCGGGAAGGACGAGGACTACGCGGCCGAGATCGAGCGGGCGGGCGACCTGTTCGTCCCCGGCTCCGGTCGCGAGATGCTGGCGCTGCGCATCCGCTGAGCGCCGGCACGCTGCGGGAGCAGACCGCGGGGACCGCGGTGCGAGGCGCGCCGTCGGAGGCCGGGCGAGGCGGCACCGGCGGTGCAGGCGGTCGGGGCCCGGGGAGGGAGCCGGGCCCCGACCCGACGCCAACGGTCCCGGCGGCCCCGAGCTCCCGCGGGCCGCAGCCAGGCGGCGCGCGTCCGCCGGCGACTCCCCGTGCCCGTCAGGGCAGCCGGTAGGTCGGGGGATCCCCGTCCACGACGGCGAGCCCGTCGCGCACGAGGCCCTCGGCGACGCGCGCCGCCCGGTCCGGGTCGTCGGCCCAGCCGGTGACCCGGACCAGGTCGCGCGCGGCCACGGGCCCGGCCCGCAGGGCCTCGACCAGCCGGCCCCGTCCCTGGCGGTCGGACCCCTCGAAGCGGGACTGGACCGCCGGGATCCCGGCCGAACCCGTGACCGGGTCCGGCTCGGGCCAGCCGGCCGACGCCCACGCGCACCAGGGGCGGATCGGGCAGGCGCCGCAGCGCGGCGACCGCTTGGCGCACGTCGTCGCCCCGAGGTCGAACACCGCCTGCCCCCACGTCCAGCCCCAGCCGTCGGGCACGGCGTCGTCGGCGACCCGCTGGGCCTCCGACGGGCGCAGCGGGCGCCCGGCCACGGCCCGGGCGAGGAAGCGCCCTGCGTTCGTGTCGACGAGGCCGATGTCGCGCTCGTGGGCGAAGACGAGCACGGCCCGCGCCGTATAGGGGCCGACGCCAGGGAGGGCGAGCAGCCCGTCGAGGTCGGTGGGCAGGGCGCCGCCGTGCACCTCGACGCAGGTCGTGGCGCTGCGGTGCAGGTGGACGGCCCGCCGGTTGTACCCGAGCCCGGACCACTCCTCGATCACGTCGCCGACCGGCGCGGCCGCGCACGCGGCCGGGGTCGGGAACCGGTCCAGGAAGCGCACCCACCGGTCGGTGACGCGCGGGACCTGGGTCTGCTGGAGCATGAGCTCGGACACGAGCACCGCCCACGGGTCCCGCGACCGCCGCCAGGGCAGGTCGCGGCCGTGCGCGGCCCACCAGGCGAGCAGCGCCTCCTGGAGCGGCGTCAGATCGGGCAGAGCACCCACGTGTCGAGGTCGAGGAGCACGCCGTCGGCGTGCTTGCCGTCGTCGCCCCGCAGCGTCATCGACTCGTCCCGACCCTTGGTCGCCACGAGGCGCACGCGCAGGGCGCCGATGGCCCGGGACTCGTCCAGCACGGCCTTGTCGAGGATCTCGGACCAGGCGTACACCGTGTCGCCGGCGAAGGCCGGGGCGGTGTGGGCGCCGCCGTTGATGGCCACGATCGTGACGGCGTTGGCCAGGCCGTTGAACTGCAGGGCCCGGGCCATCGAGATCACGTGCCCGCCGTAGATGAGGCGACGGCCGTCGTCGCGGGCCTCGGTGTTGAAGTGGACCTTGGCCGTGTTCTGCCACAGGCGCGTCGCCAGCATGTGCTCGGCGTCGGTGAGGGTGACGCCGTCGACGTGGTCGATCCGCTCCCCCACCTCGTAGTCGCCGAAGCGGTGCGGCTCGCCGGCCGCGGCGAGGTCGTAGCCGCGCAGGTCGAGGCCCTCGGGCACGGGGAGGTCGCCGGGAGCCACGACCTCGGCCAGGTCGGGCACCACGGTCTCGGGGGCCGGGGCGTCGACGTCGGCCTTGCGCACCATGACCCAGCGGGCCCAGTCGATGGCGACGTCGCCGTCCTGGTTCGTGGCCGTCGAGCGGACCCAGACCACGCCGGTCCTCCCGTTGGAGTTCTGCTTGAGGCCGATGACCTCCGAGCGGGCCCGCAGCGTGTCGCCGGGGCGCACCGGACGGTGGAAGCGCAGCTCGGCGTAGCCGAGGTTCGCCACCGCGTTCAGCGACACGTCGGGCACGGTCTTGCCGAACGCGACGTGGAAGCCGATCAGGTCCTCGACCGGGGCCGGCCCCGCCAGGCCGCACGAGGCGGCGAACTCGTCGGAGGACGGCAGGGCGAAGCGGGTCGGGTACAGCGCGGTGTACAGCGCCCGGTCGCCACTGGTCACCGTGCGGGGCGTGGCGTGCTCGATGACCTGGCCGAGGGTGAAGTCCTCGAAGAAGTTGCCCGGGTTCGTCTTGCTCATGGTGTCGCGTCCTGGGGGGTTCCGGCGGGTGGTCGGGGTCCCGGGGAGCGTAGGGGCGGTCCCCCGACGACGGCGACTCCCCCGGATGACCACCCCACGTGCTCCGACGACGCCGGAACGTCCGAATCGTCCTACCATCGCTCCAGTCGTCGGCAGACGTGCCGATGGGATCCGGGAGCGACGGAGGAGCGGGCGGCGCGTGCTGGCAGGGAGGCCCGAGGAGGGCCGCGACGGAGGCGAGGACCCCGGCCGGGCGCTGCTGCTGCGCGTCCGCGCTCTCGCCGTGTGCCTCCTGTGCGCCGTCGTCGCCGTCGCGGCGCCGGTCGCGTGGGCCCCGGCGCTGCTCGTCATGGCCGCCAGTCTCTCCCTCGCCGCCGTCCGCCTCCCCGTGGCGGGCGTCGTCCCCGTCGTCGCCGGTGCCGTGGCGGCGGCCGGCGTGGCCTCGGCGCTGACCCAGGACGCGGGCACGGCGGTCGTGGGCACGCTCGGCTTCGGCGGGGCGGCCGTCCTGGCCACGTTCCCCGTCGCCCACCTCGCGACCCGGCGCGCCGCGCTGCTGGCCGAGCACCTCGACCTGGTCGAGCACGTCGACGCCATCGTGTGGTGGCTGGAGGACGGCGCCGCCGCCTACGGGTCGATGTCGGGTTCGGCGTCGCGGATGCTCGGCTACCCCACGGTCCGCCTCGCCGAGGTCGCGTTCTGGGTCGAGCGCATCCACCCCGACGACAGGCCGGCGGTGGAGGGCGCACGCCGCGACGTGCTGCGCACCGGCGGGCGCGCCGAGGTCGACTACCGGCTCCGCGACGGCGAGGGCCGGTGGCGGTGGCTGCGCGAGGTCCTGACCGCCGAGCGGCCCGCCGGCGGGGGCGCCGTGCGCCTGCGCGGCCTGACCATCGACGTGAGCGACCGCCACGAGGTCGAGGAGGAGGGCCGGCGCTACCACGCCGTCGTCGACCGCATCGCCACCGCCATCGTCACCGCCGAGCTCCGGCCGGGCACCGAGGCGCTGGTCGTGGCCAGCGCCAACCCGGCTGCGGCCCAGCTCTTCGGCCGGTCCGCCGGGGAGCTGGTCGGGGTGCCGCTGACCGACCTGCTCACCCCCTCGGACGACTCGGTGACCCAGCGGGCCCGATCGGTGGCCGAGGGCGGGCCGGGCTTCACCGTGGAGCGGCTCGAGAACGTCGGCATCGACCGGCAGCGGACCTTCACGCTCCGGGCCTTCGGGCTGCCCGACGGCGGGGTCGGCCTCGCCCTCGAGGACGTCACCGGCGCCACGATGGTCGCCGCGGCACTGCGCCGGCAGGCGCTCACCGACGGGCTCACCGGGCTGCCGAACCGCACGCTGCTGCGCGACCGGCTCCGCTTCGCCCTCGCCGACGCCAAGCGCCGCGACGAGCGCGTCGCCCTGATCCTCCTCGACCTCAACCACTTCAAGGAGGTCAACGACGCGCTCGGCCACCAGTACGGCGACCGGCTGCTGACCGCCTTCGCCAAGCGCCTCCAGGAGCTGCTGCGCGAGTGCGACACCATCGCCCGCCTCGGCGGCGACGAGTTCGCCCTGCTCCTGACCCGGGCCACCAACGAGGGCGCGTCCCGCGTGGTCCAGAAGATCACCGAGGCCATGCAGGAGCCCTTCGTGCTCGACGGCGTGACCGTCCAGGCCCACGCCAGCCTGGGCGTCGCCCTCTACCCGGACCACGCCGAGGACGCCGACCTGCTCACCCAGCGGGCCGACGTGGCCATGTACAGCGCCAAGCACTCCGGCGGGGGCTGGAGCATCTACTCCCCCGCCCAGGACACCTCCTCCATCGAGCGGCTGACGCTGCTCTCCGACCTCCACGCCGAGCTCGACGACGGCCGCCCCGCCACGCTGACCACCCACTACCAGCCGCTCCTGGACCTGGCCTCGGGTCGGATCGTGGGCGCCGAGGCCCTGCTGCGGTGGCCGCACCCGGGCTCGGGCTGGCTCAACCCCGAGCTGGTCGTCGAGCTCGCGGAGCTGTCCGGCCTCATCGGGCCGCTGGCCCGCTTCGTGACCCGGGACGCCACCGCCACCATCGCCGGACTGCGCAGCGGCGGCCTCGACCTCACCGTCGCCGTCAACCTGTCGGCCCGCAACCTCTACGACCGCTCCCTGACCCGCTGGCTCAGCGAGGCGATCGGGGCCGCCGGCCTGCCGCCCGAGGCCGTGAAGGTGGAGCTCACCGAGTCCGAGGTGATGGACGACCCCGTCCTGGCCATGGACGTCGTCTCCCGGCTGGGCGAGCTGGGCATCGGCACCTCCATCGACGACTTCGGCACCGGCTACTCCTCGCTGTCGTACCTCCGTCGCCTCCCCGTCGACGAGATCAAGATCGACCGGTCCTTCGTGCTGACCATGACCGAGGACGCCAACGACCGGACCATCGTCCGCTCGGTGATCGACCTGGCCCACAACCTCGGCAAGCGGGTCGTGGCCGAGGGGGTGGAGGACGAGGCGACCCTCGACGCCCTGCGCGGCTACGGCTGCGACCGCGCCCAGGGCTACCTGATCGGGCGCCCCATGCCCGCCGACGCGCTCGCCGACCTGGTCCGCGGGTGGGACGGGCCCGGGCGGGTCGGAGCCCCCGCGCCCGTGGCCGGGAGACGGCTCCCGGGAGCCGGGGGCGCTTGGCCGGACGAGGCGACCGGCCGGTAACTTCGAGGGCATGATCGCCCCCGACCTGCAAGCCGCCGCCACCGCGATCGACGCCGCCCGACGCGTCCTGGACGCCGCCGCGGCCCGTCTCGCCGAGCTCGGCGACCTCGACGCCCACCAGGTGCTGGCCTACGAGCTGGCCCACTCGACGGCCGCGGTCGAGATGTCCGCCACGCTGCTCGACTACGGGGCGAAGGGCGACGCCGAGGCCCGGGTCGCCTGCGCGTTCGCGGCCGACTCCGTGGCCGCCCTCGCCGGCAAGACCTTCGGCCACGAGGCCGCCTGGGGCGTGGAGCCCGGCGCCCTCGACGCCACCCGCGAGTTCGTCGGGACCTACACCTCCCCCGAGTTCCTCGTGACCGTGGCGGGCGACGTCCGCCACCTCGACGAGGACTTCGAGCTGGTCCAGGACACGTTCCGCCGCTTCGGCGAGGACCAGATCAAGCCCCACGCCGAGCACGTGCACCGCACGAACGGCGACGTGCCCGAGGACGTCATCGCCGGCCTCGCCGAGCTCGGCGCCTTCGGCCTGTCCATCCCCGAGGAGTACGGCGGCTTCGCCTCCGGCGGCGAGTCCGACTACATGGGCATGGTCGTGGCCACCGAGGAGCTGTCCCGGGCCAGCCTGGGCATCGGCGGCTCGCTCATCACCCGCCCCGAGATCATGACCCGGGCGCTGGAGATGGGCGGCACCGAGGCCCAGAAGCAGGAGTGGCTCCCCAAGCTGGCCACCACCGAGGTCATGTGCGCCGTGGCCGTCACCGAGCCCGACTACGGCTCCGACGCGGCCGGCGTGAAGACCACCGCCGTGCGCCACACCACCGAGGACGGCCGCGAGGGCTGGCGCATCAACGGCGTCAAGACCTGGTGCACCTTCGGCGCCCGCGCCGACGTGCTGCTGCTGCTGGCCCGCACCGACCCCGACCGGTCGCTGGGCCACAAGGGCCTGTCGATGTTCATCGTGCCCAAGCCCCAGGGCGACGGGCACGGCTTCGCCTTCACCGACGACCAGGGCGGGAAGATGGAGGGCCGGCCGATCGACACGATCGGCTACCGCGGCATGCACTCCTACGAGATCGCCATCGAGGACTGGTTCGTCCCCCAGGAGAACCTCATCGGCGGCGACGAGGGCCTCGGCCGGGGCTTCTACCTCCAGATGGCCGGCTTCGAGAACGGCCGCCTCCAGACCGCGGCCCGGGCCGTGGGCGTCATGCAGGCCGCCTACGAGGAGGCCGCCCAGTACGCCCTCGACCGCAACGTCTTCGGCCAGCCCATCGCCGAGTACCAGCTGACCCAGGCCAAGCTCGCCCGGATGAAGGTCATCATCCAGGCCAGCCGCCAGTTCTCCTACGCCGTGGCCAAGATGATGGCCAAGGGCGAGGGCCAGATGGAGGCGACGCTGGTCAAGGCCTACGTCTGCAAGGCCGCCGAGTGGGTCACCCGCGAGGCCCTGCAGATCCACGGCGGCTTCGGCTACGCCGAGGAGTACCCCGTCTCCCGCTACTGGGTGGACGCCCGGGTGCTGTCGATCTTCGAGGGCGCCGACGAGATCCTCTGCCTGCGGGTCATCGCCAAGTCGCTGGTCCGCACCGCCCAGCAGGGCTGAGCGTCGTCGGCCCGCCCGGCGCAGGCCGGGCGGGCCGGAACCGCCCTCAGGCCGGGCGGGCCGGCCTCGTCTCGCC
>CAZCEZ010000013.1:0-5180 GCA_964497795.1 uncultured Acidimicrobiaceae bacterium | reverse complement strand
CAGGCCGGGCGGGCCGGAACCGCCCTCAGGCCGGGCGGGCCGGCCTCGTCTCGCCGTGGGGCAGGTCGAGGAAGAAGCCGCTGACCGCCTGCTGCACGGCCATGCCCCACGTCGGGTAGGCGTGCGTGGCCAGGGCGAGCGTGGCCAGCGGCAGGTGGAGGCGCGCCGCGAGGCTCAGCTCGTGGATCAGCTCACCGGCGTGGGGCAGCACGACGCTGGCCCCCACCAGGCGCCCGCCGAGGCGGTGTCCCACGCCCCGGGTCGGCGCGGCGACGAGCTTCACGAAGCCCTCGGTGCGGCCCTCGGCCATGGCCCGGTCGAGCGCGCTCGCGGGCAGGACCACGACCCGGGCGTCCCCACCCCAGCGCTCGTGGGCCTCGCCCTCGGTGAGGCCGACGCGGGCCACCTCCGGGTCGGTGAAGGTGACGAAGGGCTCGGCGTCGGTCGAGTAGCGCCGGAGGCGGTTGGCCACGGGCGGACCGAGGGCGGCCGCGACCGCGACCAGGCCCTGGGCGTGGGCGCCGTGGGTGAAGGGGAACCGGCCGGTCACGTCGCCGACGGCGAACACGCCCGGCGCGGTGGTGGCCATGCGGTCGTCGACGACGACGAAGCCCCGGGCGTCGAGCCGCACACCGGCACGGTCGACGTCGAGGCCGTCGGTCACCGGTCGGCGGCCGATGGCGACGAGCACGTCGTCGGCCACCAGCTCGGTCCCGGCCGCGTCCACGGCCACGGTGCCGTCGGCCCGCCGCTCGACCCGCGCCACCCGGGCCCCGGTGCGCACGTCGACGCCGTCGTCGCCGAGGAGCCGGGCGAGCAGGGCCGCCGTCTCGGGCTCCTCGCGACCCAGGATCCGGTCCTCGGCCTCGAACAGCGTCACGGCGACGCCGAGCCGGGCCAGCGCCTGGGCGAGCTCGACGCCGATCGGGCCGCCGCCGAGGACGGCGAGGCGGTCGGGGAACCCGCCGGGGCGCTCCCACAGCGTGTCGCTCGTCAGCGGGTCGGCCTCGCGCAGGCCCTCGATCGGGGGAACGAGCGGCCTCGCCCCGGTCGCGAGCACGACGCGGCGGGCCCCGAGCCGGGTGCCGTCGTCCAGGGCGAGCTCGGTGCGGGTCAGGAACCGGGCCCGGGCCCGGTGCACGGCGACGCCCCGGGCCGCGAACACCTCGGGACCCTCGGTCGCGGCCACGTCCTCGACGGCGCGGCGGGCCCGGGCCAGCGCCTCGCCACGGTCGACGCCGGCGGCGGCCGCCGCGATCAGCGCCTTCGACGGCACGCAGCCGGTCCAGGTGCAGTCCCCGCCCCACGGGCCGTCGGACACCATGGCCACCGACGCGCCACGCCGGACGGCGGCGTCGGCCACGGCCATGCCGCCGGCCCCCGCGCCCACGACGACGAGGTCGACCCGCTCCACGCCCACCGCTCAGGCCGCCCGACGTTCCCGCCGGGCCCCGACGGGGACGCCGTCGGGGACGGGGGGCGAGATGGTGAGGCCCCGCAGGTAGAACCAGTAGGTCCGCCACCGCACGTCGCCGAGGGGCTTCAGCATCCCGAGCAGGTCCCGGTACATGAGCCACGTCCGGCGCAGCCCCTCGAGGCGACCGAACTTGTCCCGCTTGGTGCGGTGGTAGGCCCCGGCCATCGTGAACGCCGCCGTCCGGTGGCGCCCCTCGCAGATGACCTCGTTCAGGCGGACCTCGATCGTGTACCCGTCGAGCTTGTCCTGCGGGACGGCGTCCCACACCCAGCGGGGCACGATCCGCTCGCCCGACAGCGGCGGGCAGCGCAGCACCAACCAGTTCAGCCGGCCGTAGTCGAAGGCGCCCAGGCTCATCTCGGCCCGCCCCTCCAGCACCGGTTCGCAGATGGCGTCGAGGTGCTCGGGGCGCAGCCCGGTGCAGTCGGCGTCGACGAAGAGCACGTGGTCCGCGTCGGTGGCCTCGACGCCGGCCTGCATGGCGTGCGCCTTGGACCCGGTGGAGGCCGGTCGGCGGACCACCTCGGCGCCCGCGGCCTCGGCCACCTCCGCCGTGCCGTCGGTCGACCCGTCGTCCACGACGATCACCCGGCGGGCGTAGCGGCAGGCGAGCGCCACCGCCACGTTGGCGGCCACGGTCGCGGCCTCGTCCCGGGCCGGCATGACGACGTCGACGACGGCACCGCCCACCGGCGGCCGGGGACTCAGGGCGTCGGCCGGCACAGCTCGGGCACGACCGGCGTGTCGGTCCGGCGCAGCATGGCCTCGACCGACTCCCGGCCCCTCGGTCCGACGACGGAGTCGACCAGCGACAGCGGGACGACCTCCTCGTCCAGCTCCCAGGGCTCGCCGGCCGCGTCCATCCGGTCGGTCAGGCTCTCCCACAGCCGCTCCGGGAGGAGGCGGCCGACGCCGGCCACCAGCCACACCTGGGCGTCGAGGTCGCGGGCCACGGCTGCGGCGGCGTGGCTGCCGGCCACGCCGACGAAGCCGTCGGGACCGACGGCGGACGCCTCGAGGAGCACCAGGTTCGACCAGCGCACGGCTCCGGCCACGTTGGCGGGCGGGACCTCGTCGGCCCGGGCCTCGTCGGGGTCGTCGTCGACCTGGGCGAGGCGGCGCACGAGGCCGGCGCCCTCGCCGAGGGCGTCCACGATCAGGCAGCGGACGTCGCCGCGGCGGGCGAGCGCCCCCGCGATCTGCTCGGGCCAGCCGATGGCGGTCACGGTCACGTCGTCGGGCAGCTCGTAGGCGAGCGCGGCCGGGGTCGGGTCGTCCTGGAGCGCCGACACGCAGGAGAAGGCCTCGGCCCGGGGGTCGTTGGTGGCCAGCACCCGGGACGCCAGCCACCACATCGGCCCCGACGTCGGGTGGCGGTCCACGATGCGCCGGCAGGCCGTGACGAGCCCGGCCTGGTCGTCGACGAAGCCGGCCAGGGCGCGGGCCGTCTCCTCGGCCAGGGTGCCGTGGTCGACGCCGCCGGCTCGGGCCACGTAGCGGAGTCGCTCGATCGGGTGCATCAGCCCAGGATGCCGCGCTCGCGGCGCCCCGCGTCACCGGCCACGGACCCGACGCTCACAGGCCCGGCTTGAACACCATCAGGTACAGCATGACCAGGGTCAGCACGGTGGCCACCTTGCCGCCGGTCGCGACCCGGTCGAGTGCGCTCAGGTCCCCCGCGGCGGCCTCGCGCTCGCCCTTGAGGATCATGGCGCTGATCACGCCGGCCAGGGCGAACCAGACCAGGAAGGCCAGCGAGATCCACGTCTGGGAGAACTCCCACACCTCGTCGGAGAGCAGGACCATCAGGATCCCGGTGAGCAGGAGGACGCCCATGCCGCCGAGGGTCGCCACCCGCGTGTACCGGGCCGCGAACGACGCGAAGGAGCGCAGGGAGGCCTCCTGGCCGTCGGCGCGCAGGTGGGCGTCGAGGAGCGGGTTGATGGCCGCGGGGGCGAAGGCGACCAGGAAGGCGACCACGTGGACGAGGAGCACGACGTTGTAGGTGTTGTCGCGCACGGCGGCGAGGACCATCGGGGCTCCGTTTCGACGGCGGCCGTTCGGCCGCTGGATCTGGGATGCGCGGAACCTACCGCGCTACCTTGCCCCACCGTGCCGACCGACCCCGCAGGCGACGTCACGCTGACCCACATCTCCGGTGCCGAGCACCCGCTCGACGACTGGCTGACCACGTTCCACCTCGCCGTGGCCGTGCTCGACCCCTTCGAGTACGAGTCGGCGTGGCTGCTGGACACGGCCGGCCGGATCCTGTCGACGTTCGCCGGCGCGGATGCCCGGGTCGGGTTCGTGATCACGGCCACCCCGGCCGAGGCGAAGGAGTTCGTCGGCCCGTGGGCCGACCGCCTCTTCGTGCTCTGCGACCCCGAGAAGGCCTTCGTGCGCAGCCTCGAGCTCGAGTCGCTCCCCGCCCTGGTCCACCTCGGCATCGACGGCACGCTGCTCGGCTCGGCCGAGGGGTGGGACCCGCCGGCCTGGTCCGAGGTCGCCGACAACCTGGCCAAGATCATGTCGTGGAAGGCGCCGGACATCCCGGCCACCGGCGACCCCCGGCCCTACGCCGGCGCCCCCGCCGTCTCCTGAGGCCCGGTCGCGGGTGAGCGGGGCGGCCCCCGGGTAGGTCCCGGGCATGTCGAACCCGCAGCAACCCGAGGTGCGCCGCTCCGAGCGCGTGCCCGCACTGACCCCGGACGCCTCCGAGGCCGAGCTCTCGGCTCGGACCATCCCGGCGGTCGACTCCCCCGACGGACCGGTGCCCGAGGCCCAGCGGCCCGGCTCCCCCTCGGGCGGCGCCCCCGACACGCCCGACCTCGACGCCTTCGCCGAGCGCCTCGGCGTCGTGTCCGACGAGGACGAGCCCTCCGACGTCGCCGACGTCACCGGCGTCCACGACGACGACCCGCTGCACCGCCGACGGCCCGGCCTGTTCCGCGCCCTCGTCGGTGTCGGCCTCACCGGCGTCGTCGGCATCCCCGTCGCCCGGCGCCTGATCGGCCGCCGCTGACCCGACGCCCCGTCCGGACCCCACGGGGGTCGCCGCGGACGGGTGCATCCGTGACCGTCCTTGGCAGACTCACGGCGTGACGGACTTCGCGTACACCCCGCTCCTCCCCACCGCCGGCGACGACACCGCCTACCGCCGCCTCGACCTCGACGCGCTCGGCGTCCCCGGCCCCGAGGTCGTCGAGCTGGGCGGCGAGTCGTTCCTCCGGGTGCCGGCCGAGGCGATCACGGCGCTGACCGCGGAGGCGATGTTCGACATCGCCCACTACCTGCGGTCCTCGCACCTCCAGCAGCTGGCCAACATCCTCACCGACCCCGAGGCCTCGGCCAACGACCGGTTCGTGGCCACCGACCTGCTCAAGAACGCGAACGTGTCGGCCGGCGGCGTCCTGCCGATGTGCCAGGACACGGGCACCGCCATCGTCAAGGCCAAGCGCGGCGGGCGGGTCCTCACGCCCGGCGGCGACGAGGAGGCCATCGCCCGCGGCATCTTCGACACCTACCAGAAGGCCAACCTGCGGTACTCCCAGATGGCGCCGCTGTCGATGTGGGAGGAGGCCAACACCAAGACGAACCTCCCCGCGGAGATCAAGATCGCCGCCGTCGACGGCGCGGCCTACGACTTCCTGTTCATGGCCAAGGGCGGCGGCTCGGCCAACAAGAGCTACCTGTACCAGGAGAC
>CAZCEZ010000012.1:23794-57004 GCA_964497795.1 uncultured Acidimicrobiaceae bacterium | reverse complement strand
CAGGAGATCGAGGGCGACGAGTACCGCGGCATCGTCAAGGTCAAGGTCGGCCCGATCACGGCCCAGTACAAGGGCGCCGCCGTGTTCACCGAGCGCGACCGCGACGCCGGCCGGCTCGTCATCGACGCCTCCGGCCGGGACACCCGCGGCCAGGGCAGCGCCTCGGCCGTCATCACGGTGACCATGGTCGAGACCGACGGCTCCACGGCCGTCACCGTCGAGTCCGACGTGACCATCAAGGGCAAGGTCGCCCAGTTCGGTCGCGGCATGATCGCCGACGTCAGCGCCAAGCTGCTCACCCAGTTCGTCGAGTGCCTCGAGGGCAAGCTCGAGGCCGAGCCGGCCGGCGACACCCCGGGCGACGACGCCGCCGAGGCGGCCAAGGCCCAGGCCGAGGTGGCCGAGACCACCGTCGGCGACACCCCGGGCGACGACGCCGCCGAGGCGGCCAAGGCCCAGACGGAGTCGGCCGCCGTCTCGGGGGACACCCCCGGCGACGACGCCACCGAGGCGGCCAAGGCCCCGACCGGCCCCCGCAAGGTCGACAGCCCGGAGGCGGAGCCGCTCGACCTCGGCGACGCGGCCGGCGGCGCGGTGGCCAAGCGCCTCGTGCCCGTCCTCGTCGTCCTCCTCGTGCTGCTGGTCCTGCGCCGGCGTCGCCGGGCCTGACCTCGGCCGGCACCGGTCCACCCGTGGCCGACCAGGCCGACGTCGACGCCGTCCGGGCGCAGATCGGGCGCGCCCCGCAGGCCGACTTCGCCGTCGTCGTCCGCGACGACGCCGGGCGGCCCGTCGTGATCCGCAACGCCCCGTTCCTCGACGACGGGACGCCGATGCCGACCCGCTACTGGCTGGTCGGGGTCGAGGAGGTCGCCCGCATCGGGCGGCTCGAGTCGACCGGCGCCATCGACGTGGCCGAGGCCGAGCTCGGCGAGGCCGTGATCGCCGAGGCGCACGCCCGCTACGCCGCCGAGCGCGACGCCGCCATCCCGCCCGGTCACGACGGCCCCCGACCCTCGGGCGGCGTCGGCGGGACGCGGCGGGGGATCAAGTGCTTCCACGCCCACTGGGCCTGGCACCTGGCCGGCGGCGACGACCCGGTCGGCCGCTGGGTCGAGGCGGCGCTGGCCCGGATGGCATCGGGCGAGGACCCGCTCGACGGCGCCGGCTGAGCCGGCACCCTTCTCGCTGGCTGGGTCGCTGGCTGGCCCGTGGCCACCCCCGCCGGGCAGGGTGGTCCGATGGCTCCGGTCCTGGCCGCGATCGACTGCGGCACGAACTCCACCCGCCTGCTCGTGTCCCGCGGCGCCGGCGCGGACGCCGAGGCGCTGACCCGGATCAACACCATCACGCGCCTCGGGCGCGGCGTCGACGCCAGCGGGCGGCTCGAGCCCGCCGCCATCGAGGCCACCGTCGACGTGCTCCGCCGCTACCGGGCCACCTGCGACGACCTCGGCGTGGACCGGCTCCGCGTGACGGCCACGTCCGCCGCCCGCGACGCCGCCAACCGGGACGAGTTCTTCGACGCGGCCGAGGCGGTGCTCGGCCAGCGCCCCGAGCTGCTGTCGGGCAGCGAGGAGGCCGAGCTGTCCTTCCGGGGCGCGACCGCCGAGCTGGATCCGGCCGACGGCCCGTTCCTCGTCGTCGACATCGGCGGCGGCTCCACCGAGTTCATCCTCGGCACCACCGAGGTGGAGGCGTCCACGAGCGTCGACATCGGCTGCGTGCGGTTCCTCGAGACCTACATCGAGCACGACCCGCCCCTGCCCGAGGAGCTCCACGCCTGCATCTCGGTGACCCAGCAGTGGTGCGACGACGTCGCCCGGATGCTGCCGGGCATGGGCGACGCCCCGACCTTCGTCGGCCTCGCCGGCACGATCACCACCATGGCCGCCGTCGAGCTCGGCCTGGCCGAGTGGGATCGCGACGCCATCCACCACTTCCGCTTCGAGCGGGACGCCATCGAGGACACCTTCCGCACGCTGGTCACCGAGCCGCTCGCCGACCGGATCCACAACCCGGGCCTCGAGGCCGAGCGGGGCGACACGATCGTCTCCGGCGCCTGCATCTTCGTGGCCATCGTGCGCTGGCTCGGGGCCGAGGCGTGCCTCGTCTCGGAGTCCGACATCCTCGACGGCCTCGTCGCCAGCCTCGTGTGACGGCTCGCTCCCGACGGCTGTGCTGTCGGCTCGCCGACGGCGGGACCTAGCCTGACCGTCGATGCCACGCACCGACCGCGTCCTGATGGGCCCCGGGCCCGGGAACCCGTACCCCGAGGCCGTCGAGGCGCTCACCTGGCCGATGCTGGGGCACCTCGACCCGGAGTTCCTGGCCAACCTCGACGAGGTCTGCGACCACCTCCGCACCGTCTTCGACACCGGGAACGCGCTCACCATCCCGATCTCGGGCACGGGCTCGGCGGGCATGGAGACCTGCATCGTGAACGTGCTCGGCCCCGGTGACGTCGCCGTGATCGCGGTCAACGGCGTGTTCGGCGCCCGCATGTGCGACGTGGCCGGCCGCACCGGCGCCGAGGTCGTGCGCGTCGAGGTCCCCTGGGGCCAGCCCGTCGACGCCGACGTACTCCTGGCCGCCCACCCCGCGCCCACCCTGATCGGCATGGTCCACGCCGAGACCTCCACCGGGGTGCGCTCCGACGTCGCTCCCGTCGCCGCCGGCAAGGGCGACGCCCTGCTGCTCGTCGACTGCGTCACCAGCCTCGGCGG
This sequence comes from uncultured Acidimicrobiaceae bacterium, assembly GCA_964497795.1. Taxonomy (GTDB): domain Bacteria; phylum Actinomycetota; class Acidimicrobiia; order Acidimicrobiales; family Salinilacustritrichaceae; genus Salinilacustrithrix. Next base: position 54,278 of record CAZCEZ010000012.1, on the reverse strand, counting down.
GATCCCGTTCCACGCCGACGAGTGGGGCATCGATCTCGCCTACTCCGGCACCCAGAAGTGCCTCGGCGTCCCGCCCGGCCTGTCCCCGATCACGGTGTCGGACCGGGCCCGGGACCGCTTCGTCGACCGCAGCCAGTCCTGGTACCTCGACCTGCGGATGATCGGCGCCTACGTCGGCACCGCCGGGGCGACCCGCACCTACCACCACACGGCACCCATCTCCATGGTCCACGCCCTCCTCGGCGGTCTGCGGGCCGTCGTCGACGAGGGCCTCGAGTCGGTGTGGGCCCGCCACGCCGAGTGCGGTGCGCTGCTCCAGGAGGGCCTCGTCGACCTCGGGTTCGAGCTGTTCGCGGCCGAGGGGCACCGGCTGCCGGAGCTGACCACGGTCTGGGTGCCCGAGGGGATCGACGAGGCGAAGGTCCGGGCCACGCTCCTCGAGCGCTACGGGATCGAGATCGGCGGCGGCCTCGGCGACTACGCCGGCCGGGTCTGGCGCGTCGGCTGCATGGGCCACACCGCCCGGCCCCGGAACGTCACCCTGCTCCTCGGCGCCCTCGCCGACGTCCTCGGGCGGTGACGTCGTCGCCGGCTCCCACCCCTCCGGTGCCCCGTCCCCGGGTCGGGCTCGCGACGAGGACGCCATCAGCCGCCTCGTCCGCTCGCGCAGCCACCCCTCCGGCGGGGGGCCGGCGGTGAGCTGGTCGCCCGCGCAGACCCGGCTGCTCGGCCGACGCCTGGTCCTCCGCCCCCTCGACGCCCGGGACTTCCCCGCCTGGCAGGAGGTCCGGCGTCGCAACGTCGACTGGCTCACGCGCTGGGAGCCCCGCCGCATCCCGGGACAGGCCGACGTGGTCGAGAGCCGCGACGCCTTCGCGGCCCGCTGCTCGGCCCGGGCCCGCGAGTGGCAGCTGGGCACCGGCTACGGCTTCGGGATCTTCACCGCGGAGGGGGACTTCGCCGGCGAGATCAACCTGTCCTCGGTGCAGCGGGGCCCGTTCCAGAACGCCTACGTCGGCTACTGGATCGACGAGGCGTGCGCCGGTCGCGGCTACACGCCCGAGGCGGTCGTGCTGGCGCTGCGCCACGCCTTCGAGGAGCTCGGCCTGCACCGCATCCAGATCGCCATCATCCCCCGCAACACCTCCAGTCGGCGCGTCGTGGAGAAGCTCGGCATCCGGGAGGAGGGCGTGGCCCTGCGCTACCTGGAGATCGACGGGGTCTGGGAGGACCACGTGCGGTACGCCATCACCGCCGAGGAGTGGGAGTCCCGACGGGACGAGCTCTGGCTGACGTGGGTGGCCTGACGGTGGCGCTCGTGGACGGCTCCCGCCGCCGGACCGTCGGCGCCCTCGTGGCCGCCGCCGTCCTGGCCTCCACCGTGATCGTGCTCGGCCTCGGCACCGGTGGTGGCGGCGGCGCAGGGCCGTCCACGACCCTGCCCGACGACGCCGACGTGACGGTCACCGTCACCACCGAGGCGCCCGAGACCGGCGACCTCCGGGTGCCCGACGCGCCGGACACCTTCGCCGTCGCCGTGCCCTCCCTCGGCTTCGGCGTGGCCGTGCCCGACGCGTGGCAGGCGACGCTGCTGTCCACCGACGCGCTCGAGCGGCTCCGCACGGCCAACCTCGAGGAGCCGTTCTTCCTGGACGCGGCGACGAACGTCGCCGCCACCGGCGCCCTGTTCTACGCCGCCGGCATCGACGTCGAGGGCCGGGTGGCCGAGCTCAAGATCGACGTCCAGGAGGACGCCGACACCTCACCCGGGGCCCTGCGGGAGCTGGCCGACCTGGTCGTGGCCGCCGCCGGCGTCGACGACGCGGCGGTCACCGAGGTCGACGGGGGCCGGGTCCGGATCGACTTCACCCTGACCCAGCCGGCGGCCGACGACGGCGAACCGATCGACGCGCTCACCACCCAGCTCCTCGTGCCCGACGGCGACCGCCTCTGGTCGCTCATCGTGACCAGCGAGGAGCCCGCGACCCAGGACGCGCTCGTGGACCTGTTCCTGGAGACCTTCGTCCTCGACTGAGGCGTCGCCGCCGACCGGGAATGCCGCGCCGGTCCCCGGCGTCCTACTTCGAGCTGATCTTGCGCTGGAGCGCGGCGAGGCGCTCCTTGAACGCGGGCTGGTTGAGGGACCAGACCTGCGGGTCCAGCTCGCGCTTCACGGCGGCCTCGTGGGTGCCGATGTCGGCCATGTCGGTGATGGAGGACTTGATCTCCATCACCAGGTCGCGCGGCGCCGCGCCGGCGGCACGACCCATGTCGATGCAGCGGTCGAGCAGCTCGTCGTCGGCCACGCAGCGGTGGACCAGACCGACGCGCTCGGCCTCCCTGCCGTCCATGACCTGGCCGAGCAGGACCGCGGCGGTCGTGGCCTGCGGCCCGGCGATGCGCCGGAACATCCAGGTGTGGCCGCCGCCGGGGTGCAGGCCGAGCTGCAGGAACCGGGTGTCGAAGCGGGCCCGCTCGGCGGCGACCCGCACGTCGCAGACCAGGGCCAGGTTCATGCCCGCGCCCACGGCGGCGCCGTTGACGGCGGCGATGGTCGGCAGCGGGCATCGCCCGAAGCGGAGGAACCCCTCGTAGATGGCGAGCAGCCCCTCGCGCTGGGAGCCGCCGAGGTGCGACAGGTCGGCACCGGCGCAGAACGCCGGCGGCTCGCCGGTCACCACGACGGCCCCGACGGACTCGTCGGCCTCGATGGCGTCGAGGGCGTCGGAGACCTGGGCGACCATGTCCAGGTTCAGCGCGTTGCGCTTGTCCGGGTCGGCCAGGGTGACCACGGCGACCCCGTCGACGATCTCGGTGCGTACCTGTTCGGTGCTCATCGCAGCGGAGTCTGGCAGACCGGGCCGGCCCGCCCCGAGGGACGGCGTCCCGCTCAGCCCCCGTCGTCGAGGCCGCGGACGTGGTCGCGGACCCGGCGCAGCAGGTCGGTCAGCCCGACCACGTCGGCCGGGCCCAGCGCGCCGCCGACGAGCTCCCGGAGGTCCTCCACGTGGCTCGGGGCCACGCGGGCCAGCACCTCCCGGCCGTCGTCGGTGAGCACGGCGAGCAGTCCCCGCCGGTCCTCGGGGCAGGCCTCGCGCCGGACGTGGCCGGCGGCCTCGACCCGGTCGATCAGGCGGGTCAGCCCGCTCGTGGACATCGTCATGTCCCGGGCCAGCTCGGTCATGCGCAGGCGCTCGCCGGGGGACCGGGCGAGGCGGATGAGGACCCCGAGCCAGGTCACCGGCACCTGGCCGGCCCGGTCGAGCCGGTGGGTCAGCGCCGTCACCACCTCGTTGTGGGCCTCGAGCAGCATGCCCAGGGCCTCGATGTGGGGGTCGTCCAGCGTCGCGTGCAGCGCCCCGTCCCGTCCCACGTCCTGCCGACCCGTCGTGCCCATGGTCCGAGGGTACGCCACGAAGTGGTTGCGCGCGCAACGACTGAGGCGTATGTTGTTGTCCAGGCAACATTCCCCTCCACAACAGCAATCCCTACGGCACCACCCCGAGGCCCGGTCCCCCGCCGGGCGAGACCCCAGGAGCACCGACATGTCCGAGACCCTCACCCGCACCGCCGCCGACACCACCGTCCCCGTGGCGGGCACCTACCAGATCGACCCGACCCACTCCTCGGTCGGCTTCACCGTCCGCCACCTGGGGCTGTCCAAGGTCAAGGGCGGCTTCGAGTCCTTCTCCGGCACCGTGACCATCGCCGAGGACCCGGCCCAGAGCACCGTCGAGGTCTCGATGGACGCCGCCTCGTTCACCACCGGGACCGAGGACCGCGACAACCACGTCAAGTCCGCCGACTTCCTCGACGTCGAGACGTTCCCGACCCTGACCTACCGGTCCACGGGCATCCGCAAGGACGGCGACGACTGGAAGGTCGACGGCGAGCTCACCATCCGCGACGTCACGAAGCCGGTCGTGCTCGAGGTCGAGTTCGAGGGTGCGGGCCAGGACCCCTGGGGCAACGGCCGCATCGCCTTCACCGCCGACGCCGAGATCGACCGCGACGAGTTCGGCATCACCTGGAACCAGGCGCTCGAGACCGGCGGTGTGCTCGTCGGCAAGACCGTCAAGATCAGCATCGACGTCCAGGCCGTGGCCCAGGGCTGAGCGCCGCCCCCGGCGACCGCGAGCGGCGCCCCCGTCCGTCGGCCAGCATGGTCGGTGGCGGGGGCGTCGCCGTCCCCGGGCGGGCACCCCGTGATCCCGAGGAGGGACCGATGGAACCGATCCGCATCACCGAGCTCAACCACGCCGTGCTGTTCGTGCGGGACGTCGACGTGGCCGTGGACTTCTACACCGACGTCCTCGGCTTCGCCGTCGTCGACCGGATGCCCGGGCGCGCCGCGTTCCTCCGGGCGGGCGGCTCGACGAACCACCACGACCTCGGGCTCTTCGCCGTGGGCGCGGACGCCCCGGGGCCGGCCCCCGGCCGGGTCGGCCTGTACCACCTGGCCTGGCGGGTCGAGTCGATCCAGGCCCTCGCCGCGGCGAGGGAGACGCTGGCCGCGGTCGGTGCGCTGACCGGCCAGTCCGACCACGGCGTGTCGAAGTCGCTCTACGCCCGGGACCCCGACGGCAACGAGTTCGAGGTGATGTACCTGCTGCCCGAGGACGAGTGGGGCGAGTACGCCACCAAGGCCGTCGTCCAGCCCCTCGACCTGGACGCCGAGGTCGCCTCCCGCTCCTGAGGGCGGGAGGTGCGACGGTCGCTCAGCGGTCGCGCACCACGGCGGGGGAGCGGCGGAAGAACTCCTCCACCTCCTGCTCGTAGCGGTAGCCGGTGTCGTCGCCCACGGTCCGCCGCAGGCGCAGCGCCTCGATGAAGGCCATGACCGATCCGGCCGAGGTGTGCGTGTACTCGAACCCGGCCCGCTTGAGGCGGGAGTTGTCGAGGCCGCGGCCGAAGCGCAGCAGGTCGAGGACCTCGGGCGGGATGTCGACGCCGAGGCGGCGCAGGGCGCCGGCGACCACGCCCTGGCCCACGGGTGGGAGCGGCGCGGTGCGCTTGCCGCAGATGGCGGCGACCTCGCTCCAGGGCAGCAGGCCGTCGCCCGCGACGTTGAACACGCCGGCGAGCTCGTTCTGGAGCACGTACATGACGGCGCGGATGACGTCGTCCTCGTGCACGAACTGGAACCGGGGGTCGAAGCCGAACACCGACGGGACGACCGGGAGCTCGAGCAGGCGGGACAGCGGGGTGTCCAGCTCGGGTCCCAGCACGTTGGAGAACCGCAGCAGCGACACCGCGACGTGGGGGTTGTCGACGGCGAAGTCCCGCACGTAGGTCTCGACCTCGGCCAGGGACCGCTCGACGCGGTGGCTGGGCTCGGCCATGCGGGGCGTCTCCTCGGTGAACCACACCGGGTCCCGCGGGTCGGCGCCGTAGACGTAGGCGGAGGACTTGACCACCACGTTGCGGACCGAGGACTCCGTCGCGGCCGCGAACAGGTTCATCGTGCCGATGACGTTGATCTCGTGCATGGTCCGGGCCCGCACCGAGGTCGAGTCGACGATGAGGAAGGTGTGGACGATCGTGTCGACCTGTGTGGCCTCCACGATGCGCGACAGGATCGAGTAGTTCTCGTCGCTGCGCACGTACTCCGTGCGCTCGAGCTCGATCGTCGGGGCGACGCGGTCGAGGCCGACGATGACGTCGACCTCGGGGTCGGCCTCGAGTGCCTTTGCGACGCGGCCACCCCAGAAGGTGCCGAGGCCGGTGACGAGGACCCGGGACCCCATCAGCCCGACCAGACCGAGCGGCGGGCCCGGAGCATGTCGTAGAGGGCCTCCTGGATCTGCTGGCGGATCGCCTCGGACTCGTCCATGACCCGGCTGCGGCTGTAGCGGGGCTGGTCCGGCGGGACGTCGAAGCGGACCGGGTCGAGCACCCGGAGCTTGAACTTGGCCGGGAAGTAGACGAGGGAGCCGAGGGGTCCGAGCAGCGGACCGAAGGCGAGCATGTTGGCGGTGATCGGCGCGTACGGGGCGCCGAGCGCCTTGGCCAGCGGCGCGACGTTGGTGATGGTCGGCATCGACTCCTCGGCGCCGACCACGGCGATGGGGATGACGGGGACGCCGGCTCGCATCGCGATCTGGACGAACCCGCCCCGCCCGAAGCGCCGGAGGCGGTACCGCTCGTCGAAGGTCTTGGCCGGGCCCTTGGAGCCCTCGGGGAAGACCAGCACCAGCTGCTGCTGCTCGCGCAGGAGGCGGTAGGCGTTGTCGGGGTGGGCGAGGACGCCGCCCGAGCGGGCCCACAGCGTCCCGACGACCGGGAGCTTCTTGAACAGCTCGTCGGCCAGGCCGTAGACGGGCCGCTCGAGCTCGGTCTCGATGCCGTGCATGATGACCGGGGCGTCGCTGGGCACGGCGGCGGCGTGGTTGGCCACCAGCAGGGCCCCGCCGTCGGTCGGGATCTTCTCGAGACCCTCCCACTCGACCCGGAACCAGTGGTCGTAGAGCGGGGCGAAGAGCTGGCGCGCCAGCGCCCGGGTGCGCTCGGACCGGCCCCACTCGTCCACGTCGGAGCGACGGGGGTCCTCCAGGTCCGCCTCCGGTGCCGGTGCGGGCACCGGGACGAGGTGCCCGCCGGTGCGGGGGATCTCGGCGATCGGGCGGGACATGCCCGCCGATCGTAGAGGTGCGGGCCCGGTGGGGGAATCCCACGCCGGCGGAGCGCTCAGGCGGCCCACCAGAAGCCGTCCTCGTGCTCGCCGGCGTCGTCCTCGGCGACCCAGGTGCGGCCGGCCTCGCACGAGGCCAGCGCGGGGCACCACCGGCAGCCGGGTCCGGTGCGCAGGGCGGCGCGGCGCACCCGGCGCCGGATCTCGACCATCGCCTCCACGGAGCGCACCACCCGCTCGGTGGCGGCCGCGAGCACGTCGGGCGTGACCGCCTCGTGCACCACCTCGCCGGAGTCGAGGTAGAGCGTGGCGACCCGCCGGGCCGGGACCCCGACGCGCAGCGCGTCGACGAGGGCGTAGAAGCGGAGGTCGTCGACGTGGTGCCGGGACCGGTGGCCCGTCTTGAGGTCGATGACGACCTTGCCGCCCTCGGTCGCTCGACCGAGCGTGAGGTCGGGGCGACCGGACAGCACGATGCGCCCCCCGCCGATGCGGGCCACGGCACGCCCGTCGACGACGGGCCGCCAGCGCGACTTGAGCGGCGGGAAGCACTCCTCGAAGGCCGTGGCGAAGGCGACCGCCTCCTGGCGCAGCTCGGCGAGCTCGACCGTGGACAGCGACCGCAGGAAGCCGGCGAGGGAGGAGTCGCCGTCGGCCAGGCGGGTCACGGCCTCGTCGACGAGGCGACCGGGCTCGACCTCGCCGCGCCAGTTGGCGGACAGCTCGATGGCCTTGTGGGCCACCGTGCCGCGGGCCGCGGGGACCGACCACGAGAACGAGGCCGCCGCCTCGGCCTGCCACCGCCCCTCGCACGCGTCGAGGTGCGCGAGCTGGGTCTTGCCGACGAAGAGCACCTGGCCCTCGGGCACGGCGTCGGCCGCGTCGGCGAGCCGCTCCTCGAGCTCGGCCCGGAGCTCGTCGACCACGACGCCGTCGACGACCACGTCGTCGTCGCGGCGCCCGAGGAGCGCGATCACGCGCTGCTGGGCGGGGGTCGCGGTCGGGGTGCGGGTGGCGGGCTGGCGCTCGGCGGATCGGGTGGCGGGCATGGGGGAGATGCTCGCCGCGCCCTCCGACAGGAACCGCCACCGGCCGGGCGCGGTCGCCCCACGGGGTTCCTGTCGGAGGGCGCGGGGACGATGTCGCCATGTCCGCCAACCTCCGCTTCGCCCAGGCCGTGAGGGCCATCTCCGAGTCCGCCCGGCTGCAGGGCCTCGAGGTCCCGATGTTCCGCAGCCCACCCCGGGCCACCGGTGCCGTGCGGACGCTGCGGCGGGGGCGGCGGGGCACGACGGTGTCGGTGTCCGTGCGCGACCGACCGTGGCTGGCCGTGCTCGCCGACCTCGTCGACGGGGTGGTCGCCACCAACCGGCTCGAGGGAGGCCCGGCCATCCGGTGCCGGACGGCGCTCTGGGCCGCCCTGGAGGAGCACGAGGTGCTGGCGGCGTGAGCCGGGGCGTCACCTACCGTCCCCGGCGTGGAGTCGCACCGGATCCTCCTGCACCGCGTCGACGTGGACGGCGTGCAGGTCGCCTGCGACTACGCCGACGTGTTCGTGGTCGTCCGCCCGGGCGAGGACGGCCCGGGCCGCACGGACTGGGAGGTGCGGCTCCGCACCGAGCTGCCCCGGCGTATGGTCCGGGCGAGGCCCGGGTGGCGGAACTGGCAGACGCAGAGGGCTTAAACCCCTCGGCCCGGCGACGGGCGTGCGGGTTCGAACCCCGCCCCGGGCACGCCGCTCGTGCCGGTGCAGACGCTTGGAGGTGCCGGCGTCGACGAGCGCGACGGGGTCCGGGTCGCCACGCCACCCCGCGCGTGTAGGGTCGCCCGGGTTCGAACGGGAACACCGGTGGGAATCCGGGGCTGTCCCGCAACTGTCACCAGGGAGCGACCCTCCATCACGCCACGGCCCTCGGGTTGGAAGGCGGGGGGAAGCGACGATCTGGGAGCCAGGACACCGTCCGAGCGGCAACACACCACGAGGATGGAGAACTGAGACCATGGCTGCGATCAACCAGCCCACCGAGACCGTCGAGCCGCTGGAGGTCCCGGGCGTCGCCTGGATCGCCGTGGCGATCGGGCTCTTCGTCGCGTACCTGCTGCTGCAGGAGAACGGCACGCTCCTGGCCACCGGCTGGGAGACGCTGCACGAGCTGTACCACGACGGACGGCACGCCCTCGGCGTGCCCTGCCACTGAGCGGCTGAGGCCTCGACATGTCGATCGAGTTCTCCACCGTGCTCAAGCGCGCCCTGACGGCCGGTGCGGTCGTGGGCGTGCTGATGGGCGCCTACATGTACCTCGTGGTCGAGCCCACGGTCGGCGAGGCCATCGCCCTCGAGGAGGCGCTCGCCGCCGAGGCGCCCGGCGCCGCAGCCGGGGACGAGGAGCCCCTGTTCGATCGCGGCGAGCAGACCGCCGGTGGCGTCGCCGCCAACGTCGTCTACGCCGTCGTCGCGTCGTGCATCTTCGGCGTGGTCCTGGCCAGGGTCCGCCACCGCCTCCCGGGCGGGACCGACTTCGCACGGTCGCTGTGGCTCGCCGGTGCGGCCTTCGGCGCGGTCGCGCTGGTGCCGGCCCTGAAGTACCCGGCCAACCCGCCGGCCGTCGGCGACCCCGAGACCGTCGACGAGCGGACGCTGCAGTACCTGGGGGTCGTCGCCGCCTCGCTGGTCGCGGCCGTGGCGCTGTTCCGGTTGGCACGGCTGCTCGGCCAGCGGCTCGAACGGTCCACGCAGATCGTCGCGACGTCCGCCGCCACCGCCGTCGTCTACGGCCTGATCCTCGTGGTGCTGCCCGGCTCGCCCGACGCCATCGCTCCCGAGGTGCCCGCCGCCCTGGTGTGGGACTTCCGGATCCGCTCCATCGGCGGACTCGCGCTGCTGTGGGCCGGCCTCGGCCTCGGCACGGGGTGGTTGCTCGACCGCGACGCGTCCGCCGGCGCAGCGGCCGCGGTGCGGCGCGACATGGTCCGGAGCTGACCCGGCCATGACGATCGCCGCCGACGCCCTCGGGCGGGTGCTGGACACGGTCGACTACCTGCGCGTCACGGTCGGGACGACCGACCGCGACGACTGGTCGCCGAGCTCGCGCCTGATCGCCGACGCAGACCACCTGCGCGACCTGGTTCGGACGACCGCACCCGATCGCGGCACCGACCGCGACGACGTGGCCCTGTCGCTGTTCACCCAGGCCTACGCCTTCCGCATCGCCTCGATCGCGATCGGCGCCTGGGTGCTCGACGACGTCGTGCTCGACCTGGACCCGTCGCTCGTGTCGATCGCGCTCGGCCGGGCTCGGCCCAACGCCGTGCACCTCGACGACCTCCGCGCCGTCGAGTCCAGCGACCCGCTCGCCGCGCTCCACGAGGTGCTCGTCGAGGGCCACGTCGCGCCGTTCCTGGACAGCGCCCGTCGCGCGTGCCGGATCGGCGAGGCGCTGCTGTGGAGCGACGTCGGCGCGGCGTGCGCGTCGTCGTTCGGCGCGCTCATGGGCCCTCGCCCCGATCTCCGGACCGAGATCCGCGACCGCTTCGAGGCGTTCCTCGCCGCCGGTCGTCCCGAGCTCGCCGCAGCCGGACGGATCGTCCACGTCGGGCCGGTGTGGGCGTGGGAGCGGTCGGCCTGCTGCCTCTTCTACAAGACCGAAGCCGGATCCCTGTGCGCGGACTGCTCGCTCGTGCCCGACGACGAGCGGCAGGCCCGCTACGCCCGGGTGCTCTCGGAGGTCGACCGATGATCCTCTTCGGCGCGAACACCGACACCGAGCTGCTCGCGCTGCGCTCGGTGGTCGACGACCTGCCCCGCGGGTTCGGGCCGGTCCGCTGGTTCCACCCCGACCGCACGGACGGCGTGCCCGAGGTCGGCGGCGCCGACCTCGTCGTGGTCCGGCTCCTCGGCGGCATCGAGGCGTGGGAGGAGGGGTTCGCCGAGCTGCGGGCCCGCTGCCTGGACGCCGGGGTGCCCCTCGTCGCGGTGGGCGGCGAGCTCGAGCCCGACCCCGAGCTGCTCGCCCGGTCGACCCCGCCGTCGGGGGTGGTGGCCGAGGCCCACCGGTACCTGTGGGCGGGTGGGCCGGGGAACGTGGCCAACCTGCTGCGGTTCCTGTCCGACACCGTCGTGATGACCGGGTTCGGCTTCGGACCGCCGATGGTGGTCGACCAGGTCGGGGTGTGGGACGGCGCCGGCCTCGGGCCGTCGCTCGAGGGGCGCGACGGGACCCGGCCACTGGTCGCCGTGGTCTTCTACCGCGCCCACCTCGTCGCCGGGAACACCACCTACGTCCGCGACCTGTGCGCGGCGATCGCCGATGCCGGCGGGGACCCGGTCGCGATCTGGACCTACTCGCTCCGCCCCGACGAGGGGGGCGGGGTGCCCGCCCTCGACCGCTGCCGAGCGCTCGGCGTCGACGCCATCATTACCTCCACGCTGGCTGCGGGATCGTCCAGCGACGACGGCTGGTCGGTCCCGGGCCTCGACGACCTCGGGATCCCCGTCATCCAGTCGCCGGCGTCGAGTCGACCGCGGGCCGAGTGGGACGCCGACGACGCCGGGCTCACGCCGCTCGAGGTGGCCTCGGGTGTGGCCATCCCCGAGTTCGACGGGCGGATCATCGGCCCGACCTTCGCCTTCAAGGAGGTCGTCGACGACGACGCCTCCGTGGCGCCGGGCCCGGCCGGGGCCGGGCGGGGCGAGATCCTCGCGACCCGCGCGGATCCCGAGCGGGCCGCCCGCCTGGCGTCGCTCGCGGTGCGGATCGCCCGCCTCCGGCGCACCCCGGCGCACGAGCGACGGATCGCCGTCGTCCTCTCGGCGTACCCGACCAAGCGGGCCCGGCTCGGCAACGCGGTGGGCCTCGACACGCCGGCGTCGGCCATCGAGCTGCTCCACGCGCTGCACGCCGACGGCGTCCGGATCGACCGCATCCCCGACGACGGCGACTCGATGATGGCGGAGCTCGCCGACACCTTCACCTACGACCACGCCACGCTGAGCGACGCGCAGGTCGACCTCGCCGTCGGCTCCCTGTCGGCGCCCGCGTACCGCGACTGGTTCGGCGACCTGCCGGACGGTGCCCGCGCCGAGGTCGAGGAGCTGTGGGGGGTCGCGCCCGGCGAGGTGTACGTGCGCGACGAGGCGCTCCACTTCCCCGGCCTCGACCTCGGCAACGTGCTGGTCACCATCCAGCCGCCGCGGGGGTTCGGGGCCGACCCGATCGCCACCTACCACGCCCCCGATCTTGCGCCCCCGCACCACTACCTCGCGTTCTACCGCTGGCTCGCGCTGCCCCGGACCGAGGGGGGTTGGGGTGCCGACGCGATCGTGCACCTCGGCAAGCACGGCACCGTGGAGTGGCTGCCCGGGAAGGCCCTGGCGCTCTCGGGTGGCTGCCACCCCGACGCCGCCGTCGCCGACGTCCCGTTCTTCTACCCGTTCGTGGTCAACGACCCGGGCGAGGGCACCCAGGCGAAGCGCCGCACCCACGCCGTGGTCATCGACCACCTGCCGCCACCGCTGACCCGGGCCGACACCTACGACGACCTCGCCCGCCTCGAGCAGCTCCTCGACGCGCTGGCCAACGCCGAGGCCATGGACCCGGCCAAGGCGCCCGCGCTGCGGTCCCAGGTGTGGGACGTGATCGTGTCCGCCGAGATCCACCGCGACCTCGACCTCGGCGACGAGGCACCCGATGACGAGGAGGCGTTCGGCGACCTCGTGCTCCACGTCGACGGCTACCTGTGCGCGCTCAAGGACGCACAGATCCGGGGCGGCCTCCACGTGCTCGGCCGGGTGCCCGCCGACGGTGCCCTGGTCGACCTCGTCCTCGCCGTCACGCGCCTGCCGCAGGGGACGGTGCCGTCGCTGCGGGCGACGGTCGCCGCCGACCTGGGCGTCGACCTCGCCGGTGCCGGGCGGATCGAGACCGACCGGGTGGAGGAGGAGTGCCGCGCCCGGGTCGAGGCGCTCGCAGCCACCGGGTGGGATCCCCGGTCCTCGGACGACCCGACCCTGCGGTGGGTCGCGGGGAGGCTGGTGCCCGACCTGCGGGACACCCCCGACGAGATCGCCAACCTGCTCGGCGGGCTCCGGGGCAGGCACGTCCCGTCGGGCCCCAGCGGAGCCCCCAGCCGGGGGGCGGCGAACGTGCTGCCGACCGGTCGGAACTTCTACTCGGTCGACCCGAAGGGCATCCCGTCGCCCCTGGCGTGGGAGGTCGGCTCCGCGCTGGCGGGTCGGCTGGTCGAGCGCCACCTCGACGAGACCGGCGAGCACCCCAGGACCGTCGGCCTCGTGCTGTGGGGCACGGCGGCCATGCGGACCAGCGGCGACGACGCGGCCGAGGCGCTCGCGCTGCTGGGGGTGCGCCCGACGTGGGACGAGCAGAGCCAGCGCATCACCGGCCTCGAGGTCATCCCGCTGACCGAGCTCGGCCGGCCCCGCGTCGACGTGACGCTGCGGATCAGCGGCTTCTTCCGCGACGCCTTCCCCCACGTGATCGAGCTGCTCGACGACGCGGTGGCGATGGTGGCGGCGCTGGACGAGCCCGCCGACCAGAACCCGGTCGCAGCTGCCGGTGCCGACGACGCCCGCCTCTGGGGCCCGCCGCCGGGCGGGTACGGCTCGGGCATCCTGCCGGTGCTCGAGCAGGGCTCGTGGCGGACGCAGGCCGACCTCGCCGAGGTGTACCTGGCGTGGTCCGGCTTCGCCTACGGGCGCGGGCGCCACGGCGCTCCGGACCCCGACGGCATGCGCCGTCGGTTCTCGGCCATCGAGGTCGCGGTCAAGAACCAGGACAACCGCGAGCACGACATCTTCGACTCCGACGACTACCTCCAGGACCACGGCGGCATGGTCGCCGCCGTCCGGGCCCTCACGGGCACCGCACCGAGGGCGTGGTTCGGCGACTCGGCCGATCCGGCCGATCCCCGGATCCGCTCGCTCAAGGAGGAGGCGGCCCGGGTCGTGCGGAGCCGGGTGCTGAACCCCAAGTGGATCGGCGCGATGCAGGCGCACGGCTACAAGGGCGCCTTCGAGCTGGCCGCCACCGTCGACTACCTCTTCGGCTACGACGCGGTGGCCTCCAGCGCCGACGACGTCATCGTCGAGGACTGGATGTACGACAGGGTCACCGAGGCCTACGTCGCCGATGCCGGGATGCGCGACTTCTTCCGACGGTCCAACCCGTGGGCGCTGCGGTCGATCGCCGAGCGGCTGCTCGAGGCCGCCGACCGCGAGATGTGGGACGCATCCGACGTCGCCCGCAAGACCCTCGTCGATGCGATCCTCGAGGCCGAGGGCTGGGAGGAGTCGCGATGAGCGCCGACGGTCGGTCGCGGCCGGCATTCCCCTTCGATGCCGTCGTCGGTCAGGACGACGCCAAGCTCGCGCTCCGCCTCGCGGCGCGCGACCCGCTCATCGGCGGGGTGCTGCTCCGGGGCCAGAAGGGCTCGGCCAAGACGACCCTGGCGCGCGGCCTGGCGGCGGTCCTGGGCGGCGCCCCGTTCGTCGATCTCCCGCTCGGGGCCACCGAGGACCGGGTCGTCGGGACCCTCGACACCCGTGCCGCCCTCACCGGCGGCGAGGTCCGATTCGAGCCCGGCCTGCTGGCCCGCGCCCACGGGGGCGTGCTCCACATCGACGAGATCAACCTCCTGCCCGACCACCTCGTCGACGTCCTGCTCGACGTCGCGGTCTCCGGCGAGAACGTGGTGGAGCGCGACGGCGTGTCCCACCGGCACCCGGCCCGCTTCGTGCTGGTCGGGTCGATGAACCCCGAGGAGGGCGAGCTCCGCCCCCAGCTCCTCGACCGGTTCGGCCTCTGCGTCGACGTCACCGCCCCGACCGCCGTCGCCGACCGCGTCGAGGCCGTGCGTCGCCGCCTCGCCTTCGACCGGGGCGACGGCCCGTCCGCGGCCGAGCCGCGCGTCGAGGGCCACGTGGACGTCCCCGACCCCCGTCCCGCCGCGGGTGCCGGCGTCCCCGACGGGTTGGTCGAGGCAGCCAGCCGTCTGGCCCTCGAGGTCGGGGCCGAGGGGCTCCGGGCCGACCTCACGCTGTGCCGGGCGTCGGCCGCGCTGGCCGATCTCGCCGGACGGCACGAGGCGACGCTCGACGACCTCCGTCGGGTCGCGCCGCTGGTGCTCGCGCACCGGAGTCGACGGAACCCCTTCGACCCGCCCGTGGTGCCGCCCGAGGAGCTCGAGCGAGCGCTCCGGGATGCGCTCGGCGAGGCCGGCCCCGACGACCATGATCACGACGACCGGCCCCCCGACGATCATGAGCACGACGACCGCCGCGGGCCGGGCGAGGCCGACGGGACCGACGACGGCACCGGCGACGCCCCCGACCAGCCGTTCGTGGTCCGCGGGTCGGTGCGCCGGCCGCCGCCGGCCCGCGCCCGCCGCGACCGCTCGCCGCGGGGCCGCGCCGTCCGCGACGAACCCGCCGGACCCACGTCGTCGATCTCGGTGGTCCCCACCGTGCGGGCCGTCGCGACCCGTCGACGCCTCGACCCCGGAGCGGCGCTCGATCCGACCGACCTGCGCACCGCGGTCCGCGTGGCGGAGCGGTCGCTCGCCATCGTGCTGTGCGTCGACCTCAGCGGCTCCATGGGCGCACCCGAACGGGCCGAGGCAGCCGCGGGCACGGTGCTCGGCCTGCTCGCCGATGCCTACGAGCGTCGCCACAAGGTCGGGCTGGTGACCTTCCGGGGTGCCGAGGCGACGACGGTGCTCACCCCGACCGGCAGCGTCGAGGTGGCCCGCCACCGGGTCGACGGCCTGGTGACCGGTGGCCAGACCCCGCTCGCTCGCGGCCTGGCCGAGGCCCTCGGCGTCGCGGAGCGCTCGGCCGACGAGCGCACCGACGCGACCGTCGCCGTCCTCACCGACGGGAGGGCGACGGGCGCGGGCGGGCTCGAGGCCGCGCTCGAGGTCGCGGCCGCGTTCCGCCGGTCCCGCGTCGACGGCGTCGTCCTCGACTGCGAGGACGGCACGAGGCGGCTCGGTCTCGCCCGCCGCCTCGCCGAGGCCATGGGCGCGGTCCACGTGCCCGTCTCCGACCTCGCCCCGGCGCACCTCGCGGGCGCGGTCGTGTCCGCGGTCGGGGGGCATCGATGATCCCGACCGCCAGCGTGCTGGTGTGCCGTGGCTGCTGCTGCGGCACCGAGGACGAGGACGAGGCCGCCCGCCACCTCGAGCGGCTGCGCGCCGCTGCGCTCCGCCTCCCGAAGGGCCGCGTCACCGTCACCAACTGCCTGGGACCGTGCGCGGAGGGGAACATCGTCGCCATCCGGCACCGCGACGTCGACCGTCCGGGCCGACCCCTGGCCACGACGTGGTTCCGGCGCGTCGACGACGAGGCGGTCGAGCTCCTGCACGACTGGGTGATCGCCGGCGCGACCGGGCCGACGCCCGAGCCGCTCCGGCCCCACGAGTTCGATCCCGACGAGCACGACGTCACGCCCGAGGACGAGATCACGACGAGCGTCCGGGTGCGGTGACCGCCCTCGGGCCCCGGCTGGTCGTCGCCGGCGTCGCCTCCGGCGTCGGCAAGACGACGATCGCCACCGGGATCATGGCCGCGCTCCGCGGCCTCGGGCTCGACGTGGCCGGGGCCAAGGTCGGGCCCGACTTCATCGATCCCGGCTACCACTCCCTCGCCACCGGACGATCGCCCCGGAACCTCGACCCCTGGCTGTGCGGCCCAGCTGCCGTCCCGGGTCTCGCCGGGCGGACCGCCCACGGCGCCGACCTCCTGGTGGTGGAGGGGGTCATGGGGCTCTTCGACGGGGCCGACGACGGGTCGCCCTCGTCCACGGCCGACGTCGCCGCCGTGCTCGCCGCCCCCGTCCTGCTGGTCGTCGACGCGTCGGCCGCGAGCTCCTCCGTCGGCGCCGTCGTCCGGGGGTTCCGGGACCACGACCCCCGGGTCGACCTCGCCGGGGTCGTGTGCAACCGGGTCGGCTCGGATCGCCACGAGGCGCTGCTGCGCGCCGCCATCGAGCCGCTCGGGGTCCCGGTCGTCGGCTGCGTGCGACGCGACGGCGGCCTCGTGTGGCGCGACCGCCACCTCGGGCTCGTCCCGGTGGCCGAGCGGACCTCGGATGCCCGGGCAGCCCTCGACCGGCTGTCGACCGTCGTCGCCCGCGACGTCGACCTCGCGGCGGTCGAGGCCATCGCCCGCAGCGCTCGGACGGTCGAGGTCGCGGAGCCCGCGCTGCCGGGCGCCGTCGGATCCTGCCGGGTCGCCGTCGCGTCGGGTCCGGCCTTCACCTTCTCCTACGTGGACAACCTCGAGGCGCTGGTGGCGGCCGGCGCCGAGATCGTGCCCTTCGACCCGCTCCGGGACGCGCGGCTCCCGGAGGCGATCGACGGCCTCGTCGTCGGCGGTGGCTTCCCGGAGGTGTTCGGCGAGGAGCTCGCCGCCAACCGCCCGATGGTCGAGGACGCCCGCAGGAGGATCGGCGCCGGTCTCGTGACCTGGGCCGAGTGCGGCGGGCTCCTGTGGCTGGCGCGCGAGCTCGACGGTCACCCCATGGTCGGCGTCGTCCCGTGCGAAGCCAGGCTCGGCGATCGGCTGCAGCTCGGCTACCGGACGGCCACCACGTCCGTCGCGTCGCCGATCGGCCCTGCCGGGACGACCTTCCGGGGTCACGAGTTCCACTACTCGCGCTGCGCGCCGGCAGGAGACGCGCTCGGCATCACGAGCCCGCACCGATCCGGGAGCGACGGCTTCGCCACCCCCAGCCTCCTGGCCACCTACGTCCACCACCACGCGGGTGGGGATCCCGCGCTGGTCGAGGCCTTCGTGCGCCGCTGCGCCTCCGGCTAGAAGTCGATGCCCTTCTTGGCCCGGATGCCCGCCTGGTACGCGTGCTTGACGACGGCGATCTCCGAGACGGTGTCGGCGATCTCGACGAGCTCCTCGGGGGCGTTCCGGCCGGTGAGCACGACGTTGACGTGCGCCGGACGGGTGCGGATGGTCTCCACGACCTCGCCGACGTCGATCCACCCCCAGTTCACCGGGTAGGTCACCTCGTCGAGCACGACCAGCTGGTGGTCGCCGGCCTCGATGAGCGAGCGGGCCCGATCCCACGCGCCGGCGGCGACGGCCTGGTCGACGGTCAGGTCCTCCGACAGCCAGGTGAACCCCTCACCCTCGGCCCACCAGTCGACGCCGAGCTGTCGGCACACCTTCTCCTCGCCGGTGCGCCACGTGCCGGACTTCAGGAACTGCACGACGCCCACTGGCCAGCCACGGGCGACGCCGCGGACCACCACGCCCATGGCCGCCGACGTCTTGCCCTTGCCGGGACCGGTGTTCACGAGCACGAGGGACGGCGCACGGCGCAGCTCGGTGGGGCGGGGGTCGTCGGTCGGGATGTCGTCGGGGTCACGTTCGGGCATCGGGTGCTCCTCGGGAGTGGATCGTCGGGTTGCGGATGGGGACCACCACGAGGCTGCCGTCGTGCTCGATGACGTCGACGTGGGCGCCGTAGTGGGAGGCGAGGTGGGGGCCGGTGAGGACCTGGACCGGGGGGCCGTCGGCGATGGGGACGCCGCCGGCGAGCAGCACGAGGTTGTCGCCGTAGCGCGCGGCCAGCGTCAGGTCGTGCATCGTCGACACCACGGTGAGGCCGAGCTGGTGCCGTCGGTCGTCGACGAGCTCGAGCACCTCCTGCTGGTGGCCGATGTCGAGCGCGGTCGTCGGTTCGTCGAGCAGCAGCAGCGACGGCTCCTGGGCCAGGGCCCGCGCCACGTTGGCCCGCTGCCGCTCCCCGCCCGAGAGGGTGTCGAGCGTGCGGTGGGCCAGGGGTGCGAGACCGAGGTCGCCGAGCGTGGAGCGGACCACGTGGAGGTCGTGGGCGCCCTCCGATGCCAGCCGGCCGAGGTGGGGGCTGCGGCCGAGCAGGACGTACTGCTCGATCGTCATGCCCGCGGGCATGCTCGGCTGCTGGGGGACGTAGCCGATGTGCCGGCTCCGCTCCCGGCGGCTCATGTCGGCGAGGGACCGGCCGGCGATCTCGATCCGGCCTGCGGCCTCGGTCAACCCGCCGACGGCGCGCAGCAGGGTCGTCTTGCCGGCGCCGTTGGGCCCGATCACGTTGACCCAGTCGCCGGCGCCGACGGTGAGGTCGGCCGGGCCGAGGAGCCTCGTCCCGCCGACCTCGACGGTGACGCCGGTGGCGTAGACCGCGGGTCTCACGTCGGCAGCACGCGATCGCGGCGCAGGAGGTGGAGGAAGAAGGGTGCGCCGGCGATCGCGGTGACGACGCCGATCGGGATCTCGGCGGGGGAGAGGAGCGATCGGGCGAGCAGGTCTGCCACGCAGAGGAACGGCGCACCGAGGAGCAGCGAGAGCGGCAGGATCCTCCGGTAGCTCGGACCCACCCGCAGGCGGATCGCGTGCGGCACGACGATGCCGACGAAGCCGATCAGGCCGCTGACCGCCACCGCGGCCGCGGTCGCGAGGGTGGCGGCGGACACCACGACGAGGCGCAGCCGACCGGCGTCGACGCCGAGCGCGTGCGCCTCGTCGTCGCCCAGCGCGAGCAGGTCGAGGCTGCGGCTCGACGCCACCAGGACGGTCAGCGTCACGATCGCTGTCGGGGCGAGGAGGCGGACCTCGTCCCAGCCCGCGACGTTGAACCGGCCGAGCAGCCACGAGTACACGTCCCGGATGGCCTCGTCGTCCTGCTGGAGCAGGAGGTTCTGGAGGGCGCTCAGCAGCGCGGCCACGGCCACGCCCGCGAGGATCAGCGACGCCCCGGAGCGCGCACCGGCGCTGGTGCCGAGCCAGTAGGCGAGGGCGACGGCCACCATGGCCCCGACGAAGGCGGCGGCGGTGACGGCGGCACCGGAGTCGCCGAGCCGTGCGCCGGCACCCGACAGGGCCACGGTGACGCCCAGGCCGGCGCCGGCAGCGGCGCCGAGCAGGAACGGGTCGGCCAGCGGGTTCCGGAACGTCGCCTGGTAGGCCCCGCCCGCGGTGGCCAGCACCGAGCCGACCATGCCGGCGAGTAGCACCCGGGGGAGTCGGACCTCGCCGATGATGGCCGCCGTCGTCGGCTCCAGGCCGTGATCGACGTCGAGGACCGGGAGCCGGTCGACGACGACGACGAGCGCGTCGACCGGTGACACCCCGATGGGCCCGATCGCCAGGGACAGGACACCGCCGCCGACCGCCACCGCGGCGGCGACGACGAGCCACCAGCGGGGCGGGCGCGTCGGGTGACGGCCGGGGATCGCCGCGCCCTCCGGCGCGGCCGCGAGCTCCACGGATCAGCCGAGGTCGGCGGTGGCATCGATCACGGCCCGGAGCAGGTCGACGACCCGCGGTCCCCACCGCGACGCGACGTCGGGGTCGAGCGCGACCAGGTGGCCTCCCTGGACCGCCGACAGGTCGGCCCACCCGGGCCGTGCGGCGATCTCGTCCTCCGTGGGCACCGAGCCGTCGGAGTGGGCGAGGAACACCACGTCGGGATCGGCCTGCAGCACGTACTCCGCGGTGAGCTGCGGGTAGCTGCCGGCCGCGGGGTCGACGCCGTCCGCGACGTTCTGGAGCCCGGCGAGACCGAGCACGGCACCGGCGAAGGTGTCGGAGGTCAGCGTGTTGTAGGCGTCGGTGAGCTCGTAGAAGTACGTGACCGGTCCGTCGCGATCGGGCACCCGGGCGAGCAGCTCGTCGATGTCGGCCTCCACTCGGGTCGCGACGGCGGCGCCCTCCTCGGCGTGCCCGGTGGCGGCGGCCACGACCTCGATCTGGTCGTAGACCTCGTCGAGGGTCTCGGGAGCCTCGAGCAGCACCACGGTCACGCCGACGCCCTCGAGCGTGGCGACCACGTCGTCGCGGTCTCGGGCGAGGAAGACGAGGTCGGGCTCCAGGGCGCCGATCGCCTCGACGTTGGGTCGGAACCCGCTGAGGTCCGTCACGGGTGCCTCGGGCGGGAAGCTCGACGACGTGTCGACGGCCCTCACCTGGTCGCCGGCGCCGACCGCGTAGAGCATCTCGGTGATCGAGGGCGACAGCGACAGGATCGCGGTCGGTTCCTCGTCGATCGTCACGGTGCCGTTGTCGGCAGCGACGGTCACCGGGAACGTCGGCTCGGCGGTCGTCGTGGTCGTCTGGACCGCGGTGGTCTCGGGGGTGCCCGCGGTCGTCGCCGCGTCGTCGTCCCCGCATCCCGCCACCAGCAGGGCGGCCGTGAGCAGCGCCGCGGCTGCCCGTCGCATCGAGTGGGTCACACGTCCTCCTTCGGTCGAGGATGTGTTGTCCCACGGCCGCGGTGGACCGCACGAACAGCCCGTCCTCGAGGGCTCCATTCGGTGTACCGACCAGCAGGCGACCTGGCTCACCCCGGGTGGGGCATCACAGTTGCGGGACAGCGCCGGAATCGCACCGGACTTCGCTGCGGGAAGGTGGCGGGACCGTAGCCCCCTGCGGGTGACGCCGTCGAAGCCCCCGGAGGCGGAGGGCGGACGGGTGGCCGGTCAGTCGCCGATGGGACGCAGGTCCATCGGCTGGCCGGTCGAGCCCCGGGTCATGCCGGTCATGTTCTCGAACATGGGTCGGCGCCCACCGTCGAGGCGCCCGCCGATGGTGAGGCCACCGTCGACGACGAGGGCCTGGCCCGTGACGAACTCGCTCTCGTCCGCGGCGAGGAACGCGGCCATGGCGGCGATGTCCTCGCCGACGCCGTGCCGGGGCCAGGGCTGGATGGTGTCGAGGAACTTCCCCGCCGTCTCGGCGTCGCCGAAGTTGAGCAGCGGGGTGTTGATGCCGCCGGGGCAGATGGCGTTCACCCGGATCCGGTGCTCGGCCAGCTCGATGGCCGTGGCCCGGGTGAGGCCGATCACGGCGTGCTTGGCCGTCGTGTAGGCCTGCGGTCCACGGCCGCCGCTGATCCCGGCCACCGAGGACGTGTTGATGATCGACCCACCGGTCCCGGCGTCGATCATGACCCGGGCGGCGTGCTTGGTCCCGAGGAACACCCCGGTGACGAGCACGCCCATGGTCTCGTCCCAGTCGGCGACGGAGATCTCGGTGATCGGTCCGACGGCGCCGCCGAAGCCGGCGTTGTTGAACACCACGTCCAGGCCGCCGAAGCGCTCGAGGGCGAGGGCGATCATCGCCTCGACGTCGTCCTCGCGGGCCACGTCGACCCGCTGGAACGCGACCCGCTCGGCGTGGCCGGCCTGCTCGGCGTCGGCCACCACCTGCTTCCCGGTCTCCTCGTTCAGGTCGGCGACGACGACGGCCGCGCCCTCGGCCAGGTAGCGCTCGACGGTGCTGCGGCCCATGCCGCTGCCGCCGCCGGTCACCACGGCGACCTTCCCCTCGAGTCGCGCGCCCGCTCGCTCGGCTGCTTCGGTCATCGTGCCCTCCAGTCGGTGCGCCCGACGGACCCCCCGCCCGGCGACCGCCAGCCGAGCAGGGACTTGACCGTCCGGTCAAGTCCCTGGGGTCGGGCGCCGCCCTGCGCCCGGATCGGTACGCTCGCCCTCCGGCGGGGACTCGCCCCGCCCCGGACGGGAGGTCCGCAGCCGGTGGGGCTCATCGACAAGCTCAAGGGCGAACTGGTCGACATCATCGAGTGGCTCGACGACAGCCGCTCCACGCTCGCGTGGCGGTTCCCCCGCTACCAGAACGAGATCAAGAACGGCGCCCAGCTGATCGTCCGGGAGGGCCAGCGCGCCGTCTTCGTCTACCGGGGTCAGGTGGCCGACGTCTTCGACCCGGGCAGCTACGAGCTCACCACCGAGAACCTGCCGATCCTGTCCACGCTCCAGGGCTGGAAGCACGGCTTCGACAGCCCGTTCCGGTCCGAGGTGTACTTCCTCAACACCCGGCAGGTCACCGACCTGCGCTGGGGGACCCCGCAGCCCGTCACCGTGCGCGACCCGGACTTCAAGATGGTCCAGGTCCGGGCCAACGGGCTGTGCGTGGTCCGCATCGCCGACGCCGAGGTCTTCCTGCGCGAGGTGATCGGCACCGACTCCGCGGTCGAGGCCGAGGAGATCACCGAGCTGCTCCGCCGGGTGATCACCCTCGCGTTCTCCGACATGGTCCTGGAGACCGGCCTCGGGGCCATCGACCTCCAGGGGCGCCAGGTCGAGCTGTCCGAGAAGCTGCGCGAGTTCGTCCAGGAGCGGGTCGACGACGAGTTCGGGCTCGAGGTCACGTCGGTGACCATGAACATCTCGCTCCCCGACGAGATCACCCAGGCCATGACCCGTGGCGTGGCCCGGGGCGTCGAGGAGGGCGGCTACGCGCACAACGTCGGCGACGTGCAGCGCCTCCAGCAGGTCCGGGCCGCGGACGCGATGCTGGCCGCCGCCGACAACCCCGGCGGCTCGGCCATGGGCGACGCGATGCAGATGGGCATGGGCATCGCCATGGCGGGGCAGATGGCCGACACGCTGGGCGGCGCCATGGGCCGCACCGGCGCCGCACCGGCCCCCGGCGCGGCACCGCCGCCCCTGCCCGCCCAGGCGCTCTACCACGTCGAGATCGGCGGGCAGGCCACCGGCCCCTACGGCATGGCCGAGCTGCAGCAGGGCGTCGTGAACGGCCAGGTCACGGCCACGACGCTCGTGTGGACCGCCGGGATGGCCCAGTGGGCCCAGGCCGGGACCGTGCCCGCGCTGGCCCCCCTGTTCGCCACGCCGCCACCCCCGCCCAGCCCCGGTCAGACACCCCCGCCCCCGCCCGCGGGCTGAGTCATGGGATCCGAGGTCCCGCCCCCCGACGGCCCCGACGACGCGGTCCGACCACCGGCTCCACCGGTCGGACCCCCACCGCTCCCGGGCCCCGGGCCGTCGCCGACACCCCCGCCCCTGCCCTCGGGCGACGGCGGCGCGATCGTGGCCGAGGACGGCGAGGTCGTGCCCCCGCCCCCCGACGACGAGTCGGCCGCCGCAGCGGAGGTCCTGCGCGAGCGCGCGCTGCGCCACCGGACCGAGCAGACCCGGACCTACCCGTGCCGCCAGTGCGGCGGTGAGCTCGAGTTCGCCATCGGCGCCCAGCGGTTGCAGTGCCCTCACTGCGGCAACACCCAGGACGTCATCGAGAACGAGGGCGAGGAGGTCGTCGAGCAGGACGTCCGCGAAGCCCTGGCCGCGATCGAGGCCGGTGCGCTCGAGCGGACCGGGCACCAGCTCGACGACGAGAAGGAGGTCATCTGCCAGAACTGCGGCGGGCACACCACCTTCACCGGCTCGCTGACCGCGACCCGCTGCCCGTACTGCGCCACACCCATCCAGCGCGACGACGTCCACGACGCCCCGGCCCGCCTGGCCGTCGACGGGGTCCTGCCCTTCCAGGTCCCCCGCAAGGACGCCGAGGCCGCGATCCAGGAGTGGATCTCGAGCCGGTGGTTCGCACCGAACGAGTTCAAGACCTACGCGACCACCGGGTCCTTCAACAGCGTCTACTGCGCCTACTTCACCTACGACGCCGCGACCACCACCCGCTACACCGGGATGCGGGGCGACCACTACACCGTCACGGTCGGGTCGGGCGAGAACCGGCGGACCGAGGTCCGCACCCGCTGGCGGCCCGCGGCCGGGACCGTCCGCAACGGCTTCGACGACGTGCCCGTGCTCGCCAACGAGGGCCTCGACCGACGCCACGTCCAGGCCCTCGAGCCCTGGCCCACCGGTCGGGCCAAGCCCTTCAGCGCGGAGTACGTCGCCGGTCACCTCTGCCGCACCTACGACCACGACCTCGGCACCTGCTTCGGCGAGGCCGAGGAGCGCATGGAGGCCGAGATCCGGCGCGACGTCCAGCGCGACATCGGTGGCGACGTCCAGCGCATCTCGTCGATGGGCGTCCACTACGACGACCTCACCTACAAGCACCTGCTGCTGCCGATCTGGCTGCTCACGGTGATCTACGAGCAGCGCCCCTTCCAGGTGCTCATCAACGGCGTCACCGGCGAGGTCCAGGGCCAGCGGCCCTACAGCCGGGTGAAGATCGCCCTGGCCGTCCTGGTCGCCGTCGTCGTCGCCATCGCCGTCTACGTCCTCGTCCAGGCCAACGGCGGAGGGAGCACGCCCCGGTGACCACGATCCTGATCGGCCTCGCCTTCGTGGTGGTCGGCACCGTCGCCTACGTCGCGCTCCGCAACGCCCGTGACTTCTCCGACGCGAACCAGGTCCTGCCCGGCGTCGACACCGGCGCCCCCCGGCAGTGGGCGGGAGCCCACAGCGCCGAGGCCCGCCTGCACCGGCGCATCCGCGACGCCATGACCGCGCTGCGGGCCAACGCCTCCCTGGACGGGCCCGATCTGATCGGCGTCCGCGAGGCCCTCGAGCGCGAGGCCGTGGCCGTCGACCAGCGCCTCGTCGCCGTCGCCGCCCTCGCCCGGCGGCACAAGGACGCCCAGCTCCCGACCGTCGCCGAGGCCGTCGAGCGCATCGAGGGCGCCGTCGCCGACGTGGTCGCGATGCGCGGTCCCGCGAGCTCGGAGGTCGAGGCCGGTCTGTCCCGGGTCCGGACCCGGCTCGCCCTCGTCGAGCAGGCCCGTCGCGAGCTGGAGGGACTCGGCGGCGACCCCGACGGCCTGGGCCGGCTCCGTGCCGGACTGGAGGCGATGGGCGGCGAGCCGCTCCCGTCGCCCGGCCCGCCCGCTGCGCCGCCGCCCGGCCCGCCAACCTCGCTGCCGACCGGCCCGCCCGTCGCGCCGCCGGCGACCCCACCGCCACCGGGTGCCACGTCGACGCCGGCGCCGCAGGGACCGCAGGCCGGTGACGACGACATCGATGCCCGGGAGCGCGCCGAGATCGCCCGGCTGCGGGCCGAGTTCGACGCCGCCGTGTCCGCCGGTGAGGGCGCCGCCGACGCGCCCGACGCCGAGCAGGCCGACGCCGAGCAGACCGATGCCGATCCGGCCGGATCCACCGGGGAGGGCGACGACCCCGGCCCGCGCCGACCGGACCCCGGCTGACCGGACCGGTCCCGACCGACCCCGACCCTGGCCGGACGGCTGGCGGCCCGGCCGGCCGGCTCGCAGCCCGGGCGGCCGGGGCCATGCCCCACCCGGGGACGGGCCGCCCGTAGCGTCCCGGCCATGGCGGGACGCCACCTCCGACGTCGGCCCGGTCCCGATCCCCGCACCGTCGCCGTCGGGCTCGTCGCCCTCGTCCTCGGCCTGCTCACCGGAGCGGCGGCCGCGCTCGCCCTCGACGGTGGTCGCTCCGGCGCCGTCGTCGGTGCCGTCGCCCCGCCGTCGGTCGAGGCGCCCGGAGCCCTCCGGTCGGCCTCGGCCCCGGCGGGGGTCGCGGCCCTCGTCCCGGACCCGGCGGTGGTGACGCTGGCCTTCGTGGGCGACGTCAACGTCGAGCGCTCGCTCGCCGACCGGCTCGCCCGGGATCCCGCCGGCTTCGTCGGACCGTTCGCCCCGCTCCTGCACGACGCCGACCTGGTCGTGGCCAACCTGGAGGCCGCGCTCGCCGACGGCGGCACCGCGGTGGACAAGGAGTTCGTGTTCCGGGCGCCGGTCGCCGTCCTCGACGCGCTCGCCGCCGGTGGGGTCGACGTCGTCTCCGTGGCCAACAACCACGGCCTCGACCAGGGGCCCGACGGCCTGGCGGAGACCCTGGCCGCCAAGGCCGCCCGGGACGACGGGCGCTCCGACGGCGCCGTCGTGGTCGGGGTGGGCGCCGACGAGGACGAGGCCTACGCGCCCCTGGTGCGCGACGTCGCCGGCGTGCGGGTCGCCGTGCTGGCCGCCACCCAGGTGCTCGACGCCGACCGCATCCGGGAGTGGACGGCGGGCCCCGACCAGCCGGGCCTGGCGTCGGCCAAGCGCGTCGACCGCCTCGTCCGCGCCGTGTCCGATGCGGGCTCGCCGGCCGGAGCCGGGGCCGACGTCGTGGTCGTCTTCCTCCACTGGGGCGTCGAGGGACAGGAGTGCCCGACGGCGGGCCAGCAGGAGCTCGCCGAGGCGCTCGTCGAGGCCGGCGCGGACGTCGTCGCCGGCACCCACGCCCATCGCGTCCAGGGCGGTGGGCGCCTGCTGGCCGGTGCGCGGGCCGAGCGCGAGCGCACGGCGGTGGTGCACCACGGCCTGGGCAACTTCCTGTTCGGCGCGGCCAGCGAGGCCTCGGCCCGGACCGGGGTGTGGCTGGTCGACGTCGACGCCGGAGGCGTCGTCGACCACCGCTGGGTCCCCGGTCGGATCGTCGACCGCGTCCCCCGACCCCTCGACGGCGAGGCCGCCGAGGCCGAGGCGGCCGCGTGGGCGGCCCAGCGGTCCTGCACCGGGCTCGCCCCCTGAGGCGTCCCGGCCGGTGGACGCCCCGGCCGGCGGGTCAGCGGGCCGTCCAGCCGCCGTCCACGGCCAGCGTCTGGCCCGTGACGTAGGTCCCGGCGTCCGAGGCCAGCAGGAGCAGCGGCCCGTCGAGCTCGGACAGCTCGCCAGGTCGGCCCAGCAGCGTGTTGCGGCGGATGTAGCGCAGGCCGGCGTCCTCGCCCACGAACATCGCCTCGGTCAGCTCGGTCTCGAAGTAGCCGGGGGCGATCGCGTTCACCCGGATGCGGTGCTTGGCCCACTGCGCGGCCAGCTCGCGGGTCAGCATCACCAGTCCGCCCTTGGACGCGGCGTACCCGGCCTGGGCGTTGGGAGCGGCCGCGACGAGGCCGTGGATCGAGGAGATGTTGATGATCGACCCGCCCGACTCCTGCACGATCATCTGGCGGGCCGCGGCCGCGGCGAGCACGAAGCAGGCGTTCATGTTCACCTCGATCACCGAGCGGAACAGGGCGGGGTCCTCGTGCTCGGCCGGGGTGACCGCGTCGGTGGTGCCGGCGTTGTTCACGACCACGTCGAGGCGGCCGTGGTCGGCCACGGTCCGCTCCACGAGCTCCTCGAGCTGGGCGTCGTCGGAGACGTCGCAGGGGGCGGCGTGGATGGCGGCGTGGGAGGCGGCGAGCTCGGCGAGCCGGTCGGCGCGCCGGGCGACGGCGACGACCGTGGCCCCCTTCGCGGCCAGCACCCGGGCGAAGCGGTGCCCGATCCCGCTCGATGCGCCGGTCACGATCGCGACGCGGCCGTCGAGGCCGAAGTCGGGGGCGTCCGGTTCCAGGGCGGAGGTCACGGGCGCGTGTCTAGCGGCCGATCGCCCGCCGGCGTGGACGCTGCGTCGGCGACCGTCGCGCGGGTCGCTCCCCGGTGGGGCGCACCGTTCTCCTAGTGTCGGTCGGGCCCCGGGCCGAGCGGTCCGGTGCCGACCACCAGGAGGGGATCGATGGACTTCCGCGAGGAGCCCGAGGAGCTGTTCGACCTGCGGATGAGCGAGGAGGCGCGGCCGCTGGTCAAGCGGGTCGTGCAGTTCCTCGAGGAGGTCGTGGCCCCGATGCAGGAGGAGTTCTTCCGCCTCGGCGAGGGGCGGGAGGACCGGTGGTCCTACGCGCCGGGCCAGCTCGACGTGCTCGACGCGGCCAAGGCCAAGGCCCGCGAGGCGGGGCTGTGGAACTTCTTCCTGCCCGACTCCGAGGTCGGTGGGCTGTCGAACCTCGACTACGCCTACCTGGCCATCGAGCTGGGCAAGTACCCGCTCGGCTCCGAGACGCTGAACTGCTCGGCCCCCGACACGGGGAACATGGAGGTGCTCGAGCGCGTCGGCACCCCGGAGCAGAAGGCGCAGTGGCTGGAGCCGCTGCTGGCCGGTGAGATCCGCTCGGCCTACGCCATGACCGAGCCCGACGTCGCCTCCTCCGATGCCAAGAACGTGTCGCTGCGTGCGGTGCGCGACGGCGACGAGTACGTCCTCAACGGCGAGAAGTACTGGATCTCGGGGGCGGGCGATCCCCGCTGCAAGATCATGATCGTCATGTGCAAGACGAACCCGGACGCCGACACCTACCGGCAGCAGTCCCAGATCCTGGTGCCCATGGACACCCCGGGCGTCGAGATCCTGGGGCCGATGACGGTGTTCGGCCACGACGACGCGCCGCACGGGCACATGCACCTGCGCTTCACCGACGTCCGGGTCCCGGCCACGAACGTGCTGATGGGTGAGGGCAAGGGCTTCGAGATCTCCCAGGTCCGCCTCGGTCCCGGCCGCATCCACCACTGCATGCGGGCCATCGGGCAGGGCGAGAAGGCCCTGTCGCTCATGATCCGTCGGGCCAAGAGCCGCGAGGCGTTCGGCAAGCCGATCCTGTCGCTCGGCAAGAACATGGAGCTGATCTCGCGGGCCCGCATCGAGCTCGACGCCTGCCGGCTCATGGTGCTCAAGGCGGCCAAGGCCATGGACGTGCTCGGCAACGCCGAGGCCCGCGTCTACGTGTCGGCCGTGAAGGCGATGGTCCCCGAGAAGGTCTGCACCATCATCGACCAGGCCAT
This sequence comes from uncultured Acidimicrobiaceae bacterium, assembly GCA_964497795.1. Taxonomy (GTDB): domain Bacteria; phylum Actinomycetota; class Acidimicrobiia; order Acidimicrobiales; family Salinilacustritrichaceae; genus Salinilacustrithrix. The sequence goes on along the minus strand of CAZCEZ010000012.1, from coordinate 25,298 downwards.
CCAGGTCCACGGCGGGACGGGCGTGTCCCAGTGGACGCCGCTCGCGCAGATGTACACCTCGCAGCGCACGCTCCGGCTCGCCGACGGTCCCGACGAGGTCCACCACTTCGTGGTCGGCCGGGCCGAGGCCGCCCGCTACGGCGCCGACTACGACCCCAAGGCCGAGTTCCTGGCCCGGTCCGAGGACGACCACTCCGAGGACGGGATCTTCGGCGGCCCCTGAGCCGAGGTCCGCACGTCGTCACGAGGCCCGCCCCGATGGGGCGGGCCTCGTCGCGCACCGGGCTCGCAGCAGGTGACGCTCAGCCGCAGCAGGCGGGACCCTCGCCCGAGGTGCGTTCGCTGAGCGCCATCTCCTCCGCGTCCCCGGTCTTGACGTACCACTCCCACCGGGTGCCGTCGGGGCCCTCGACCCAGGTCTCGGTCTTCTCGGCGAAGCAGCAGGTCGTGTCGGCCACACCGGTCGTCTCGAGGCCGTCGCCCCGGAGGCGGGCCTCGGCGGCGGCCACCTCGGCTGCGGTCTCGGTCTCGACGCCCAGGTGGTTGATGGCGGCCGAGGGCGCGGTCGACGACTCGAACAGGACCAGCTTCAGGGGCGGGTCGACGACGGCGAAGTTGGCGTAGCCCGGCTTCGTCTTGGCCGGCGGGGTGCCGAACAGGCGGGTGTAGAAGGCGACGGCCTCGTCGAGGTCGGGGACGTCGAGGGCGAGCTGCAGGCGCATGGTGGGTGTTCCTCCGTGGAGTCTCTCGTATCGACGATCGTCGATGTGATGAGGATGCTGCATCCATCGACAGATGTCAATACGAGATCGGGCGGGGTACGATCGGCGGGTGGCCATCGACGACCGAGCCGGCGACGAGGCGGCCTGCTGCCCGCCGCTGTCCGCGCCCCTGGACGAGGACGACGCCGGCGCGCTGGCGGCCACCCTCAAGGCCCTGGCCGATCCCGCTCGGCTGCGCCTCCTCGCCCTCATCGGCGCCGCCCCCGACGGTTGGGCCTGCGCCTGCGACCTGCCCGGACCCCTGGGGCGGAGCCAGCCCACGGTCAGCCACCACCTCACCGTGCTGGTCCGTGCCGGTCTGCTGGAGCGGGAGCAGCGCGGGCGCTGGGCCTGGTTCAGGGTCCGTCGCGACCGTCTCGAGACCGTCCGCGCCGCACTGACCCTGGGCTGAGCTCGGCAGCGAGGGGATGGCTGTCGGGAAGCATCCGGTAGTGGGCCTCCCAGTCGTCGTGAGCCACCGCTGCGAGTGCTCGCTTGATCGCGGCATACGAGGCCGAAGCCAGCGCGTCGGCCCGCAGGTAGTCGCGGAACAGCAACGGGTATCGCTGGTTGTCCCGACCTTCGGCCCGGACGTGGACGTGGACATCCTGCGAGTTCGACCAGTACCGCTTCTCCCACTGGGGGGCGACCCGAGTGGCCCCCAGCGGTATGTGATCCATGCGGTTCTGAGCCGTCCCGACGTGCCGTTCGCCAGCAGGTCGTCGGGCGCCACGTCGTTGCGA
>CAZCEZ010000012.1:0-23694 GCA_964497795.1 uncultured Acidimicrobiaceae bacterium | reverse complement strand
GAGCCGTCCCGACGTGCCGTTCGCCAGCAGGTCGTCGGGCGCCACGTCGTTGCGACAACCACGTCCCGATCACCCCCTTGATGGGTCGTCTCACGCGTGCGAATCATCCGGCAGCACCTGGTGCCCCGTCAGGGCACGTCGATGTCCCGATCGATCCGTAGGGTCTGGGCTGTGGGGGCGCAGACGACCGAGGCGGACAGCCCTGCGCTCGGGCTGCTCGTTGCGGTTCTCGTAGTGCTGCCACTGGCGAACGCCCACGTCGGCTTCCCCTACGTGACGTCCCGCCTGCCCGACGACGAGACGAGCTGGATCGTGCACCGGGTCGGCCTCATCGGCGCACACGCCGTCCTGGTCCTCGCCGTCGCGACGTGGAGCCGACGCTCCGGGTTCTCACTCCAGCTCGCTGAGGGGTCCTTCCTGGGGACCGGGATCCTCGGTCTGCTCACCGTGGCAGCCGGCGTCATCGTCGTGCAGAAGCCCCTGGACGCGCAGCTCGACCTCATCGACTTCGGGTCGTTCTCCCGCAGTGCCCAGCTCCTGTCCGTGACGTCGATCATCTGGGCCGGCCTCGGGCAGGAGATCCTCTTTCGTGCGTTCGCCCTCTCGTTGGTCGAGTCGATCACGGGATCTGCGCTGTCGGCGGTCGTCGTGACGAGCATCTCGTTCGGCTACTACCACGGTGGGACGAGCCTCGGGGTCGGCAACCTCCTGCTCAACGTCGTCGGCGGGGCACTCCTGGCATCGCTGTTCCTCGTCACTCGCAGCACGTGGGCGGTCGCGCTCCCGCACGCTGCCCTTGTCGCTCTGCTCCTCGCGCTGGCGTGACCGTCCATCGCTCAGGTCCCACGCTGCAGAAGAGGTTCCGCTCGTCGGTGGCCGCCTCGTGACCCAGCTCCCACCGGCCGATCGTCGGAGCCCGGATGCACCTCCGGTCGACGCGACGGGAGCGTGCCCGAGCGGGACCGGCGGTCGATCGTCGACGACGGCTCGGTGGCGACGCGCCCGGCGAACCGGACGACGGAGGTCCCGCCGGAGCCGCTAGATCCCGTCCGCTGCGGCCTCCGTGGCCTCGTCCACGCCGCCTCCCCGGGGGAGGTCGGCGAACGCGGCGGGCGGCTCCCGCCAGGGGTCGTGCTCGCCGCGACGTGCGTCCCGGATCGCGGTCCAGACCGCCTCGGGCGTGCACGGCATGTCGATGTGGCGGACGCCGAGGTGGGCCACGGCGTCGATCACCGCGTTCTGGGCGGCGGGCGTCGAGCCGATGGTCGCCGCCTCGCCGATCCCCTTGGCGCCCAGCGGGTTGAGCGGCGTCGGCGTCTCGGTCGACCGTGCGTCGAAGGACGGCAGCTCGGCGGCCGAGGGCAGGGCGTACTCGGCGAAGCTGCCGTTCACGGGGTTGCCGTCGGCGTCGAAGCGCACGGCCTCGTAGAGGGCCTGGCCCAGCCCCGAGGCGATGCCACCGTGCTGCTGGCCCTCGACCAGCAGCGGGTTCACCACCGTGCCGCAGTCGTCGACGGCCACGTGGCGCACGATCCGGGCCTCGCCGGTCTCGGTGTCGACCTCGGCCACCGACACGTGTGCGCCGAAGGGGAAGGTGGCGCCCTCCTGGGTGAAGACCGCGCTCCCGTCGAGGACGGCATGGCCGTCGTCGCCGTCCGCGGCCGCACGCGCCGCGAGCTCGGCCCACGACAGCGCCCGGGCCGGTACGCCGGCCACGCCCACGGTCCCCGCGGCCACGTCGACGACCACGTCGGCGACGTCGGCCTCGAGCAGGCGGGCGGCGAGCTCGCGGGCGTCGGCGACGAGCGCCTCGGTCGCCCGGTGCACGGCCGAGCCGCCGAGCTGCATGGACCGGGAGCCGCCCGTGCCGCCGCCCCGTGCGATCCGGTCGGTGTCCCCGTCGACGAGGGTGATCGCCTCGACCGGGATCCCGGTCTGGGCCGACACGAGCATGGCGTAGGACGTCTGGTGCCCCTGGCCGTGGGACGAGGTGCCGGCGAACACGGTGGCGGTGCCGTCGGGGTGCACCTCGACGCGCCCGCCCTCGCGCCCGTTGCCACCGGCGGTGATCTCCACGTAGCAGGCGACCCCGATGCCGAGCTGCAGGACGTCGCCTCGCGCCCGGCGCCCGGCCTGCTCGGCCCGCAGCTCGTCGTAGCCGACGGCGTCCACGGCGGCTCGGAGGGCCGCGGCGTAGCGGCCCGAGTCGTACACGTTGCCCGTGGCGCTGGTGAAGGGGAACACGTCGTCGGCCAGCAGGTTGGTCAGGCGCAGCTCGACCGGGTCGATGCCCAGCTCGAGCGCGGCCTGGTCGACGAGGCGCTCGAGCATGGCGGTGGCCTCGGGCCGCCCGGCGCCCCGGTAGGCCCCGACGGGGGTGGTCGTCGTCACCGCGGACAGCACGTCCACGGCGACCCGGTCGAAGCGGTAGGTGCCCGGCGACATGCGCCGGGTGCCGCCGGGCAGCGCCGCACCCACGCCGGGGTAGGCGCCGGCGTCGCCCACCAGCCGGGCCCGGAGCCCGCGGAAGGTGCCGTCGCGGTCCACGGCGAGCTCGACGTACTGGACCTGCCCCCGGCCGTGGGGCGCCGACTGCATCTCCTCGCTGCGGCTCGGCACCCAGACGACGGGCCGGTCCAGGTCGAGCGCGGCCTTGGCCACCACGGTGTACTCGTGCTGGAGGCCGGCCTTGCCGCCGAAGCCGCCCCCCACCCGCGGGGTGATGACGTGGATCCGGTCGGCGTCGATCCCCAGCGCACCGGCCAGGCCGTGCTTGACGCCGTGGGGGAACTGGTTGGCGGGCCAGACCGTGAGCCGTCCGTCCCCGGCGGGGGCCGCGGCGACGCAGTGGGGCTCCATGGGGGCGACGGCGACGCGCTGGTTCACGTACCGGCCGCGGACGACGACCTCGCCGAGGTCCGCGGGCTCGAAGGGCTCGTCGGGGGCGTCGACGACGGCCCGGTTGCCGGCCACGGCGTCGAACACCCGGGGGGCGCCGTCGGCGAGGGCGTCCTCGGGGTCGACGAGGGCGTCGAGCGGCTCGACGTCGGCCCAGACCGCCTCGGCCGCGTCGACGGCCTGCGCCCGGGTCTCGGCCAGGACCACGGCGACGGCTTCGCCGACGAAGCGGACGCGGTCCACGGCCAGGGGCGGACGGGCGAAGGCCTCGTGGATCGGCGCGAAGCCGTGGTGGGGCGCCACCCCGAGCTCGGCGGCGGTCCACACCGCGACCACGCCGGGCATGGCGCGGGCGTCGTCCACCTCGACGCCGACGAGGGTCCCGTGTGCCGTGTGGGATCGGACGAACACGGCGTGCAGGGCCCTCTCGAGCCGGGGGTCGGCCACGGGGAGGTCGGCCAGGTAGCGCCCGGCGCCGCGGAGGAGCTCGGGGTCCTCCGTCCGCTGGACGCGGTTCCCGAGGATGGAGCCGCCGGCGGCGGGGACGTCGGTGGTGGTCATCGTCGGCCGAGGGTACCGGCGGGCCCGTCGCGCCCGCCGGGCTGCCCGTCAGGCCGCCGAGCGCCTCGGGGTCGCCGACATCCGCGTCAGCTCGAAGCGGAGGAAGGCACCCGACGGCCAGTCCGCCGTGCCGTGGTCCCAGCCGACGATCCCCGCACCCGCGACCAGGGCCCCGGCCGCGCCGGGTCCCTCGGCCTCGACGTCGGCACCGAAGGGGACCAGGCGCGCCGGTTCGGGCTCGGGGCGCCAGCGCGCCAGGTGCACGGCCCGGAGGCGACCGTCCTGCGCCACGGTGACGGTGACGTCGACCTGCCCGCCCGGCACGGCCAGCGTCACGACGGCCCGCTCCCCGTCGACGGCGAACCAGCGGGCGCCGGCCTGCGGCGTGGTGGCCTGCGGGAGCCACGCCACCGTCTCGGCCGCCAGCCGCCCGAGCGCGCTCCGGCGGGTGTCGGGGCCGTCGGCCCGGGCGACGGGGAGGACCCCGTGGAGGCGGAAGTCCATCCGGGCGTCGTCCGCGGTGAGGAGGTCGGCGCCGAGGATGCGCAGGAGCCGCCCACCCACGACGGGCCGCCACACGAAGCCCGTCCCGGCCCGCAGCACCTGCTCGGCCCGGAAGCGGAGCCAGCGGCCGCCCAGGGCGATCTCGCCCTGCATCCCCAGGGTGACGGCGGGGACGAGGGGCGACCGGGCGGGGAGGACCCGCCGCAGCCACCGGGCAGCCGGTGCGGGCAGGGCCTCGAGGGTGTCGGGGTCGAAGGGCGGTGCCGCGGCGTCCTGCGGCGTGGGCTCGAGCGCCGCCCAGGCCCGGTCGCAGGCGTCGTCGAGCTCGCTCACCGGCCCGGCATCCGACGTTCGTGGTTGGGGGTGGTGTGCACGGTGCGCTCCTCCTGGCCGCAGCAGACCCCGGATCGGGGCCCCGGGGACAGGGGCGGAGGTCCCGGATCGGTCGGGACCGGCCCGGAGCGGTACCGGCCTGCGCTCAGCCGGCGGGACCCAGGCCGAGCGTCGCGGCCTCCGCGCGCATCGCCTCGGTGAGGGGCAGCGAGGCGGCCAGCACCAGGCGCGCCACCATCTCCTGGTTCCCGGTGACGCAGGCGGCCCGGGCCGCGGCCGCGGGGCCGAGCCGGTCGACGAGGCGGGCCCGGGACAGCGCCAGCGCTGCGTCGAGGTGGTCGGGCGCCACGAGCAGGTCGGAGGCGAGGTCGAGCAGCTGCCGCCCGCCGGGCAGCCCGGGATCGGCCGCGGGGTCGACGGCGGCGGCCGGGTCGGCGGGGAGGTCGCAGCGCTCGGCGCTGGCCCGGAGGGCGGCGGCGTGTCCGACGACGCACCACGGGCACCCGAGGGCGTCCGCGGCCCGGGCCGCGACGAGCTCGAGCTGGGTCCGGTGGAGCGTGTCGCGGACCACCTCGAGGTCGCCCGTCCCCACCCAGGTGAGGAGCAGCGCGTCGTGGAGGTCCTCCTGGAGGCGCGCCTCGGAGGGCAGCGCGGTCAGCACCGTGGTCGGGTCGGGTGGGCCGACCGTGGGGACGAGGGTCCCGTGTGGTGCTGCGGCGGCATCGACCTCCCCGGTGGGCGGTCCGGGGTCGGGGTCGGGCAGGGGGCGGAGCGGCTCGCCCAGGCCCCGCAGGGCGGTGTCGACCGCCGTGGTCCGGGCCACGACCGACACGACCTCCAGGTAGCGGTGCACGTCGAGCCCGAGGTCGGCGAGGCGGGCCTCCGCACCCGTGGCGAGGGCGGCGGGGGCGGCGGCTGCGACGGTGGCCAGCCGGCCGAGCGGGTCGTCCGCGTCGGGCACCGGCCCGCCGGCGCAGCGGGCGGCACGGACCCGCCGGGCGGTGCGTGCCACGCCGACGCGCTCGGCGCCGGTGAGCGTCGGCCCCGGCGCGGCCAGCGCCCACCACTGGACGTCGACGACGTCGTCGAGGCCCTCGGGGTGGGGGAGCGGGATGTCGGCGGGACCCACGCCGGCGGAGTCTGGCAAACGAGGGGACGGCCTCGGGGCCCGTGACCCTCAGGCGAGGCGTCGGCGGAGCTCGGCCTTGGTCACCTTGCCCATGGCGTTCCGGGGGAGGGCGTCGACGACGACGAAGCGGCGGGGGTGCTTGAAGCGGGCGAGGTCCGCGCACCCGACCCGCAGCGCATCCTCCGACGGTCCACCCGGGACGGAGCCGTCGGGCACGACGAAGGCGACGACGGCCTCGCCGAAGTCGTCGTCGGGCACGCCGACAACGGCCGACTCGTCGACGCCCGGCACGAGGTCGAGGGCGGCCTCCACCTCCTTGGGGTACACGTTCAGCCCGCCGGTGATGACCAGGTCGCTGCTGCGGCCCGCCAGCGTGAGCCGGCCCTCGTCGTCGACGGCGCCGAGGTCACCGGTCCGGAACCAGCCGTCGGGGGTGGTGGCCTCGGCGGTGGCGTCGGGCCGGCCGTGGTAGCCGAGCATCACGCCGGGCGACCGGACCTCGACGCCGCCCACGGTGCCGGGGTCGACGGGGTCGCCGGCCTCGTCGACGACCCGGAGCTCCACCCCGGGCAGCGGGAAGCCGACCGTGCCCGCGACGCGGGCCTCGGGAGGCGTCAGCGGGTTCGAGGTCAGGATCATCGTCTCGGTCATGCCGTAGCGCTCCACGATCCGGTGCCCGGTCCGCTCGGCGAACGCCTCGTGCTCGTGGGCGGGCAGCGGGGCCGAGCCCGAGGTGACGAGCCGGAGCCGGGCGCAGCGGTCGCGGTCGAGGCGGGGATCGGCGAGGAGCCGGTGGTGGTGGGTGGGCACGCCCATGAGCACCGTCGAGCGGGGCAGGTCCTCGAGGACCCGGTCGACGTCGAAGCGGTCGTGGAAGCGGATCCGGGCACCGACGGCGAGCGCGCAGTGGAGGGCGACGAAGAGGCCGTGCACGTGGAACGTGGGCAGCACGTGCAGGAGCACGTCGTCGGCCCGGAACCCCCACGCCTCGACGAGCGCCTCGGCGTTGGCGACGAGGTTCCGGCACGAGAGCACGGCGCCCTTGGACCGTCCCGTCGTCCCCGACGTGTACAGCATGGCGGCGGGGTCGTCGGGTGCCCGGGCCACGACCGGGGGCGGGGTGCCGGCCCGGGCCGCGGCCTCGGCCAGCGTCCCGTCGCCCCGCGTGCCCAGCGTCGACACGGCGCAGCGCCCGTCGAGCGCCGCCGCCGTGGCCGCGTCCCCGGGGCGGAGCACGGCGAGGGACGCGCCGGCGTCGTCGACGAAGGCGGCCACCTCGGCCGCCGTGTAGGCCACGTTCAGCGGGACGAAGACGACCCCGAGGCGGAGGCAGGCGAGGTAGGCGGCGACGGCGTCGGCCGACTTGTCGACCTGGACGACGACCCGGTCGCCGGGCCGGAGCCCGTCGCGGTGCGCCAGGGCCGCGGCCAGCGCGGACGTGCGCGACCGAAGGTCGCCGTAGGTCCACGTCGTGCCGTCGTCGAGGTGGAGGCACGGCCGCCCGTCCTCGACGGCGGCGACCAGCTCGGTGGAGGGGTTGGCGTGGGCCACCGGCCCAGGCAACCACGTGGCGCCCGCCCCGCCGCGCCCGTCCGGCCGGGCTCCGAGCCGGTTGTGCGCGTGCCAGGATGCGAGCCATGACGATCGTGCACACCAGCCCGTACCCCGACGTCGAGATCCCCGACGTCCCCATCACCGAGTACGTGCTCCGCAAGGCCGACGAGCTGGCCGGCGAGCAGGCGATCGCCGACGTGGGCTCCGGGCGGGGCTACACGTTCGGCGAGCTGAAGGGGATGGTGCACGCCCTCGCCGGCGGCCTCCAGGCCCGGGGCTTCGGGCCGGGCAAGGTCGTGGCGATCATGGCGCCCAACCTGCCCGAGTACGCCGTGGTCTTCCACGGCGTCGCCGTGTGCGGTGCGACCAACACGACGCTGAACCCGACCTACACCGCCGACGAGATCCGCCACCAGCTGCAGGACTCGGGCGCCGAGATGCTCATCACCATCGAGATGTTCCTCGAGACGGCCAAGGCCGCGATCGAGGGGACGCAGGTGACCGAGATCGTCACCATCGACTCCGTCGAGGGCACCACGCCGTTCCCCGAGCTGTTCGGCGAGCCCATCGAGCAGGTCCCCGTCGACGTCGCCACCCACAACGTGGTGCTGCCCTACTCCTCGGGCACGACCGGGCTGTCCAAGGGCGTCATGCTCACCCACCGCAACCTCGTGGCGAACCTCGCCCAGTGCGAGCCGCTCATCCCGATGGCCCACGGCAAGACCGCCATCGCCGCCCTGCCGTTCTTCCACATCTACGGCATGCAGGTGCTCATGAACTCCCTGCTCGCCAACGGCGTGCGGATCCTGTCGATGCCCCGCTTCGACCTCGAGCAGGCCCTCCAGACGATCCAGGAGGAGGAGGTGACGCACTTCTTCGCCGTGCCGCCCATGGTGCTCGCCTTCGCCAAGCACCCCCTCGTGGACCAGTACGACCTGTCCAGCCTCGAGCTGGTGTTCTCGGGTGCCGCCCCGCTCGGCGCCGAGCTGGCCCAGGAGGCCGCCGGCCGCATCGGCTGCGACGTCGTCCAGGGCTACGGCATGACCGAGCTGTCGCCCGTCTCCCACGCCACCCCGCCGGGCGGCTTCAAGCCCGGCACGTCGGGCGTGACCGTGCCCAACACCGAGTGCCGCATCGTCGACGAGAACGGCGAGGACCAGGACGTCGGCGGCCGGGGCGAGCTCTGGGTCCGCGGCCCGCAGGTCATGGCCGGCTACTTCGGCAACGAGTCGGCCACGGCGTCGACCATCGACGCCGAGGGCTGGCTCCACACCGGCGACGTGGCCGAGATCGACGAGGACGGCCACTTCTCCATCGTCGACCGGGTCAAGGAGCTCATCAAGTACAAGGGCTTCCAGGTGCCGCCCGCCGAGCTCGAGGCGCTGCTGCTCAGCCACCCCGGCATCGCCGACGTGGCCGTGATCGGCATCCCCGACGACGAGGCCGGCGAGCTGCCCAAGGCATTCGTCACCGTCGCCCCCGGCGCCGAGGTGACCGAGCAGGACGTCAAGGACTTCGTGGCCGACAAGGTCGCCACCTACAAGCAGATCCGCCTCGTCGAGTTCATCGACGAGATCCCGAAGTCGGCCTCGGGCAAGATCCTGCGCCGCTTCCTGCGCGACAAGTAGCGGGCGGGCCCTCAGGGGCCGTCGTGTGGCGGGGGTCGGTCCGACGGGCCGGCCCCCGTCCCGCGCCCGCGCCCGTTCCCGGTCCGGGTGGTGACGGCCTGGGGCAGGCGCGCGACCGGCCGGGCCGCGACCCGGATCGGCAGGACGGCCGCCGACGCCAGGCCCCGGCCGACCCGTCCGGCCGCCTTGGCCGGGCGCAGCAGGTGCTGCAGCTTCGGGCCGCCGATGAACCCGCGGCGCACGAAGTACACCCACAGTCCCAGCACGATGGAGACCATGAGCGCCCACGCCAGCTCGTAGCCCCACGGCTCGTCGAGCTCGGGCATCTGCTCGAAGTTCATGCCGTAGATCCCGGCGATGAGCGTCGGTGGCAGGAAGATGGCCGAGAACACGGTCAGGACCTTCATGACCTCGTTCATCTGCTCGTCCTTGGCCCCCCGGTAGGTGTCGAGGAGGCCGGCGACCATGCCGTGCGCGGCGTCGAGCGAGTCGACCAGCTGCACGTGGTGGTCGATCGCGTCGGACAGGTCGCGGCGGGCGCGCTCGTCGAGGCCGCCCTGCCGGGCGAGCAGCTCGAGGGTCCGGCGCTGGGGGGCCAGCACGCGCCGCAGCACGGCCACGTCCCGGCGCAGCGCGTGGATGTCGGGTAGCACCGACGCCTGGCCCTCCACCGCGTCGTCCTCGAGGTCGAACACCTGGGCGTCCAGCTCGTCGAGGATCGGGAGGTACCGCTCGCCCACGAACTCGGTGAGCCTGGCGGCCAGGTGCAGCGGCGAGTCGGCGGCGAACCCGCTGCGCTGGACCCGCTCCAGCAGGTAGTCGATGCTGCGGACCGGCTCGGCGTGCACGGTGAGCAGCCAGTCGTCGCCGATGAGCACGTCGACCTCGACGGTCCGCACGGCCGAGGCGTCGCTGGCCAGGGCGTGGACCACGAGCAGGCGGTGCCCGTCGAGCACCTCGAACTTGGGGAACTGGCGCTCCATGAGGTCGTCGCGGGTGACCCGGTCGAGGCCGAAGCGCCGGGCGAGGGCCACGGCGTGGTCGGGCGTCGGGTCGACGACGTCGAGCCAGAACCAGCCCTCGTCGCCCGGTCCGCTCGGGTCGAGGAGGCGGTCGACGTCGCCTGCGGCCACCTCGGCCCGCCGACCGTCGGGGTGCAGGTGGACGGCGGCGGCCCGCATCGGCGCGCCGGCGCCCGGGTCGAGGGTGGCGTCGGTCATCCCTGTGCGAAGCCGGCCAGGCGTGCCGCCGCGGCCCGGAAGCCCTCGACGCACTCGTCGACGATCTCGGCGACCGGGCGCACCGAGTCGATGCGTCCTGCGACCTGGCCGGTGAGGGCGACGCCGGCCTCGAGGTCGCCGCCGAAGTACAGGTCCTGGACCCTGCCGAAGGCCTGGCCGAGGTCGACGGACTCCTGGCGCTCGAGCTCCTCGGTCCGGGCCGTGCGCAGCGCTCGCAGGCCGGGCCTGGAGTGCCGGTTGAGGAACACGGTGTCGGTCTCGGCCGCGTCGACGATGGCCTGCTTCCAGTTGGCGTGCACGGGGGACTCGGCGGCCGACACCATCCGGGTGCCCATCTGCACGCCCTCGGCGCCGAGGGCGAAGGCCGCGGCCATCGACGCACCGTCGGTGATGCCGCCCGCCGCGATGATCGGCTTGTCGGTGATGGCGGCCACGGCGGGCAGGAGGACCATCGAGGCCACGTCGCGGGGGTTCTTGAATCCGCCCCCCTCACCGCCCTCCACGACGAGGCCGTCGACGCCGGCGTCGAGGGCCTTGCGCGCCCCGGCCAGGGTGGGCACGACGTGGAACACGGTGAGCCCGGCGTCCTTGAGCTGGGCCGTGTAGCGGGTCGGGTCACCGGCGGACGTGGTCACGAACCGGACGCCCTGGTCGACCACGAAGTCGACGATGCCGGGGTCCCGGACGAAGGCCTGGGCGATGTTCACCCCGAAGGGCTTGTCGGTGAGGTCGCGCATCTCGGCGATCTCGGCCTTCACGGCGTCGAGCTCGCCCGAGGACGTCTCGATGATCCCCAGGCCACCCGCCTCCGAGACGGCCGAGGCCAGCTGCGCACGGGCGATCCAGCCCATCGGGGCCTGGACGATCGGCACGTCGATGCCGAGGAGGTCGGTGATGCGGGTGGCGATGCGGGCCATGGCCGGAGGCTACGTGGTCGCGAACCGGGCGGGTCCCGGGCCGGGTACCGTCGGCGCCTCCCCGCACGCCAGGAGCCTCCGTGTCCGACCTGCCCCCGTCGCCCCCGCCGCCGCCTCCCGGACCGCCGCCAGGCGGCGAGGACGGACGGCCGCCGACGGGGCCGCCGAGCGGACCTCCTCCCGGCCCGCCGACCGCGCCGCCCCCCGGTCCGCCGGCCGGTCCGCCGGCCGGGGTCCCCGCCGGCGGGGGCTCGGCCCCGTGGACCCCGCCCGGCGCCATCCCGACGCCGCCACCACCTCCGGAGCCCGAGGGCGTCCGGGGCACCGGGTCCCGCCGGGCGGCGATCCTCGTCGCGGCCGTGGTCGGCGTGCTCGTGCTCGTCGTGGCCAGCGTCGCCTTCGTCGGGGGCGACGACGACGGCGCGGACGCCGCGCCCACGACGACGGCGCCCGAGCCCGCCGGCGACGACCCCGGCAGCGGCCCCGACGGGACCGGGGCGCCCACCACGACGGCGGCACCGGTGAGCGAGGAGGCCTTCCTCGCCATCGTCGAGGAGCTCGAGGCCCACGTGGCGGAGGCCCGCGGGCTGGACTTCCTCCGACCGGTGGTGGTCGAGCTGGCCGACGACGCCGACTTCGAGGCCCGGCTCCTCGAGGACTTCGAGGACGACGTCGAGGAGATCGAGGACGCCGAGGTCTTCTACCGCGCCCTGGGCCTGCTCGAGCCGGGCACCTCGCTGCTCGACGTCCTCCGCGGGATCTACTCCCAGGGCGTGCTCGGCTTCTACGACCCCGAGACCGACGAGCTGGTCGTCCGGGGCCGGACGCCCACCCCCTACGTCCAGCAGACCATCGTCCACGAGCTCGTCCACGCGCTCGACGACCAGCACTTCGAGCTGGACCGTCCCGCCTACGACGACGCCGAGGACGAGATCGGCAGCGGCTTCACCGCCGTGGTCGAGGGGAACGCCCGGCGCATCGAGACCGACTGGCTCGCCCAGCAGCCCGAGGCGTTCCGCCAGGAGGCCAGGGCCCAGGAGCAGGCCTTCGGCGAGTCCATCGACGTCGACGCCTTCCCCGAGATCCTGCTGTTCGAGATCGGCGCGCCCTACCAGCTCGGCGAGCTCCTGGTCGGCTCGCTCGTCGCCGACGGCGGGGAGCGGGCCGTCGACGGGGCGCTCACCGACCCGCCGACGACGTCCGAGCAGGTCCTGTTCCCGCCGCTGTACGCGGCACGGGAGCCCCGCGTCGAGGTGCCGGTCCCGCCCGCGGACGGCGACGTCGTCGACCGGGGCGTCGTCGGCGCGCTGTTCCTGTTCGGCCTGCTGACCACGGGCGGGTCCGAGGTCGGCCAGGCCGACGCGTTCCGCGCCGTGCAGGGCTGGGGCGGCGACTTCGGGGTCACCTGGCGGGTCGACGACCTGTCCTGCGTGCGCATCGACTACGTCGGCGACACCCCGACCGACACCGACGAGATCCGCGCCGCGCTCACGGCGTGGGCCGAGGGGCGGGGCGCGACCGTGACCGACACCGAGGACGCCCGGGTGCGCCTCGAGTCCTGCGTGCAGGCCCAGGGCGCGGTGCCGCCCCAGGTGTAGGGCCCGGGAGCCCCCGGGTTCGGGGCCTCAGGCGAAGCGGCCGATGACCTCGTCGCCGTAGCGGGCCAGGTCCTCGGCCGGGTTCCCCCAGAACGCGAAGCCGGGCACCACGACCCGGTCGACGCCGATGTCCTCGAGGGCCTTGATGGCGTCGACGGCGCCGCCGCCGATGGTCGCCCCGCCCGCGGTGAGCTCGATGGCGCCGGGGTCCCGGCCGTGCTCCTTCGCCGTGTCGCGGACGATGTCGAAGGAGCGGGCCAGCTCCTCGGTCGTGCCCTTGCCGGGGAAGAAGCCGTCGCCGAGGCGACCGGCCCGCCGGGCGGCGATGTCGGTGTGGCCGCCGACGTGGACCGGGATGGAGCCCCGGGTCGGGCGGGGGCGGCTGATGCAGTCGGTGAACGACGTGAACTCGCCGTCGTAGGTCGCCTTCTCCTCGCCCCACAGCGCGCGCATCGCCGCGATGTGGTCGTCGGTGCGGCGACCCCGCTCCGCGAAGGGGACCCCGATCGCGTCGAACTCCTCCTCGAGCCAGCCGACACCGATGCCGAGCTCCATCCGCCCGCCGGTGAGGTGGTCGAGCGTGGCCAGCTCCTTGGCGAGCACCACCGGGTTGCGCTGGGGGACGATCAGGATCCCGGTCGCCAGCTTGATCGTCGACGTCGCGGCGCCGACGTAGGACAGCCAGATCAGCGGGTCGGGGATGTCGAACTCCTCGCCGCCCGGCATCTTCCCGGACGGGTCGTAGGGGTAGGTCGACTCGTAGCCGGAGGGCACGACGACGTGCTCGACGGTCCACAGCGACTCGAAGCCGGCCTCCTCGGCGGCCACGGCCATGGCGGCGGCGGCCTCGCCCTGGGCGAAGGGTCCGGTGTTGGCGAAGATGATCCCGAAGCGCATGGCGGCGGACCGTAACCGCTCCCACGGGGTCGTGCCGGCGTCCACCTGACCCGCGGGTCAGGTTTTTCCGCGGGCGTGCAGGAGACGGATGTCACCGCGTCGAAGAAGGTCGCATTCGGGATCCGGCCGGGGGGCCGGGTCCAGGGGGAAGACATCGACCACTGGGGGGTCACCGTGCGCAGCAGCTGGTTGCGTCTCTACGCACCGTTCCTGGTCCTGGCGCTCGTCCAGGGCCTGTTCATCGCCGTCGCACCGAGCCGGGGAGGTGGGGATGCGGGCCTGGCCACCTTCGGCGCCGCCCCCGTCGACCAGGCCGGCGCGGGCGGCTTCTCCGCTCCCGGGAACACCCCCGGCGCCTTCGGCGCCGCCCCGGGATCGACGCCCTCGGCCGGGGCCACCCCGTCGGCCGGGGGCTCCTCCGTCGGTGGCATCGGGACCTCGGGAGGTGGTGGGGCGACGACCCCCGCCGCCGCCGCCCCTGTGGGTCCCGGTGCCGCCGGCGGGAACGGGGAGGGCGCCGTGCCCGCCCCGGGCACCGCGGGCGCCACGGGCGACACCAGCCACTGCACCGAGGACGGCAGGCAGTTCGGGATCACCCGCCGCGGCGGGCCGCCCTGCGTCGCAGCGTGGCCGGACGGCGCCGACAACGGCGGCGCCACCTACACCGGCGTGACCGCCGAGACCATCAAGGTCGTCTACTTCTCCTCCGAGCCGAACGAGCAGGTCAACGCGGTGCTCGCCCCGCAGGGCCTGGCCACCAGCGAGGAGGAGTTCCTCGAGGCCCTCGGCGCGTACGTCGAGTTCCTCAACGCGAAGTACGAGCTCTACGGGCGCCAGGTCGTCGTCGAGCGGGTCGTGGGCGACTGCCCGACCTCGCCGCCCGACTTCGACGCGTGCATCGCCGCAGCCCAGGAGGTCGTGAAGATGCAGCCCTTCGCCGTGGTCTGGAACACCTCGCTCTACGACGCCGTGTTCGACGTGTGGGCCCGCAACGGCATCGTCACCCTCGGCGGCAACCACTTCGACGAGCGCTACTTCACCCAGCGGCGCCCGTTCCGGTACGACTACGCCATGTCGGGGACCCAGTCCGCCGACCACATCTCGGAGTACTACTGCAAGAAGATGGCCGGCCAGCCGGCCAGCCACGCCGGCCGGGTCATCCACCCGACCATCGGCGGGCGCGAGACGGTCCGCAAGCTGGCCGTGGTCACGCCCGAGATCGAGGCCAACGTGCTCAACGCCCAGCGCGTGCAGGCCGCCGTGGCCGCCTGCGGCGGTGGTGACGTGCCGATCCTCACCTACGAGTCCGACATCGAGCGGGGCGCCGAGCAGACCCGGGCCGTCGTGGCCAAGCTGATCGACGAGAAGGCCACGACCGTGGCCTGCATGTGCGACCCGATCGCCCCGGCGTTCCTGACCAAGGGCCTGTCGGGCAACCGCTACGTGCCCGAGTACCTGATCCCGGGCCTGGGCCTCATCGACTACGACAAGCTCGGGCGCCTCTACGACAGCGAGATCATGGCCCACGCCTTCGGGCCGTCCCACCTCGGGCTGAACCAGCCGCTGGACGACGCCGACTCGGCCCGGGTCTGGCAGGCCACGGGGCGCGAGGGCCACCCCTGCGGCCAGAACGGCTGCGGCACCACGTGGGAGCAGATCTGGCTGCTCGGCCTGGGCCTCCAGGGCGCCGGGCCGAACCTGAACCCGCTGTCCTTCGAGCAGGGCGTGCTCAGCTTCCCGGGCTCGGGCGGCACGCCCGACCTGCCGCTCTACGCCTTCGGTCAGGGCGACTACACGGCCCTGTCCGACGCCAAGGAGGTGTACTGGTCCAACACGGCGCCGTCCTCCATCGACGGCCAGCCCGGGTCCTACGTGCCCGTGGCCGGCGGCAAGCGCCACCAGCTCGGCCAGTGGCCGGGCGGCCTGGACCAGATCCCGGTCCCGGCGTCGTGAGCGCCGTGGCGATGCCCACGCTGCCCGCACCGGTGGCCCGCGCCGCCGGCGCGGCACGCGCCGCCTGGGACGCGCCCCGCTGGGGGGTCGTGGTCAAGGCCGTGGTCCTCTACGTGCTGCTGGTCGAGGTGGCCGTGCAGCTCGTGTTCGGGCGCATCGACGTCCCCCTCGTCGACGTCGGCTTCCTCGAGGTCGGCCGCTACCCGCGGTCGCTGCCCCGGGAGGTCCTCATCGACGGTGCGGTCGTCGGCGCCCTCTACGCCCTGGTCGGCATGGGCCTGATCCTGGTGTACCGGGCCAACCGGATCATCAACTTCGCCCAGGCCCAGCTCGGCGCCGTCCCGGCGGTGATCGCCCTGCTGCTCATCGCCAAGCGGGGCGTGCCGTACATGGCGGTCATCCCGATCGTCGTCCTGGGCGGCGCGCTGCTCGGGGGCGTCACCGAGGTGACCCTGGTCCGCCGCTTCTCCAACGCCCCGCGGCTCATCCTGACCGTGGTCACGATCGGCGTGAGCCTGGTGCTGCTGATCCTCGAGTTCTACGCCAAGCAGTGGGTGGGCGGTGAGCTCATCGACTCGCTCGCCTTCGAGTACAACTCGCCGGTCTCGGGCTTCCAGACCCGCTTCGGCGTGCAGACCCTCACCGGCGACCACCTGATGACCGTCCTGGTCGTCGGGGCCATCGTCGTGGCGCTCGGTGCCTTCTTCCGCTTCACCGACATCGGCGTCGCGGTCCGGGCCTCGGCCGAGAACGCCGAGCGGGCCTCGCTGCTCGGGATCCCGGTCAAGCGCGTCTCGACCATCGTGTGGATGCTGGCCGCCGTCCTGTCCGCCGTCGGCGTGTTCCTCCGCGGTCCCCTGATCGGCATCCCCCTCACCGGCTTCGTCGGTCTCACGACGCTGCTGTTCGGCCTGGCCGTCGCGGTCATGGCCCGCATGGAGAGCCTGCCGATCGCCTTCGGCGCCGGGCTCTTCATCGGCGTCGTGGACCGGGCCGCCATCTTCGCCACCAACCGGTCGTCCCTGGCCACGGCCGCCATGTTCGTGGTGATCACGGTCGCCCTGCTCGTGCAGCGCGGCAAGCTCAGCCGGGCCATGGAGCTCGGCGCCTCGTCGTGGCAGGCGGTGCGCGAGTTCCGGCCGATCCCCCTCGAGCTCCGGGACGTGCCCGAGGTCCGCCGCGCCCGCGTCGGGATCGCCGTGCTCGTCGGCATCGCCGCCGTGGCCGCGCCCTTCGTGCTCGGCGACGTGCAGACCCCGCAGGCCACCATCGCCGTGCTCTACGCCATCATCGGCGTGTCGCTCGTCGTGCTGACCGGCTGGACCGGTCAGATCAGCCTCGGCCAGTACGCCATCGCCGGCGTCGGCTCGGCCGTGGCCGGCGGGTTGGCCGCCAACCACCAGTGGGACTTCTTCGGTGCGGTGTTCACCGGTGCCATGGTCGGCGCGCTGGTCGCCGTCGTGGTCGGCCTGCCCGCTCTGCGCATCCAGGGCCTGTTCCTCGCCGTGACGACGCTCGCCTTCGCCTTCGCGGTCGAGGGCTTCGTGCTCAAGCGCGAGTTCTTCGGTTGGCTGCTGCCCGCGGACGGGACCTTCATCGACCGGCCGGTGCTCTTCGAGCGCTTCGACCTCGAGTCGCCGTCGCAGCTCGGACCGGTCACCGTGCAACCGGACGCGAAGTTCTACTACCTGTGCCTGGCCTTCCTGTGCCTGGTCGTCGGCATGGCCCGGGCGCTGCGCCGCAACCGCACCGGTCGGATCCTGATCGGCGCCCGGGACAACGGCCGCCTCGTCCAGGCCTTCGGCGTCAACCTCGCCGCGACCCGGATGGCGGCCTTCGCCATCTCCGGCTTCATCGCCGGCCTCGCCGGGTCGCTGCTCGCGTACAACAACACGGTCTTCTCGCCGGGCGGCTTCACCGCCGACAAGTCCGTCGAGCTGTTCGTGATGAGCGTCATCGGCGGCGTCGGCTCGATCGCCGGCGCCGTGCTCGGCGCGCTCTACGTCGTCGGCCTGCCGCTGCTGCCGGGGCTGCGCGAGATCGAACTGGTCGAGCTGCTCACCAGCGGCCTCGGCCTGCTCGTGCTGCTCATGGTGCTGCCCGGCGGCCTCTCCGAGGGCCTCTACCGGCTGCGCGACGGCTGGCTGCGCAAGGTGGCCGACCGCCACGGCATCCACGTCCCGAGCCTGGTCGCCGACTCGCTGCAGTCCGACGAGGTCCCCCTGGACGCCGATGGGGGCGCAGACGCCGAGGCCGACGGGGACCGGACCCTGGCCGGCTTCGTCGCCGACGGATCGGCTCCGGGGCCGGCGCAGCCGTCCCACGACGACGAGGTGGTGCTCGTCCCCGACGACGTGCCGGCCACGACCGGGGGAGGTCGACGATGAGCATCCGCCAGCGACTGGCCGTCGTCACCGGGGGCGCGTCGGCGGCACCGCTGCTGGTGCTGTTCGGCCTGAACTTCGTCGACGAGCTGGACCAGATCCTGTTCGGGATCGCCACGCCCGAGATCCGCGACACCTTCGGCCTCGGCGACTCCGGCATCATCCTCGTCGCCGCCCTGGTGTCGGTGTTCGTGCTGCTCGCCGTGCTGCCGCTCACGTACGTGGCCGACCGCTTCGACCGCACCAAGCTGGTCTTCTTCGCGGCCCTCGGCTGGATGTCGATGTCGGTGCTCACCGGCCTGTCGGGCTGGGCCGGCGTCGTCGTGCTCCTCGTGATCGCCCGGATGGGATCGGGGCTCGGGCGCACGGTCAACGACCCGGTCCACGCGTCGCTGCTGACCGACTACTACGCACCCGAGGTGCAGCCGAAGGTCTTCGAGCTCCACCGCGCGGCCAACCCGATCTCCCGGGTGACGGCGATCCTGATCGGCGCCGGGGCCGGCCTGCTCGGTTGGCAGGCCATGTTCCTGGTGCTCGCCGTCCCCACGGTGTTCCTCATCGGCGCAGCCCGGGCCCTGCCCCACCCCCGCCGGGGCGGCACCACCGCGACCAGCCCGGTGGTGGTCGGGGAGCCCGCGGCCGACGACCTCGAGGCCCTCGTCGCCGCGGCCACCCCGGACGCCGACGACGACGAGGGGCAGGCCATCGGGTTCGGCGAGGCCCGCCGGACCCTGTTCGCCATCCCCTCGATGCGCCGGCTCTACCTGGGCGCCTTCCTGCTCGGGTCCGGCTTCCTGACCATCGGCGCCATCTCCTCGCTGTTCTTCGAGGACATCTACGGGTTCTCGCCGACGATGCGCGGCGTGCAGGCGTTCCTCGCCGGTGCCGGGACCCTGGCCGGCCTGTCCTACGGCCAGCGCCTGGCCAGCCGGGCCCTGGCCGAGGGGCGCACGGAGCGCCTCGCCACCATCACCGGCCTGTCCTTCACCGCCGGTGCCGTCGGCCTCGTGATGATGGCCGTCCTGCCCTTCGCCGCGGGCTCGCTGCTCTTCTCGGTGCTGGCCTCCACCGGGTTCGCCGCCTTCCAGCCCGCCTACTACCCGCTCGTCGCGCTGGTCGTGCCCGCCCGCATCCGGACCCAGGCCTACGGGTGGTCGCTCATCCTCGTCGGCCTCGGCGGTCTCGTCGGCTCCCTGATCGTGGGCGGCCTGGCCGAGTCCTCCTACCGGACGGCGACCATCGGCCTGGCCGTCATCGTCGGCCTCGCCGGCGCGGTCGGTGCCTCCGCGGTCCGCTTCGTCTCCCGCGACGTCGAGCAGGCCCGCCGGGCCGTGGACGCGGCCGCAGCCCTGGCCGCGGCCGGCGACGAGGGCGACCTGCTGGTCTGCCGCGGCGTCGAGGTCGCCTACGACCAGGTCCAGGTGCTGTTCGGCGTCGACATGACCGTGGCGCCCGGCGAGTGCGTGGCGCTGCTCGGGACCAACGGCGCGGGAAAGTCCACGCTCCTGAAGGCGATCTCGGGCGTCGTCGACCCCGTCGGGGGCGCCGTGCTCTTCGACGGCGAGGACATCACCCACCTCGACGCCGCCGCGACGACGGCCAAGGGCGTCATCCAGGTGCCCGGTGGCAAGGCGGTGTTCCCGACCCTCACCGTGGCCGAGCACCTCCGGGCCGCCGGCTGGCTGTACCGCGACGACCCCGCCCACATCGAGGCGACGACGGCGGAGGTGCTGCGCACGTTCCCCCGCCTCGAGGAGCGCATCGACCAGATGGCGGGGAACCTGTCGGGCGGCGAGCAGCAGATGCTCGCCCTCGGGATGGCCTTCATCGCCAAGCCGAAGCTGCTCGTCATCGACGAGCTGTCCCTCGGCCTCGCCCCGGCCATCGTGGAGCAGCTGCTCGGCATCGTGCGGCGCATCCAGGCCGGCGGCACCGCCATCGTGCTCGTGGAGCAGTCGATCAACGTGGCGCTCACCGTCGCCGACCGGGCGTACTTCCTGGAGAAGGGCGAGGTCCGCTTCGAGGGCCCGACCGCCGAGCTGCTCGGTCGCGGCGACATCGTGCGCTCCGTCTTCCTCGAGGGTGCCGGCTCCACCGCCGCCAAGGCCACGGATCCCGACGCCGACACCGGTCCCGTCCCCCTCCTCGAGGTGCGGGAGCGGACGCCCGTGGACCGCGACGAGGAGCCGGTGCTCGTGCTCGAGGGCGTCACCAAGCGCTTCGGTGGCATCGTCGCCGTCGACGACGCCTCGTTCCACCTGCACCGCGGCGAGATCCTCGGCCTCATCGGGCCGAACGGCGCGGGCAAGACCACCATCTTCGACCTGATCTCGGGCTTCCTCGTCCCCGACGAGGGCCACATCCGCCTCGAGGGTCGCGACGTGACCGACGCCCGGCCCGACCAGCGGGCGTGGATGGGCCTCGGTCGCTCCTTCCAGGACGCCCGACTCGCCGGCTCCCTCACCGTGGCCGAGAACATCGCGATCGGCCTGGAGCGCCACCTCGAGATCCACGACCACCTCGCCGCGCTGCTGAACCTGCCGCTCGTCGTGCGCCAGGAGGAGGACGTGGCCTGGACCGTCGACGACCTCATCGAGCTCATGAACCTCGGGGCGTTCCGCGACAAGTTCGTCCGCGAGCTGTCCACCGGGTCCCGGCGCATCGTCGACCTCGCCATGTGCGTGGCCCACGACCCGACCGTGCTCCTGCTCGACGAGCCCTCCTCGGGCATCGCGCAGGCCGAGACCGAGGCGCTCGGCCCGCTGCTCGAGCGGATCCAGGCCGAGACCGGCTGCGCCCTGCTCGTCATCGAGCACGACATGCCCCTGATCTGCGGCATCTCGGACCGGATGATCGCCCTCGAGCTGGGCCACCCGATCATGGAGGGCACCCCCGACGAGGTCATCCACGACCCCCACGTCGTCTCCACCTACCTGGGTGGCGACGTCGCCACGATCAACCGCTCCGGCGCGGCGCCGGCGGCGGACGACGAGGCGCCGGTGCTGGTCGAGGCCGTCGCCGCGGTCGACCCGGCCCCCGATCCGGTCGCGGCGCGCCCCAAGCCCGAGACCCGGGCCACGCGCAAGCAGGCGACGACCCGGGCGCCGTCCCGGCGCCGCCGCACCCGCCCCCTGGTCGCCGCCCCCGATCCTGGCGAGGACCGGGCGTGAGGCGCGCCCGCCGTCGGTCGGGCGGCCTGGCCCGGGCCGCGGGCGCGATCGCCGTCGTGGTCGGTGCCGCCCTCGCGCTCGTCGCGCCCGGCGCGGTCGCGGACGAGCCGGTCACCCTCGACGACCTCGGGTGGTGGTCGCGGCTCAACCAGGACCCCACGCTCGCCCAGGTGGCGACGGCCACGCCCGACGTCACCCCCGGGCAGCTGCTGGTCGAGTCGACCCCCGAGGGCGCCACGGCCATCGCCGCGCTCCGGGCCACGCTGCCCGACGGCCTCGGCTCGCCGATCCTGACCCTGGTCCCCGCCTCGGAGGCGGGGGGCGAGGCCGCGATCCTCCTCGCCTGCCAGGCCGGGAGCGGCTGGACCGGCGCCCACGCCGGGGCGTGGTCGGCCAAGCCCAGCCCGGACTGCTCGGCCTCGGTCCAGGGGATCCGGGCCGAGGACGGGGCGAGCTGGACCTTCCCGCTGGCACCGCTCCAGTTCGGCGACCGGATCGACGTGGTCCTCGTGGCCGGCTCGGTCGAGGGCAGCGAGGCCACCTCGCCGTTCCGCATCGTCTTCGAGCGGCCCGGCGACGACGCCCTCGTCGCCCGGCCCTCGAGCGCCGGGCCCACCCCGATCGACCTCCCGCCCGTCGCGGCGCCGTCCGAGGGGCCCGCCTCCCCGCCGCCCCCGCCGCCCGGCGGTTCCGCGCCGGCCTCACCGTCGTTCTCGGTGCCGGCCCCGGTGACCGACGACGTGCTCGCGGCCCAACCCGTCCGGGCCGCCCTTCCCGCCGCCGAGCAGGGCGCGACCGCCACCGCCCCCGTCCTCACGGCCCAGACCCCGGCGCCGCTGCCCGCCGCCGCGACCTCGGGCACCGACGGGCGGCTCCTCGGGCTGCTCGTCGTGCTCTGCGGCCTCGGGCTGCTCGCCTGGGCGCGCACCCAGCCCGTGCCCGAGCACCGGGTGCTCAGCCGGTTCGGCGTCGCAGGCGCAGCGGCCGCGGCCGGCACGACCCAGGTGGTCGACCTCGGTGCGGCCACGGGTGACGGGCGCGTCGGCGGCCTCGGCCGGTTCCGCCGGGCCCGGGACGTGCCGGCCCGCAGGCTCGGGACCTGATCAGGTCTGCAGCGGCATGACCACCTCGGCCACCTCGGCCAGGTGGTCGGGCCAGTCCCCGGGCTCGACGAGGGGCACGACGACGAACTTGGACGCGCCGACGGCGACGAAGCGCTCGATGAGCGTGCGCAGCCCGTCGAGGCTCCCGGCTGCGACGTCGCCCGGCTCGACGTCGGGCCGTCGGTGGGCGAGGGCGGCGGCGACGAGGTCGGGGATGCCGTCCACGGCGTAGGGGATGAGCGCGCCGAAGTGCTCGGGGTCGATCTCCCGTCCGTGCTCGGCGGCGATCCGCTCGATCTCGGGACGGCCGGCGGCCACGTCCTCGGGCGTGCAGAAGCTCGGCAGCCAGCCGTCGCCGTGGACGCCGGTGCGCCGCAGCGCGTGCGGGGAGATGCCGCCGAACCACAGCTCGACCGGGTCCTGCACGGGCCGGGGCACGACGGTCGCGGCCTCGTAGGTGAAGAACTCGCCGTCGTGGTCCACGGCGTCCTCGGTCCAGAACCGGCGCAGCAGCGGGAGGGCCTCGTCGTAGCGGCGGCCCCGCTCCCGGCGGTCGACCCCGAAGGCCTGCTGCTCGGCCGGGTCGACCTGGCCGATCCCGAACGCGGGCAGGAAGCGGCCGCCCGAGAGGCGGTCGAGCGTGGCGACCTCCTTGGCCAGCAGCATCGGGTTCCGGCCGGGGAGCACGAGCACGCTGGTGCCGAGCTTGAGCCGGGTGGTCCGCCCGGCGGCGAAGGCGAGGGCGACGAGCGGGTCGGGGCAGTGGTCGGTGACCTTCTCCGACAGCCAGAGCGAGTCGTACCGCAGCGCCTCGAGGCCGTCGACGAGGGCGGCGAAGCGCTCGAGGTCGTTGGTCCGCGTCCGGGTGCCGAGGCCGTAGCCGACGCGGACCTTCACGAGCCGGTCCCGATGAGGTCGCGCAGCACGGCCCGGGTCCGGGCCCGCTCCTCGGGCGTGGACCCGAACTCGCTGGCCGCCAGGTCGGTGACGCCGGCACCGGCGAAGCCCCGGAGGCGCTCGGCGACCGTCGCCTCGTCGCCGATCACGGCCAGGTCGGCGGGGCCCTCGATCCCCTCGCGGTCGAGCATGGCCCGGTACGACGGCAGCTGGCCGTAGACGGCGTACACCTTCGCCGCCCGGGCGCGGGTGCCCTCGACGTCGTCGGTGACGCACACCGGGACGCCTGCGGCGACGCGGGGCGCGGGGTTGCCGGCGGCCTCGGCCGCCCCGACCAGCGCGGGCACGGTGTGCTCGGCGATCGTGCGCGGCCCCGTCATCCACAGGATCGTCCCCGCGGTGCGCCGGCCGGTCACGGCCAGCATCTGGGGGCCGAGAGCGGCGACGAGGACCGGGACCGGCTCGGCTCCCGGCACGTCGAGCGCGAGGTGGGCCGAGATCGTCTCGCCGTCGGCGTCGGCGGGCCGTCCGTCCACGAGGGGCATGAGCACGTCGAGGTACTCCCGCAGGTGGCGGACCGGCTTGGCGAAGTCCATGCCGAACATGTGCTCGATGACCGGCTGGTGCGACAGGCCGATCCCGAGCGTGAGGCGCCCGCCGCAGGCCTGCTGGGTGGTGAGGGCCTGGGCGGCCAGCATCGCCGGGTGGCGGGGGTAGGTGGGGATGACCGACGTGCCCAGCTCGATGGTGCCGTCCGCGCCGCCCGTCTCGCGGCCGACGACGGCCAGGAGGGTGAGGGCGTCGTAGCCGAAGATCTGGGGCACCCAGTAGGAGGCGAAGCCCTCGTCCTGGGCCGTGCGGACGTCGTCGACGACCTCGTCGATGGTCGCGGTGGCGGCCAGGCCGCCGAAGATCCCGATGCGCATG
>CAZCEZ010000011.1:0-62833 GCA_964497795.1 uncultured Acidimicrobiaceae bacterium | reverse complement strand
CTCGGTGACGAACTCCCACGCCCAGGCGATGGCCTCGGCCTTGAAGTAGTCGCCGAAGCTGAAGTTGCCCAGCATCTCGAAGAAGCTGAGGTGGCGCATCGACCGACCGATCGCGTCGAGGTCGTTGTGCTTGCCGCCGGCCCGCACGCAGCGCTGGATGCTCGTGGCCCGGGGCGGGTCGTAGGGGACCTCCTCCTCGCCGAGGAAGAACGGCACGAAGGGCATCATCCCCGAGTTCGTGAACATCGGGGCCGACGGGTGGTGCGGGATCAGGCCCGCCGAGGGCACGTCGGTGTGCCCGCGCTCGGCGAAGAACTCGGTCCAGGCGCGGCGGAGGTCGTCTGCTCTCACGGCGGTCCAGCCTATCGGTGGGGGTGGTCCGGGCCCGATGGCGGTTCGGTGCGCGACGGGTCGGCACGGTGGGCGGCGAGGCGCTCGGCGACCTCGGCCTCGAAGCCGTGCGGAGACGGCTCGTAGTACGAGCGGTCGGCGACCTCGGGCGGCAGGTGGGTCTGGGGCACCCAGCCCCGGGGGTCGTCGTGCGGGTACCGGTAGCCGGCGCCGTGGCCGAGGCGGGCCGCGCCCTGGTAGTGGGCGTCCCGCAGGTGCGCGGGCACCTCGCCGGCCGGCCGGTCCCGCACGTCGGCCAGGGCGGCCCACCACGCGAGCGCCGCCCGGTTCGACTTGGGGGCCTGGGCGAGGTGGAGCACGGCCTGGGCCAGGTTCAGCCCCGCCTCGGGCAGGCCGACCCGGTCGACGGCGTCGGCTGCGGCCTGGGCCACGACGAGGGCCGTGGGGTCGGCGAGGCCGACGTCCTCGGAGGCGAGGATCACGAGCCGGCGGGCGATGAAGCGGACGTCCTCCCCGGCCTCGACCATGCGGGCCAGCCAGTAGAGGCCGGCGTCGGGGTCGCTGCCCCGGATCGACTTGATGAACGCCGACACGACGTCGTAGTGGTCGTCGACGCCGTAGCGCAGGGCGTTGGTGCCGAGCGCCGCCTCGGCGTCGACGAGTGCGACCCGGGGACGTCGGCCGGCGGTGGGGTCGCGCTCGGCCCGTGCCGCGGCCAGGGCGACCGCGACCTCGAGGGCCGTGAGGGCCTGCCGCCCGTCGCCCGTGGCCCGCTCGGCGAGGTGGTCGAGCGCGTCGTCGTCGGCCTCGGCCCCCTCCGCCTCCAGGCCCCGGCGCAGCAGGTCGCGCACCGCCGCCGGTGTGAGCCGCTCCAGCCGGAACAGGGTGGAGCGGCTCCGCAGCGGGGCGTTGACCTCGAAGTACGGGTTCTCCGTCGTCGCACCGACCAGGACGACGAGGCCGTCCTCCACGGCGGGGAGCAGCGCGTCCTGCTGGGCCTTGTTGAAGCGGTGGATCTCGTCGAGGAACAGGATCGTGCCCCGTCCCTGCTCCCCCAGCCGGTACCGGGCCGCCTCGATGGTCTCGCGCACGTCCTTGACCGTCGCCGTGACCGCGGACAGCTGCACGAACACCTTGGCCGTGTGCGCGGCCACGGCCCGGGCCAACGTGGTCTTGCCGGTGCCGGGAGGCCCCCACAGCAGCGCGGACGACAGCCGGTCGGCCTCGACCAGGGTCCGCAGCGGCTTGCCGGGGCCGAGCAGGTGCTCCTGGCCGACGATGTCGTCGAGGCTGGCCGGGCGGAGGCGGGCGGCCAGGGGCTGGGTGCGGTCGAGGCGCTCCCGGGCGGCGGCGGCGAAGAGGTCGTCGGTCACGAGCCGCTCGGGCCGCTGCGGCCAGCGATCGGCTCGGGGGCCAGGGCCGGACCGTCGGGCCGCTGGTCGGCGGGGACCCAGGTGGCCAGGAACGTGTCCGCCAGGGTCGTGGCGTGGGCGATCGGGTCCATGCGAGCCAACCGTGCGGCCGTGATCCGCTCGACGATCCGACGCTCGGCGGCGGCGAGGACCTCGTGCGCCGGCAGACCCGGGGTGGTCTCGTAGGCGAGGGTCGCCCCGGCGTTGCAGACGAAGTCGGGCAGGGCGACGACGCCGGCGGCTCGGAGGGCGGCGAGGCCGGCGGCGGTGTAGGGCACGTTGGCTGCGGGGGCGACGACCCGGGCCTGGACCCGGGCGGCGAGGTCGCCGTCGAGGACGCCGGTCCGCGCCCCGGGGACGAGGACGTCCACGGGCAGCTCGTGCAGCTCGCGGGCCGGGTGGACGTCGAGGCCGAGGTGCAGGGGGAACGACTCGCCGTGCTCGTCCCGGGCGGCGAGCAGCTCCTCGACGTCGAAGCCCGACGCCCGGGCGACCGCGCCGCGCACGGTCGACACGGCCACGATCCGGCCGCCGCGGCGCACGACCTCCCGGGCCACGCCGTGGCCGACCTTGCCGAACCCCTCGATGGCCACGGTCGTGCCGGCCAGGTCGTCGCGACCGAGCCACGCCGCGGCGGCGGCGACCACGCCCCGGCCGGTCACGAGCTCCTCGAAGCCGACGCCGTCGACCTCGGTCCGGAACAGCGCGACGACGAGCGGGTCGGCCTCGAGGGTGGCGAAGTCCTCGGTCACCGTGCCCATGTCGGCGCCGGTGAGGAACCGCTCCGACTGGACCAGCGGGCGGATCTCCTCGACGTAGCGGCCCACCGTCTCGGCCCGGCTGTCGAGCAGGCGTGGTCGGATGCCGGCCTTGGCCCCGGCCAGGCGCCGCTCGAAGGCCGCGAACTTGTAGGTCATCGCCCGGGCGAGGAGGGCGACCTCGTCCACGGTGACGCCCTCGACCAGGCGGGTCCCGCCGGCGGCCGGTCCGACGACGTCGGGGTCCATGTCGAACACGATCTCGCCGTCGACGCTGGTGAGGTGGTGGACGTGCACGCCGGTCACGCTAGGTCGGGGCAGGATGGAGCCGTGAGCGACCCCGCCGACCCCCGTGGCGAGCGGCTCGACCCCGACGAGGTCGACGCCGTGCTGCGCCGGGCGACCGAGCTGGGCGCTCCGGGCGCGCCGGAACCCCGCGGCGTGGACCGACGGACGCTGAGCGAGGCCGCGGCCGAGGTCGGCATCGAGCGCGCCGCCGTCGAGCTGGCCCTGGCCGAGCACGACGCCGGGATGCTCCGGACCCGGGCCGCCCGCGGCGGCCTGCTCGGGCCGAGCCGGGTCGCCGAGGTGCGCGACGTCCCGCTCGACCCGGTCGCGGCCCGGGCCCGGGTGAGCACGTGGCTGACCAGGCAGCTGCTCCGGCGGGACGAGCGGCGCGGCAGCGCCGAGGTGTGGCGGCCCCGGGACGACCTGGGTGCCAAGGTCCGCCGCAAGGTCGACGGTCGCACGACGCGCCGGCTGCGCCTCGGCGAGCTGGACGCCGTCATCGCCTCGGTCGCCGCCCTGGGCGAGGGTCGGTCCGTGGTGCGCCTGGAGGCGTCCTTCGACGACATGCGGACCGGGCTCCGGTCGGGACTGGTCGTCATCCCGGCCGCGGTCGCGCCGGCCGCGGGCCTCGCCGCCGCTGCGCTGCTCGGTGAGTTCGTCTTCCTGCTCGGGTCGGTGCCCCTCGGCGGCGTCCTCGGTGGCCTGGGCGCCTGGTCCGGACGCCGGACGCTGGCCGACCAGCGCGACGCGACCCGGCGCGCGCTCCGCGGCCTGCTCGACGAGCTCGAGGGCGTCTAGGACGGACCGGGCGCGGGCTCAGTCGATGCGGGGCAGCACCCGGAGGCCGAGCTCGTCGAGGATCCGCTGCTCGAGCTCGGCGGGCGCCTCGGTGAGCGGATCGGCGCCCTTCTGGGTCTTCGGGAAGGCGATGACCTCGCGGATGTTGGTCTCGCCGGCCAGGAGCGCGACGAGCCGGTCGATGCCGAACGCGAAGCCCGCGTGGGGCGGAGGGCCGTACTGGAAGGCGTCGAGGAGGAAGCCGAACTTCTCCTGCGCCTCCTCGGCGCCGATCCCGAGCGCGTCGAACACCCGCTGCTGGATGTCGCTGCGGTGGATCCGGACGCTGCCCGAGCCGAGCTCCCAGCCGTTGCAGACCAGGTCGTAGGCGACCGAGCGGACCCGGGTCGGGTCGGACTCGACGAGCCCGGCCTCCAGGTCCTCGGCGTTGGGCATCGTGAAGGGGTGGTGCATGGCCTGCGGGCGGCCGTCGGGGCCGAGCTCGTCGTCGAACATCGGGAAGTCGGTCACCCACAGGAAGGCGAAGCCGCCCTCGTTGACCGGGGGCCGGCCCAGCTCGAGGCGGAGCAGACCGAGGATGTGGCGGACCACGGGACGCTCGTCGGCGACCAGGAACACCATGTCGCCGGGCTCGGCGCCGAGGGCCTCGATCGTGGCCGTCGACTCGGCCTCGGACAGGAACTTGGCGACGCCGGCGTCGAGCGTCGGGCTCCCGCCCTCGTCGACGACCCGCATCCAGGCGAGGCCCTTGGCGCCCCAGAGCTTGGCCTGGTCGACGAGGTTGTCGATCTGCTTGCGCGTCAGCGACGAGCCGCCCTCGAGGCGGATGCCCTTGACGCACGGCGCCTTGAAGACGTTGGCCTCGGTGCCCGCGAAGACCGGGGTCAGCTCGACGAGCTCCATGCCGAAGCGGACGTCGGGCTTGTCGGAGCCGAAGCGCTCCTGGGCCTCCTCCCACGTCATGCGGGGGATCTCGGCCAGCTCCTCCCCCGTCACCGCCCGCACGGCGGCGGCCACCGACCGGGTCACGAAGTCGAGCACCTCGTCCTGGCCGACGAAGGAGCACTCCATGTCGAGCTGGGTGAACTCGAACTGCCGGTCGGCCCGGAGGTCCTCGTCGCGCAGGCAGCGGGCGATCTGGAAGTAGCGGTCGACGCCGCCGACCATGCAGAGCTGCTTGAAGAGCTGCGGCGACTGCGGCAGCGCGTAGAAGGCGCCCGGGTGCAGGCGCGAGGGGACGACGAAGTCGCGGGCGCCCTCGGGCGTCGACGCGATCAGCAGCGGGGTCTCGACCTCGACGAAGCCGTTCTCGACGAAGGTGTTCCGGATGGCCCGGTTCACGATCGTGCGGACCTGCAGGTTCTGCTGCATGCGCGGCTGGCGCAGGTCGTAGTAGCGGTGCTTGAGGCGGATGTTCTCGTCGACGGTCTTCGCGTCGCGGAGCTGGTACGGCGCCGGCGTCGACGTGGAGAGGACCTCGACGGTCGTGTCCTGGATCTCGATCTCGCCGGTGGGCAGCTTGTCGTTGGTCGCCCCCTCGAGGCGCGCCTCGACCGTGCCCGTGATCCGCAGGACGAACTCGCCGCGCAGGTCGTGGGCCTTGGAGACGACGCACTGCGTGATCCCGGTGCGGTCCCGCAGGTCGATGAAGGCGAGGTGCTCGCCGTGCTCCCGGCGGTTCTCGACCCAGCCGGTCAGGGAGACGGTCTTGCCGATGTCGCTGGCGCGCAGCTCGCCGCACCAGTGGGTGCGGAGTCCGGCGGCGGGCCCGGGCGGGAGGATCTCGGTCACGGCGTGGTGTCCTTGTCGTGGGTTCTGCGTGGCGGCTGGTCAGCCGAGGAGCGTGCGGATGGTGGCGGCGACGTCGGCGACGGCGACGGTCTGCTGCCCGGCGTCGCCGCGCAGGTCGCGGACCGTGGCGGTGCCCGTCTCGGCCTCGTCCTTGCCGACGATCACGGCGACGGCGGCGCCGGAGCGGTTGGCGGCCTTCATCTGGGCCTTCATCGACCGCGGCGTCCCGTCCTCGCCCGACCAGGCCCGATCGGCCGACAGGCCGGCGGAGCGGAGCGACTCGGCCAGGTCGCGAGCGGCGGTGCCGTCGACGACGTCGACGACGAAGGCGTCGACCGATGCATCGGGCCCGGGGAAGGCGCCCTCGGCGTCGAGGTGCAGCAGCACCCGCTCGATCCCCGAGCCGAACCCGATGCCGGGCGTCGGCGGGCCGCCCAGGCTCTCGGCCAGGCCGTTGTAGCGACCGCCGCCGAGGATCGTCGACTGGGCGGCGTCGAGCGCGTCGCTCTGGAACTCGAAGAGCGTGTGCGTGTAGTAGTCCAGGCCGCGGACGAGGCGGGGCTGCACGGTGTGGGCGATGCCCAGGGCGTCGAGGCCCGAGAGCACGCGGGCGAAGCGCGCCTTGCCCTCGTCGCCCATCACGTCGGCGATGCTCGGCGCACCCTCGATGGCCTGGATGGTCTGGCGGCGCTTGGAGTCGAGGACCCGGAGCGGGTTGCGGGCGACCTTGGGCCGGTCCTCCTCGGCCAGGTCGTCGATGCGCGCCTCGAGGAAGGTCGTGAGCGCCGTCGAGTAGGCGGCCCGGTCCTCGGCGGAGCCCATCGAGTTCACCTCGATGCGGAACCGCGTGGAGCCGAGCGCGCGCAGGTACCGATCGGCGAGGGCGATCACCTCGACGTCGACGTCGGGGTCGTCCACCCCGAGCACCTCGATGCCCACCTGGTGGTGCTGGCGCAGGCGGCCCTTCTGGGGCTTCTCGTACCGGAACGCCGGCGTGACGTACCACGCCTTCCAGGGCGTGAGCGGGCGGTGCTCCACGAAGGCCCGGACCACGCCGGCCGTGCCCTCGGGACGCAGGGCGATCCGGCGGCCGCCCTTGTCCTCGAAGTCGTACATCTCCTTCGTGACGACCTCGGTCCCCTCGCCCATGCGCAGGAACACGCCGACGTCCTCGAACATCGGCGTGTGCACCATGCCGTAGCCGTAGCGGCCCACGACGTCGGCGAAGGTGCCGAGCAGCGCGGTCCACCGGGCCGAGGCCGGGGGCAGGACGTCCTGCGTGCCGATCGGCGCGGTGAAGGCGGGTTGGGACACGGCGGGCGAGGCTATCGGCCCACCCCCGCGGCTCCGAGTCCGATCCGGCTACCGTCGGCGCGAGCACGCCGCTGGGGAGCCGTGCACGAACAAGGTGGTGGGACCGTGACCGACCTTCCCGACTTCGTCGACTTCGGCGCGAACCCGGTGCAGACCGCGATCGGCCCCTCCCGCGGGTCGATGGTCGCCGTCGCGGCCTTCGTGCAGGCGACGGAGTCGAAGCTGCACGAGTGGTGCGAGGCGGTGCTGCGGGTGCCACCGGGCACCGACCCCTACGAGCCGGCCTCGGACAAGGTGCTCCTGTCGATCGGCACGATGACCGACGGCGCCTCGACGAGCTCGAGGACCCTGTCGGGGACCGGTCCGTCCACCTTCGGCACCGCCCCGCACTCCTTCGACGAGATGGGCGTGCTGACCGAGACCCAGCTCGGCATCTGGATCCCGCTCAAGAGCCGACGCGGAGGGATCGGGACCGCAGCGGCCGTGCCGTACATGGTGGTCGACAACCCCCTGTCGCTCACGATCGGACGTGAGGTCAACGGCTTCCCCAAGTCCATGGGGCGCTTCACCGAGCTGCTCGGGGACGTCGACCCCACGGGCGACGCGGAGCGGCTCGGATGGCACGTCGAGGCGTACGGCGGTCGCTTCGGCCAGGGCGCCCAGGCGGGCTGGACGCCGCTGCTCTCCTTCGAGAAGGCCCCGCCCGGCAGCGAGCCCGACGACGTCCCCCCGCCGAGGGACCGCTCGGTGAAGACGCTGCTCGCCGCCGCCAGGAAGGCCGTCGCTGACGCCTACGACGCCGCCGTCGATGCCGTCACCGACCTGACGTCCGTCCACGTCCCCTTCCTGCGCCAGGTGCGCAGCAGCGCCGATCCGTCGCTCGCCGCCTACCAGGAGCTGTGCGAGGCACCGATCTCGGTCACCACCGTCCCGAAGGTCGTGCCGCGAGGCGACGACCACCTCCTGACGTTCCACGACGTGTCCAGCGCGCCCATCGCGGCAGAGCTCGGCATCGACGACCAGCGCGTCGGCATGGTCGTGGACGTCGAGGTCGGCATCGAGCTCGGCCTCGCCGAGACCGTCTGGTCGACGGGGCCCGAACCCTGAGCGCCGGACGCCCCGGTCAGCCGATCAGGGCGGCTGCCCGCGCCGTCGGCGTGGGCGCCTGCGCCCGTGCGAGGAGGCTCCTGGCCCGCTCGGCCTGATCGGTCCGGCGGGCGGCGGAGTCGGCGAGCTGGGCCAGGTGGAGCCGGGCCATGCCCTCCTCGTAGGGGACCCCCAGTGCCGCCGCCGCCGACGCGGCGCGCTCGTGCAGGGCCACGGCACGATCCACGCGACCTGCCTCCACGGCCCGCCGGGCCCGGACGAGGAGCGCGCGGGGGCGCGCCATGGGGGCCACCGCGGCGAGCTGGCCGAGCTGCCTCCCGGCCGCCCGCCGGACCCGTGCCGGCACCGCGCCCCGGAGGCGATGGGCCGCCTCGCCCAGCCCGGCGTAGCCCTCGAGGGCGAAGGAGGTCGACGGGCGGACCCCCGCCGTGCGTCGGATCGTGTCCTCCAGGCAGCGGGCCGCGCCGGAGCGGTCCCCGAGCTCGAGGAGCGCCACGCTGCGCAGGCCTCCTCCCCAGGCGACCGATGCCGAGCCGATGACGTCGCCGAGCGCGTCCGCCGCCGAGAGCAGCCGCTCCGCCTCGTGCCACCGCTCGTGGCGCACGTGCACCATGGCCTGCTCGATCAGGGCCACGCCCTCCATCCAGCGGTGGTCGATCCGGCGTGCACCGGCGTGGAGGTGCCGGAACGCATCGAGGGCGTCGGCCACGTCGCCGGCGTGGAAGGCCCCGATCCCGGCGATCGAGCGTGCCTCGAGCTCGCGACGGGGCTCCGTGCCGGCGGCGAGCGCGTCGAGCGCTGCGGCCGTGGCCCGCCGGCTCCGATCCCAGTCCCCGACCGTCATGGCGTGGATGCCGAGGTAGAGCTGCGTGATGCCGAGGTCGACGGGGTCCTCGAGCTGGCCCGCTGCGTCGAGGCCGAGCTCGACGTAGTGCTCCGACCACCGGCCGAGCTGGGCGAAGGTGCACACGGTGGCCATGGACACGAGGTGGCGGGGCAGCTCGGGCGTCGCCTGCCCCTCCTCCCCGGCGAGCACACCGGCCAGGATCCCGTAGATGCTCCGTGACGGGTGCTCGGACATGTAGGCGACCTGCACGATGCCCTCGTAGCACCGGGTGAGCAGCGGCACCGTCGGATCCGGGCGCGCCCCCCGTCGGGGGCCCCGCCACCGGATCCGACGAGCGGCCTGGCGGGCGGCGAGCCCGAGCACCTCCACCGGGAGGCGCCGATCCGACGGCATGGGGCGGCCGAGCAGCTCCAGCGCGTGCTCCAGCGCAGCACGAGCCTCGTCCAGCGCACCGCAGCTCTGCTCCGCGAAGCCCAGGCGCTCGTACCAGGCCGCGAGCACGGCGTCCCCCGGCGACGGCGCCTGCCCGGCCTGCACGGCCTCGACCGCCCGCCGGTACAGCGCTGCGCCCTCCGCGTGCGCGGCGGCGCCGATGGAGATCTCCGCAGCGGCGACCACGTGGGGCACGGCGCGGCCGACGTCGTCGGCCTCGAGGAGGTGGTGGGCGAGCCGCGCCGGCGACGCGGCCTCCGCGCCCGCCTCGTACCAGGAGGCCAGGAGCCGGTTCTGCTCTCGACGTAGCGAGTAGGCGAGCAGGTCGTACGCGGTGTCGCGGACCAGCGCGTGCTGGAACTCGTAGCGGCCTGCGGTCCCGTCGACCGGCTGCACGAGCTCGGCGTCCACGAGGCGACGGAGGTGGCACTCCGGATCGGCGACGTCCGGGGCGAGCACCCGGAGGGCCGGGACCGAGAACGTGCGCCCCACGACCGACGCCGACTTGAGCAGGCGCTGGGGCTCGGCGGGAAGCCCGTCGATGCGCTCACCGAGCAAGCGGGTGACCGAGCTCGGGAGCTCACCAGCGTCCAGGGCCAGCGCCGACTCCGTCAGTCGGGCGACGCCGTCGGAGGCGTCGAGCATGCCGCGGTCGCGCAGGGCGAGCACGAGCTGCTGGGTGAACAGCGGATGGCCGGCGGTCCGACCGCCGATCGCATCGGCCAGTCGGGACGAGCAGCGTGCCGCGCCGACGGTGTGCGCGATGAGCGCCTCGACGCCGGACCGATCGAGGGCGCCGAGGCCGATCCGCGTGCCGGTGCCGGCCGGTGCCGACCCGAGCGCCGCTCCCACCTCGTCGGCGCCGGTGGGCCGGACCGTCATGATGAGCACGGCACCACGGCCCTCGGCAGCCAGGACGCGCAGCAGGCTCAGCGACGCCGAGTCGCCCCAGTAGGCGTCCTCGAGGACCACGACGACCGGACGTCCGCGGGCCTGCCGCAGCCGCTGGAGCAGGTCGACGAGCGCCAGCACGACGGCGTCCGGCGCGATCGGCGCACCCCGGACCGGCACGCCGAGCACGAGCGCGGCGACCTGACGATCCAGCGGCGCCGGGCCCGCCGGCAGCGCGGCGCCGAGCGCTCGCTCGATCGCGACCTCCGAAGGCGGGGCGGCCTCGTCGAGGTCGAGCGCGCCGGCGAGCACGCCCCGCCAGATCCGGAACGGCGTGGCGCGCTCTGACTGGCTCGCCGCGCCGACCACCACGTCGGCGTCGACGCCCTGGCGGGTCGCCTCGGCCACCGCGGCGGCGACGAGGGCGCTCTTCCCGATGCCCGCCTCGCCCTCGACGACCACCGTCGTCACCGGCCCATCGGCGTCCTGGCGCCGGATCGACTCCACGATGCGGGCGATCTCCGGGGCACGGCCGACGACGGCCTGGCTCGCCGGCCTGGGCGGATCCGTGGCCGGGGCCGGCGCGTGCACCTCCACCGGCGAGTCGAGCCCCTTGAGCCGGACGCGGCCCGTCGAGCGGAAGCCGAGCGATGGGGCCTCCAGCCGCGTGCGGTCGTCCACGACCACCGGTGCCGCCGCGTCGGCGAGCTGCATGAGCCGGGACGCCCGGTTCATCACGTCGCCCATGGCGGCGTACTCGTGGCGGTCGTCGGCACCGAGCACCACGCAGAACACGGTCCCCGTCGCGACGCCGGCCCTCGCCTCGATGCCGTGGGACCTGCCTGCGGCGACCAGGGCCTGCGCCGTCCGCACGGCACGGGCGGCGTCGTCCTCGTGCTGGTGGCCCGGCACCCCCAGCAGCGCCACGGCGAGCTCGCCCTTGTCCTCGTGGGCGACCCGATCGAGGTGGGCGCCGTGCGCGTCGACCGCCGCGACGAGGTCGACCACCGCCGCGGTGCGCGAGGCGAGCGGGAGCTCGGCGAACCCGGGGAGCTGGACGAACACGGCCGAACCCGGCCGGAACTCGGCGGTCCACCGGCGTCCCGAGGCGACCAGCGTCGCCGCGACGGGCGCCGGCGCCGCGGCAGCCGTGACGACGGCGAGCTCCCCCGGGCCGGGGACCGACGCGCCGCGCACCGGCAGCTGGACGACGCCGACGGAGCCCCGGGTGACCACCGACCACTCGGGCAGGAGCGCGACCAGGGGCGCCGACACCGTGACCTGGCCGGGGAGCGCATCGGCGTCGACCCGAGCCGCCTCCGCGATCGCCTCGCCGCTCAGGAACGCGCGGGTCGCGGCCGCCGGGCCGAGCACCGAGATGCGGATCTCCCCCGAGGCGAGGCTGGCCCGCATCCGGATCGTCCTCCCGTCGGGCCCCGCACCCCCGTGGATCGCCGCGAGCCCGCGCTGGGCGGCGCCGACCGCTGCTGCGGCGACCGCCTCCCGCGGCTCGTCTCCGGCGGCCCACCAGGCGAGGAGGCCATCGCCCGCCAACGACCACACGTCGCCACCGGCAGCCTCGACGATGTCGATCAGCTCCCCGAACCGATCGTCCACGAACCGGCTCAGCCGCTCCGCGCCCTCGCGACCCGACAGGGCGAGTCGCTCGGTGAGCGGCGTGAAGCCCGACACGTCGGCGAAGAGGACGACGCCGTCGCGGCGGACCTCCGTCCCCGGAGGTGTCGGATCGCCCGCACCTCGCAGCGACCGGGGCCGCAGGGCACCGAGCTGGACGAGCGGGCCCCGGTCGGCGGGACCTGCGTCGGTCATCGGCCACCTCCGTCGGGACGGGATCGCAGCCAGCCGTGGTCCTCGCCGAGGACCCGGGTCGGCTGGCCGCAGAGGGCTCGCGACGCCTGCATGCCCGCCATCACCGACGCCTCGACGCAGCCGAGGTCGAAGCCGGTGCGGATCCAGTCCCCGGTGAGGACCAGGTTGGCGTAGCCGCTCTCGTCAGCGGCGAGTCGGTGCTGGATCGAGCCGGCCGGCGAGAGCGTGTACCGCTCGGTCGGCTGGTGGTTGGCGCGGACGTACTGCTCGGTCAGCCGGTCGGGGCCCGTGGTCCCGGTCGGGGCGACGAGGGCGTCCCAATCGACGGCGGCACCGGCGCCGAGCCGCGGCCACGGCACGGCGAGGTCCTGCTCGACGTGGGCCCGGACGCTCGCCGCGGCGCGAGCCTCGATCTGCTCGGGCGTCTCGCCGTCGACGTCGGCGAGGACGCCGCAGTAGTAGGCGATGCCCCGGGTCCGGCCGTCGATCCAGTGCTCGCGCGGGATCAGGTGCGACATCTCGGCGTAGGTGTCGAGCGGCGGGGTGAACGCGGTGAGGATCGAGTTCTCGGCGTGCGGCCAGCCCAGGTCGTGGGCCGTACCCGTGGTCCACAGCTGGTACGCCTGGGTCATCGTCGTCCTGGACGCAGCGACCATCTCGGCGAACCGGGGGTTGTCCCCGTCCTGGAGGAGCTCACCGCAGATCGCCGGGAGCGCGGCGACCGGGATCCCGAGCACGACGTCGTCGAAGTCCGTGCCCCGGTGCAGGGTCCGCTCGACCGCGCCGGGCGCGTCCTCGCCCCGCTCGAAGCGCACGCCCGCCGCCGCCGGTTCGAGCTGGTCCCAGCCGGGCTCGCTCGGCCAGCAGGGCAGGCCGTCCACGTCGACGAGCGGCTCGTACCGGCCGACTCCCGCCGCCAGCCGCGCCTGGCGGACGACGCGGATCCGCTCGACGAGCTTCTCCGTGCCCGCGCCCGCCAGCTCGAGGCCGGTGACCCTGTCGAAGAACTCGAAGCGGACGCCGCGCTCGACGAGGACCTCGTACATCGGGGCGAACACCACGTCGCCCATGCCCGCCGTCATCTTGCGCAGGATCGAGTCGCGGTAGGTCGCGATGCGGAGGGTCCCGTGGAGGCCGGCGCCGGCGGCGACGTCCGGATCGGCGGGATCGCCGCCGGCGAACGCGAAGCCGCCGCTGTAGAGGCCGCGGAGCACCGGGCTGCGCTCGCGCGTCAGGTCGTGCAAGCCGTGGCTGGTCAGCCAGTCCCGGTACTCGAGGTGGTCCAGGGGAGCGAACCCGTCGACGAGCACCTCGTCGTCGATGATCCCGGTGACGATCGAGGTGACGAGGTCGAGGTTCATCGCGAACGCCCGACCGGTGTCGTCGTGGAAGCCCCGCCGCTCGAGCAGCGTCCACACCAGGTCCCGGGCCTCGCGCAGCAGGTCGCAGAGCAGGCCCTCGGCGTGGTCGAGCACGGTCCCCTCCCCCGCGAGGACCCGGGCCACGCCCCGCGCCGCCCGGAGGACGTGCTCCGTGGCCGCTGCCGACAGGTCCTCGAGCTCCTCCTGCACCGCCTCGGCCGCCCGGCGGAGCAGCCCGAGGAGCCCGGGCCGCGGCGGGGGGTCGTCGTCCTCGAGCAGCGACCGGACCACGTCCCAGCCGTCGATGAAGCCGTCGACGAGACCGATCACGAGCTCCCAGAGCGTGGGCAGCCCGCCGGAGGTGCCGGGGACGAGCCCGTTCCGGGGCACCTCGTAGCGGTGGAGCTCCCAACCGTCGTCGGTCTGCTCGCCGAGCACGATCTCGTCGCAGGGCGTGAAGGCCTGCTCGAAGGTCGCGATCGGGACGTCCGGGGCCCGGTCCAGCTCGACGTAGCAGCGGCGCAGCAGGTCGAAGGCGTTGTCGTAGAAGCCGAACCAGATGTGGAGGCCGTGCTCCTCGATCCGGTCGCCCTTCGCCCGGTTCCGCCCGCTCGCGCCCTTGCCACCGACCCGCCAGCCGAGCTGGTGCACGGTGACGTCGTGTCGGGCGCGCAGCTCGGGCGTGGCGGTCAGCTCGAGCGCCGCCGTCATGCCGGCGACGCCACCGCCGAGGATCGCGATCCTTCGCTTGGCCACAGCTGCCCCCCGTGCCCCACCGGCCCGCCCGGTGCTCGCGCACCGAGGCTAATCCGCCGCGCAGTGCGCGAAGGGGAGATCTCGGGACGGACCGACCCTCAGGCGCCCTTGCCGGGCACGACGCGATAGGCGTCGTAGATGCTGTCGATCGCCTTGATCGACGAGAGGGCCGAGTCGAGGTGGGCGGGGTCGCCGAGCTCGAACTCGAAGCGCATGGTCGACACGCGGTCGCTCCCGGTCGCCGTCGACGAGGAGAGGATGTTCACGTGGTGGTCGGCCAGGGCGGCCGTGACGTCCCGGAGCAGGCGGGCCCGGTCGAGGGCCTTGATCTCGATGGAGGCGACGTACACCCCGTTCGGGTCGCCGTCCCACTCGACGTCGATGAGGCGGTCGCGCTGGCCCTCGCCCAGGGAGACCGCGTTCGCGCAGTCGGCCCGGTGCACCGACACGCCCCGCCCGCGGGTGATGAAGCCGACGATCTCGTCGCCGGGCACCGGGGTGCAGCAGCGCGAGAGGCGGACCATCACGTCGTCGAGGCCCTCCACGTGCACGCCGGTGCGGGAACGGCCGCGACGGTTGCTCCGGGGGGCCCGGTCGTGGACGAGGTTGGTGGCCAGCTGCTCGCCCTCGTCGGGGTCGGCGTCGGCCAGCGCCTTCACGATCCGGCCCGCCACCGACTTGGCCGACAGGTGGTGCTCGCCGACCGCGGCGTAGAGCGCGTCGACGTCGGCGTAGTTCGCCTGGGCGGCGATGTCCTGGAGGGCCTTGGTGACCAGCTCGCTCTTGATCGGCACGCTCTCGCGCCGCATCGCCTTGACCAGGTCCTCGCGGCCCGTCTCGATGGCGTCCTCGCGACGCTCCCGCGAGAACCACTGCCGGATCTTGTTCCGGGCCCGCGGGGAGACCACCACCTTCAGCCAGTCGCGGGACGGCCCGGCACCCTCCACCTTGGAGGTGACGATCTCGACGGTGTCACCGCTCTCCAGCTCGGAGTCCAGGGGCACGAGCCGACCGTTGACCTTGGCCCCGATGCAGGCGTGGCCGACCTCGGTGTGGACCGCGTAGGCGAAGTCGATCGGCGTGGCGCCCACGGGCAGCGTGAGCACCCGCCCCTTCGGCGTGAAGGCGAACACCTCGTCCTGCTCGAGGTCGACCTTCAGGTTCTTCATGAACTCGTCGGGGTCGGTCGACTCCTCCTGCCAGTCGACGATCCGGCTCAGCCAGGCCATGTCGTCGTCGCCGCCGCTGGTCCGCTCCGCCGCCTTGTACTGCCAGTGCGCGGCGACGCCCCGCTCGGCCCGGGCGTGCATCTCCCGGGTCCGGATCTGGACCTCCAGCGGCTTGCCCTGGGGACCCACGACCGTCGTGTGCAACGACTGGTAGAGGTTGAACTTGGGCATCGCGATGTAGTCCTTGAACCGCCCCGGGACCGGCTTCCACGTGGCGTGGATCGAGCCGAGCGCGGCGTAGCAGTCCTTCACCGAGTCGACGATGACCCGGATGGCGACCAGGTCGAAGATGTCGTTGAACTCCCGCCCCTTGACCACCATCTTCTCGTAGATGGACCAGAGGTGCTTCGGGCGCCCGGTCACCTCGGCGGTCAGCCGGAGCTCGCCGAGCCGGTTCTCGACCTGGTCGATGACCTGGTGGAGGTAGAGCTCGCGCTCGGGGGTCCGGGTCGAGACCATGTGGTCGATCTCGGCGAACCGCTTGGGGTGGAGGGCGGCGAAGGAGAGGTCCTCGAGCTGCTGGCGCACGTCCTGCATGCCGAGCCGGTGCGCGAGCGGGGCGTAGATGTCCAGCGTCTCCCTGGCGGTCCGCTCCTGCTTGACGCGCGGCATGCCGGCGATGGTCCGCATGTTGTGGAGCCGGTCGGCCAGCTTGATGATCAGGACCCGCAGGTCCTTGGCCATCGCCACGATCATCTTCCGGACCGTCGCCGCCTGCTGGGCCTCCTTCGACTCGAAGTCGATCCGGTCGAGCTTCGTGACGCCGTCGACGATCGCCGCGACGTCGGCACCGAAGTCGGCCTCGACGTCGGCCAGCGTCATCAGCGTGTCCTCGACGGAGTCGTGCAGGAGGGCTGCCGCGATCGTGACGTCGTCGAGGCCCTGCTCGGCCACGATCTTCGCCACGGCGATCGGGTGGTGGATGTACGCCTCACCCGTCTTGCGCATCTGGCCCTCGTGGGCGGCGGACGCGGCGAGGTAGGCCCGGGTGATCAGGTCCGTCCGGACCGAGCGACCGTGCCGGGCGCGGAACGCCGTGAGCAGCGGCGCGACCTCCTCGGCGGGCGGCGGGCTGGAGCGCCGCCACGGCAGGACCCTGTCGACGGTGGAGACCACGGTTGCTGCTCCCTCCTTCCGGCTCCCGACCCGGGGGTCGTCCGATCGGCTCAGTCCAGGACCAGCAGGCTGGTCACCGGGACGTCCTCCAATTGTGCCCGACCGGAGAGGAACGCGAGCTCCAGCAGGAACGTCGCGCCCACGATCCGACCGCCGAGGCCCTCCAGGAGTCGACAGGCGGCGCGAGCGGTGCCACCGGTGGCGAGGACGTCGTCGACGAGCAGGACCCGCGCGTCGGCGGGCACGGCGTCGACGTGGGCGGCCAGGGTGTCGGTCCCGTACTCCAGGTCGTAGGTGTGCTCGACGGTCTCGTGCGGCAGCTTGCCCGGCTTGCGGAACGGCACGCAGCCGGCCCCGAGCGCGTAGGCGAGGGGCGCGGCGAACAGGAAGCCCCGGGCCTCGACGCCCACGACGTGGGTGACGTCGGCGTCCTCCCACGGCTCGGCCAGCTCGTCGACGGCTCGACGGAACGCCGACGCGTCGCCGAGCAGCGGCGTGATGTCCTTGAACACGATGCCCGGCTCCGGGAAGTCGGGCACGTCCCGCAGGTGGGCGCGGAGCCAGTCGCCGCGCACCGAGGGCCTACCGCGACCGCACGACGGCAGAGCCGCCGGCGAAGTTGTCGTGCCACCCCCGGTTGAAGGGGTCGTTGCTGATCGTGACCGCGATGACGATGGGCACGACCACGCCGGCGATCGCGCCGAGCACCGGCACCAGCGACAGCAGGAGCCAGGCGTTGCGACGGGCGGCCATCTCGAGGCTGGGGTTCCGGCCGTCGAGGCCGACGACCTTGTAACCCAGGATGCGCTTGCCCACCGTGGCACCGGTCGCGTGCTCGAGGTAGGTGGCGTAGCCGAAGCCGATGAGCGCCGACAGCACGTTGGCCAGGAACGAGTCCGCACCGCCCGGGTTGAAGCCGCCGTCGGCGCCGAGCAGGGCGACGAGCACCAGGTTCGGGATCAGGAGGACGATCGCGTCGATGACCCGTGCGCCGAGGCGGGGCCACGCCGGGACCGGGCGGAGCGGTTCGGGGGCCTGCCCGGGTGGCGGGCCCTCGGGGGGCGGCGGGGGCGGCGGAGGGGGTGGGGGCGGCGGGAGGTCGCTCATCTCAGCGTCGCTTGCCCTTCTTGCGGGGGCGGGGCGGGATGACCCGGTCGGACCCGGCGGGGCGCTGCCCCGTCGCCGTCGAGGGCGCCGAGGAGGGCGCCTGGGCGCCGGCGGCGACGACGGCGGGGCGGGTGCCGTCGGGGGCGGTCAGGCGGATCCGGAGGTTCCGGTAGTACGGCTCGCGCTCCTTGAGGATCGCGACGAGGGGCGTGGCGACGAACACCGACGAGTAGGCGCCCGACAGCAGGCCGACGAGCAGCGCGATCGAGAACTCCTGCAGGGTGACCGCCCCGAGCGCGAGCGAGCCGACGAGCAGCATGGCCAGCACGGGCAGCAGCGAGGTGATGGTCGTGTTCAGCGACCGCATGAGCACCTGGTTGAGCGACAGGCTCACGAGGTCCGTGTAGACCATCTTCTGGGCCACGGCCGGCCGGTCGGCGTTCTCCTGGATCTTGTCGTAGACGACGATCGTGTCGTAGAGCGAGTAGCCCATGATCGTGAGGAACGCGATCACCGTGGCGGGGGTGACCTCGAACTGGAAGACGGCGTAGACGCCGACCGAGATCACGATGTCGTGCACCACCGCGACGAGGGCGCCGATGGCCATCTTCCACTCGAGGCGCACGGCGATGTAGGCCGCGATCAGGACGAAGAAGAAGACCAGGGCGCGCAGGGCCTTCTCGGAGATCTCGTCACCCCACGTCGGGCCCACCGTCGAGACGCCCACGTCGTTCGGGTCGGCGTCGGTGAGGTCGGCGAGGGCCTCGGTGACGGCCACGACGTCGCCCTCGGCACCGGGCTCGGCCTGGACCCGCAGCGTGTCGAGCCCGACGATCTGGATCTTGGCGTTGTCGGCCCCGACCTCGCCGAGCGCGTCTCGGGCCTCGGAGACCGACACCCCGGGAGCCTCGACCTCCCACGCCGTGCCGCCCTCGAAGTCGATGCCCAGGTTGAGGCCGCGGAACAGGAGCCCGCCGACGCCGGCGAGGACGATGACGGCCGAGATGACGACGCCGATCCGCCAGATGCGGGGGAAGTCGATGTCGTTGTCGTAGCTGGCCAGCTTGGAGACGACGCTCATGCCGGCGCTCCTTCCTCGACGGCGGGCATGCCGAAGGCACGGGGACGATCCTGCAGGCCCTTGGAGCGGACGAGCAGCAGCGCCAGGGGGCGCATGAAGAAGTAGGACGACACCAGGTCGAGGATCGTGGCCAGGCCCAGGTACAGGGCGAAGCCCCGGACCGGCCCGACCGTGAGCCAGTAGAGGACGCCGGCGCCGATGAGGGAGGCGACGTCGGCCTTCACGATGGTGGAGA
The DNA here is from genome assembly GCA_964497795.1 of uncultured Acidimicrobiaceae bacterium. Taxonomy (GTDB): domain Bacteria; phylum Actinomycetota; class Acidimicrobiia; order Acidimicrobiales; family Salinilacustritrichaceae; genus Salinilacustrithrix. The sequence goes on along the minus strand of CAZCEZ010000011.1, from coordinate 44,129 downwards.
AGGCCGAGGCGAACGAGCCGTCGATCGCGGTCCGCAGGCTGCGCCCGCGGGACACGTCCTCCTTCAGGTGCTCGTAGAAGACCACGTTGGAGTCCACGGCGACGCCGATCGACACGATGATGCCGGTGACGCCGGCCAGCGTCAGCGCCAGGCCCTGGCTGGAGCCGAGGTAGGCCACCACGGTCCACAGCAGGGCGGCGGAGACGGCGAGCGAGAGGATCGCGACCACCCCGAGCAGGCGGTAGTACAGGACCATGTAGAGGGCGACGAGGGCGAGACCCACGATGCCGGCGGTGAGGCCGGCGTCGAGGGCGTCCTGGCCGAGCGTGGCCGACACCGACTGGGTCTGCTGGGCCTCGAGCTCGACGGGCAGGGCGCCGTAGCGGAGCACGAGGGCCAGGTCCTTCGCCTCGCTCTCGGTGAAGGAGCCCGAGATCGAGATGCCGTCGGAGTCGAAGCTCGGGGCGTTGATCGAGGGTGCCGAGACGACCCGGCCGTCGAGGACGATGGCGAGCTGGCGGGTCGGGCAGGTCGGGGCGCCGTTGAAGCACTGGCCCGCGATGTCGTTGAACTCGTCGATGCGGTCGCCGCGCACGTCGACGGCCACGATCCAGGTGCCCAGGCCCTGGAGCTGGGCCTGTGCGCCGGAGAGGACGTCGCCCGTGACCGCGGTCGGTCCGAGCCGGTAGCGCAGGACCTCCTCGCCGTCCTCGAACTGGCCGAGCACGACGGGCTGGTCGGCCTCGTCCTCCTCCGGGGGCGTCAGCTCGAGGCCGTCGAGCCCCGGCACGAGGACCGGGTCCTCGCCGGACCCGCCGTCCGCGGACCCGTCGTCCGGTGCCCCGTCGTCGGGGGTGCCGGCGTCGTCGGGCGCCGTCGTCGTCGACCCGTCCTCGTCCGCCGTCGTGGTGGTCGTCGTGTCGTCCTGGAGCGGGGCGGCGAGCTCGCCCGGGGCCAGGCCGAAGCCCGACTCGGTCGTGGTGGTGTCCTCGGCCGGCTCGTCGCCGCCCTCGGTCGTGGTCGTCGCGTCCGGGTCGTCCGCCGGGTCGCCGGCCGGGTCGTCGCCGGGGACCGTGCTCGTGGTGCCGTCGCCGTCGCCGCCTGCCTCGGGGTCGAGCTCGAGGTCGGTGACGTCGGGCGGGAGCACCTGGAGGACCGGCCGGAAGCGGAGCTCGGCGGTCTGGCCGACCAGCTCGAGGGCGCGCTCGCGGTCCTCCACACCGGGGAGCTGGACGACGATGGCGTCGCCCTGCCGGGCGATCTCGGGCTCGGCGACGCCGATGCCGTCGACGCGCTGGCGGATGATCTCGATCGCCTGGCCGATGCTCTCGTCGTCGGCCTCGCCGACGGGCTGCAGGACGACCGAGACGCCGCCCTGGAGGTCGAGCCCGAGGAGCGGCTCGTTCTCGGCTGCCACGGTGTAGGCGAGACCGCCCACCGCGAACACGACGATGAAGAGCAGGGAGAAGAGGCCGTTGCGGCGCATGGGGCTACTCGCGGAGTGGTGGCGCCGGCGTTCCCGGGAGGCCACCACCGGGTCGGGGACGGAGAGGCCGGGTGATCGTAGGCCTCGGGGCGGCCTCAGTCGTAGACCTCGGCGACCTCCCGGCGCAGGGCGTCGAGCGTGCCGTCGAGCACGGCGGCCCGAGCCCGGTCCGTGAGCCGCAGGATCCAGGCCAGGTTGTGCAGGGTCGCGAGGCGGGCCGCCGTGGGCTCGCTGACGTTGACCAGGTGGCGGAGGTAGGCCCGGCTGTAGCGGCCGCACACCCGGCACGGGCAGTCCGGGTCGAGCGGACCCGGGTCGGTCGCGAAGCGCCGGTTCTTGATGTTGAGCCGACCCTCGGAGGTCAGCAGCGTGCCGTGCCGTGCGAGCCGGGTCGGCAGCACGCAGTCGAACAGGTCGACACCGAGCGCGATCGACTCGACGATCCCGACCGGGTCTCCCAGGCCCATCAGGTAGCGGGGGGCGTCGGCCGGGAGGTGCTCGAGCGCGGCGGCCAGCGCGGGGAGCATCTCGTCGCGGGACTCCCCCACCGACAGGCCGCCCACGGCGTAGCCGTCGAAGCCGACCGCCACGGTCCGCCGGGCCGACTCGGCCCGCAGGGTCGGGTCGACGCCGCCCTGGACGATGCCGAACTGGTTCCGCCTGCCGGGATCGGCCCCGTCGTCGACCGCACGGGCGTCGAGGGCGAGGAACGCGGCCCGGGCCCGCGCCGCCCAGTCCGCGGTCCGGTCCACGGCGGCCCGGAGCCGGGCCGGCGGGCTCGGCAGCGGCGGGCACTCGTCGAGCACCATCTGGATGTCGGCGCCGAGCCGCCACTGGACCTCGGCCGCCCCCTCGGGCGTCAGGTGGTAGGAGGTGCCGTCGTAGGTCGAGGCGAAGGTGACGCCCTCGTCGTCGACCTTCGGCTCGAGCGAGAACACCTGGTAGCCGCCGGAGTCGGTCAGCACGTGCCCGGACCAGTCGCTGAACCCGTGGATGCCGCCCAGCGACTCGACCACGTCCGGGCCGGGCCGGAACAGCAGGTGGTACGTGTTGCCGAGCACGACCTGGGCGCCGAGCGCCTCGAGGTCGGCGGTCTCGACGGCACGGACGGTGGCCCGGGTGCCGACCGGCATGAAGCACGGGGTCGACACCGTGCCCCGGGCGGTCGTGATCGTGGTGGCCCGGGCCGGGCCGGCGGTCGCGTCGAGCTCCACGGACAGGGTCATGCCGCACCCCGCCCGCGCCCGGGGGCGACGTCGGGCACGCCGGCGCCGTCGCGCCCGAGGAGCATGGCGTCGCCGAAGGAGAGGAAGCGGTAGCCGGCGTCCAGGGCTGCGGCGTACAGGTCCCGCCAGTGGGGGCCGGCGAAGGCCTCGACCAGCACCAGCAGGCTCGACCGCGGCAGGTGGAAGTTCGTGAGCAGCACGTCGACGACGGCGAGCTCGGACCCCGGCGTCAGGTAGAGGTCCGTGCGCCCGGCCAGCTCGCCGCGAGCCGCGACCGACTCCAGGGCGCGGACCGTCGTCGTGCCGATGGCGACGACCCGCTCCGCGGCCCGGCACGCCGCCCAGGTCGCCTCGGGCACCTGGTAGCGCTCGGTGTGCATGACGTGGTCCTCGACGTCGTCGGTCGCGATGGGCCGGAACGTGCCCAGGCCGACCCAGAGGTCGACGCCGACCACCTCGGCACCCGCGTCGCGGATCCGGTCGAGCACGGCGGGGGTCAGGTGGAGCCCGGCGGTGGGCGCGGCCACGCTGCCGGGCTGGTCGGCGAACACGGTCTGGTAGCGGTCCGGGTCGACGCCCTCGCCGTGCAGGTAGGGCGGCAGCGGCACGGTGCCGTGGGCGGCGAGCGCGGCCGGCACGTCCTCGCAGTCGAGGTCGACGAGGCGGCGCCCGTCGTCGATGCGGTCGCCGACGACGACGGTCAGGTCGGGCCCGGCGACGAGCGCCGTGCCGGGGGCCACCTTGCGGGAGGGCCGGACGAGGGCCTCCCACCGCCGGTCGGCGACGGGTTCGAGGAGCAGCACCTCCACCGCCCCGCCGGTCGGCTTGGCCAGGTGGAGCCGGGCCGGCAGCACGCGGGTCGTGTTGACCACGACGACGTCGCCCGGGCCGAGCAGGTCCGGGAGGTCGGAGACCCTCCGGTGTCGGACGGCGCCGCCCGCACCGCCGTCGAGCAGCAGGCGCGCCGAGTCCCGGGGCTCGGCCGGCACCTGGGCGATGGCGCCGGCGGGCAGGTCGTAGTCGAAGGCGGCGGTCTCCACTGGCCGAGACGCTAGGTGCGACCCGGACCGGGAACCCAGGTGGCCCCGGGACGCGCGCAGCGCTCGTCCCACATCGTGGACAGCAGATCCCGAGCGCTGGGCAGGACGACGACCGTCCGGCGTCGAAGCATGGAGGGAGCCGGCTCGGTGGACCCCCACCGACGTGCCCGAACGGTACGATCCGGGACGAACGGGACCGCAGGAGGGTCGGAACATGGCGCTGCGTGCAGACGACGTCGACCTGGGGCGCGACCGGGACCTGGTCGAGCGCTACCAGGCCGGCGACCCGGAGGCCTTCGACGACCTCTACCGCCGGTACTTCGACCGGCTGCACCGCTTCTGCATGCGGCACACCAGCGACGCCCACGAGGCCGAGGAGGTCGCCCAGGAGGCCTTCGTCAAGGCCCTCCGGTCGATGCACTCCCTCACGGGCGAGCGCCGCTTCTACCCGTGGATGACGGTCATCGCGAAGCGGATCTCGATCGACCGGCACCGGAAGCTGAGCCGCCTGGAGCTCACCGACGAGCCCGACCTGGGCAGCGTCGAGGCCGACATCGACCACCTCTTCGACGCGGTCGACGCCGGTCACGTGCGCGACGCCATGGCGCGCGTCGGCCCCCGCCACCGCGAGGTGCTGCTGCTCCGCGAGGCCCAGGGCCTCTCCTACGCCGACATCGCCGACCGGATGGACGTGCCCGTCACCACGGTCGAGGCGCTGCTCCACCGGGCCCGCAAGGCGCTGCGCCGCGAGTACGCCGCCGTCACCGAGCCGGTGCCCGCCGGGCTGCTCGGCCTGCCGGTCCTCGGCTGGCTGGCCACCCGGGCCGGGAAGGTCCGCCGCCTCCTCGCCGACCGGTGGGTCGAGGTGGCCGCCGTGGCCGCACCGGCCGCGGTCGCCGCGGTCACCGCCGCCGTCGTGGTCCTCCCCGACGCCGCCCCGCCCGAGGCCGACGTGGCCGCCGCCCGCACCGTCGAGCAGCTCGACGCGGCGGCCCTCCCGGTCGAGCCGTCCGCCCCGGTCGACCTGGGCGCGATCGCCGGGACCGCACCGACCGCCGCCGCGGCCGATGCCCCGGACGCCACCGCACCCGACGCCCCCGCCGACCCGGCGATCGAGGCCGGCCCCGTCGACGTCTTCGTCGGGCCCGAGGGCACCGACCGGGCCCGCGACGAGGCCGCCGACATGCCCCTCGGCGGCGAGGTCGGTGCCGCCGCCGGCGGCGTCGACCCGCCACTGACCGCCGAGGACGTCGGCGCCTTCCTGCGGGGGGCGCTCGAGGCCGTCCTCGGGCCCGCCGACGACGACGCCCCGGCATCCGACGCCGATCCCGATCCCCTGCTCCCCTCGCTGTCCGGAGACGACGACCGATGATGCGCACCACCCGCCGGACCTCCGCCCTGATCGCTGCCGGCGCCCTCGCCCTCGGGTCGCTCGGCGGCGTCGCCGCCGTCGCCCACGCCGACGACGCGTCGGACACGCCGCCCGCCGTCCAGCCCGAGGTCGCGCCGATGACGAGCGGCTACTGGGCCTGCGTCGCCCTCGACCACGTGCACGTGGGGGCCTGCCTCGAGAACCCCCTGCCCGACCCCTCCGGGCTCCCCAGCGTCCGCCAGGTCCTGTTCGACCTGACCGGCATCCGGGTCTGAAGCCCCCGGGTCCCGAGACCCGCGCGCCCGGGCTCACGGCCCGGACCCGCGGTCAGACCACGGCGTCCCGCAGGCGGCCGCCGATGACGGTGCCGTAGCCCACGGCGGCCGACAGGGGCACCAGCAGACCGAGCCGGATCCAGGGTGCGCCGTCGTCGCCGCCCGAGATCGGACCGGCGGTGAGCGAGGGCACCGAGAGCTCGTCGGCGGTGTCGGCGTCCACGGGCGGAGACACCGGCTCGACGGCGGGTGCCGTCGTCGTGGGCGCGATGGTCGGCGTCGGCGAGAACGACGGCGATGCGGGCGCCGGGGTCGGCGGGGCCACGGTCGCGGGCGGCGGGGACGTCACCGGCGTCGTCGTCGTCGGCGCCGCGGTCGTCGTCGGGGCGACGCCACCACCCTGCACCTCCAGGGCCACGCCCCCGAAGCGGACCACGGCCGTGGCACCACCGATGGGCAGGCCCTCCACCGGCGCGGCGCCCGGCACGAGGAGCAGCGTCACGTCGTCGGTGCCCGAGACGAGGCGGGTGACCTCGGCGCGCCAGGTCTGGGTGGCCGGATCCCGCTCCACGGTGATGGCACCGAGGCAGTCCTGGCCGGGCGCGTCGTCGAGCGCACCGCCGTCGGTCGGGGTGAACGGGGCCGAGACCGAGCACACGTCGACGGAGACGTCGGGTCCGCCGGGCTGGGACTCGGCGAGCACCAGCACGGCCTCGTCCACGACGCCGGTGCCGGTGACCCGCAGGGCGGCGACGCTGGTCCCGTCGACGCCCGACGCGACCTCGACGGCGGCGGCGCCCACCGGCTGCCCCTCGCCGGCCTCGCCCGCGGGCGGTGCCGTGGGGCGGTCGGTCCACCAGCCCCAGGCGGGCACGGTCGCCTCGGCGTCGGCTCGCTGCAGGCCCGGCACGGCGAGCAGGACCAGGGCGACGACGAGGGCGGTCACGCCACCGGCCCGGCGGGCGGCCCGGTGGTCCTCGGGGCGCAGGCGGCCCCGCAGCGCGGTCGGGGTGCTCATGCCGTCACCTCCGGGGTCGCAGCGGCGCCGGCCGTGGTGTCGGACCCCGACCGGTTGATCACGGCGGCGTCGCCGCCCAGGTAGCCCTCGACGACCCGGGGGTCGGTGACCACCGTCTGGGGGTCGCCCCGCAGCACGACGGAGCCGAGCTCGAGGGCCAGCAGCTCGTCGGAGACACCCGTGATCAGCGGCATGTCGTGCTCGATGAGCACGACGGCGCAGTCGAGCTGGTCGCGGATGGACTCGAGCACCGGACCGAGGGCCTCGGACTCCCGCTGCGCGATCCCCGAGGACGGCTCGTCGAGGAGCAGCACCTCGGGACGGTGGGCCAGGCAGCAGGCCAGGTCGACGATCCGCCGGGAGCCGGTGGACAGCTCGCCGACGAACTTGTCGGCGAAGGCGCCGAGGTTCATCAGGTCGATGAGCTCGGCGGCCTGCGTCGCGACCTGGCGCTCCGACAGCTTCACCGCCGGCGACAGGACGATCGAGGCGATCGCGTCGCGCACCGGGACGCGCCGCTCGAGGGCGGTGGCCACCGTCTCCCGGACGGTCATGGAGGAGAACAGGCGGGCGTCCTGGAACGAGCGGCCGAGGCCGAGCAGGGCTCGTCCCGAGGGCGAGACGTCGGTGACGTCGGTGCCGGCCAGGAAGATCCGGCCGCGGTCGGGCGTGACGAAGCCGGACACGAGGTCGAACACGGTGGTCTTGCCGGCGCCGTTGGGGCCGATCACGCCCAGGATCTGTCTCCGCCGCACGTCGAAGGAGACGCCGCGCACGGCCTGGACGCCACCGAAGGAGACGGCGACGTCCTCGAGGCGCAGGAGCTCCTCGTCGGGACCGCGGCGCACGTCGTCCGGTGCGACCACCGACGCCGCGGGTCGGGCCATCGCCCCGGCGAGCAGCTCGCCCTCGACGTCCTCGGTGAGGTCGGCGTCGTCCTCGGGTGCGTCGAGCGCGTCCTTGGCCCCCGCTCCCTGGAGGAACACGGCGCGCAGGATCTCGGGGCGCTCGAGGAGCTCGGCGGTGGGCCCGTCGAAGCGGACCTCGCCCTTCTCCATGAACACGGCGCGGTCGGCGAGGGTGATGGCCACGTTCACCGACTGCTCGACGACCACGATGGTGGTGCCGTTGGCGTGGATCTCCCGGACGATGCCGAGGAGCTGCTCGACGATGACGGGGGCGAGGCCGAGGGACAGCTCGTCGATGCAGAGCACGTCGGGGCGCAGGATGAGCGCCTGGCCGAGCGTGAGCATCTGCTGCTCGCCGCCCGACAGGTTGCCGGCCCGCTGGTCCCTTCGCTCCAACAGGCGCGGGAACAGCTCGTAGACCCGGGCCGTCGTGTCCGAGACCCACTCGGGGTCGTCGTCGTGGATCCACCCGGCGAGGCGGAGGTTCTCCTCCACGGTCAGGGTCGGGAAGACGCCCTTGCCGCCGGGCATGAGGACGAGGCCGTCCTGGACCATGGTCGCCGGCGAGGCACCCGTGCGGTCCTTCCCCTCGAGCTCGACCGTGCCGGCCTGGGGCTGGACGAGGCCCGTGATGGCGTTGAGCAGCGTCGACTTGCCGGCGCCGTTCGTGCCCAGGAGCGCGACGACCTCGCCGGGCTCGACGTGGAAGTCGACGCCGAAGAGGATCTGGGTCTTGCCGTAGGAGACCTCGAGGCCGCGGACGAGCAGCTTGGGCTGGGCCGACGGGGTCGATGTGCGCGCCGGGCGTCGCTCGGCGGTCGGCGTGGGGTCGTCGTCGACGCGGACGTCGGCGAGCAGGCTGGGCACGACGAGGTCGCGGCGGCGGGCCACCTGGCGCAGCAGCCGGTCGCGCGTCGCGTAGAGCAGGCCACCAAGGCCGTTGGGCAGCACCAGCAGCACGAGCAGCACGCCCGCGCCGGACGCGAACAGCTGGACCGACGCCGACGACGTGAGCCCGGAGAACTTCACCAGCGTCAGGTAGATCGAGCCGAGCAGCGCGCCGGGGATCGAGGCGAGGCCGCCGACGACGGCGATCGAGAAGAGCACGAAGTTCTCGTTCGGAGCCAGGATCGAGCGGGAGAGCGCGTGCTGGTGGAAGAAGAACAGGCCGCCGGCCAGGCCGGCGATGCCACCGGCCACGCCGAACGCGGTCAGCTCCGCCTTGACCCGGCTGACGCCGTAGGACTGCACGGCCCGGGTGTTCTCCCGGTTGGCCACGAGCACCCGTCCGGTGCGGGAGCGCCGCAGCCGGCTGACGGCGGCGATCGTGAACACCAGGAAGAAGAGGCAGAAGTAGTAGTAGCTGTACTCGGACTCGAGGTCGAACTTGTCGAGCAGCACCGGCCGGAGGCGGGTGACGGGGCTGACCGGGTCGGGCACGAGCCACGGGAAGAACTCGGGGTTGAGGAAGTAGGTGCCGCAGGCGATGGCGAAGGCCAGCGAGGTGACGGCGTAGAACAGCCCGGGGATGCGGATGGCCGGGATCCCGAGCAGGAGGGACACGCCGACGCCGACGAGCATCGCGGCGGCCAGGCACACGAAGAGGTGGCGGCCCTGCTGGGCGAGCACGCCGGCCACGGCGGACCCGATGGCCACGTTGGCCAGGTGGCCGAGGGTGATCTGGCCCGACCACCCGGTCAGGACCACGAGGCTCACGATCACCATCGAGAAGATCACGCCGACGCTGAGCAGGTTGGCGTCCTTGATGGACAGCGTGAGCGGCCAGACGAGCAGCCCGACGACGCCGAGGCCGCCGAGCCCGTAGAGGACCGATCGCACCTCGGGCAGCCGGCGGAGCTCGGCGGGGATCGGGCGGAACTCCTTCGACGCGGCCCAGGACGCGACGCCCGAGTCCTTGGCCCGCTCCCCCAGGCCACCCTTCTGCACCAGCAGCACGACCAGGATGACGCCGAACAGCACCGCGTCGACCACCACGGTCCGGCCGGTGATGTTCAGCACCGCCGCCTCGAGCACGCCGATCCCCATGGCCGCCGCGAACGTGCGGGGCAGGGACTCCATGCGGCCGATCACCGCGGCGGCCAGGGCCCGCAGCAGCAGTGCGGGGCCGAGCACGGCACCGATCGACACGCCCTGGATCGGGAGGCGGAGGAGCACGCCGGCGCCGGACAGGGCGGCGGCCAGCACCCACACCATGGTGTTGAGGCGCTTGACCGGGATGCCGAGCAGGGCTGCCCGCTGGGTGGACTCGGCCGCGGCCCGGATGGCGATGCCCGAGCGGGAGCGCCGCAGGAACGTGCCGAGACCGACCGCGATGAGGGGCACGGCGACCACGATCATCAGGTGCCCGGGACCGAACACCACCGGATCGATCTCGAAGGTGAAGTCGAAGGGCCGGGGCGGCTGCGGCGCGGTGTCGTAGTCGAAGAGCTGGGGCAGGACGAGCTGGCCGACCTGGAACAGCTGGGCCAGGCCGATGGTGGCCACAGTGAGCACGAGGCGGGGCGCGCTGGCGAACCGGCGGATCACGAGGATCTCGGTGAGCGCGCCGAGGACGAGCACGAACGCGAAGGCGATGCCGACGGCGACGAAGAAGGGTAGGCCGGGGCCGACGATGAGCGAGCCGGCCAGGACGCCGGCCATGCCGCCGATGTCGCCCTGGGCGAAGTTGATGACCCGGTTGGCCCGGTAGACGAGCACGAGGCCGACCGCGACCAGCGCCGAGAGCGTCCCGAGGATGGCGCCGAGCAGGAGGATCGAGAAGGCCGCCGGGTAGAGCACGAAGGTGAAGGTGGTGAACGCGAGCGTGCCGAGCCCGACGACCACCGCCGTCCGGACCTCATCGCCCTCGAGGGAGGGACGCCGGAGGCTGTCGCGCAGCGCGTCGCCGATCGCGCGCCCTCGGCCCGGCTCCTGCTCCTCCGCACTCGTCTCGTCGACGACCGTCGCGTCGTCCTGCACCGGTGCCCCCACGGCACACCCCCCAGCTGCGGTTCCCGGTTGGGGATACTGGCACGGCGCGTGCCACGCTGGCCAGATCGGAGCAGCGGTGGGCGGGGTGCCCACCCGGGCTGGGGGTCAGCACATGTCTCGACAGGAGTTCATCGATCGGTACGGCGTCGCGCTCGGCGTGCTCGTCGCCCTCGTGCTGGTGGTGGTCCTGCTGCCCGGCAACGTCGACGACCGGTCCGTCGAGACCGGCTTCGGGTCGGGCGACTTCGACGTCGACAGCGGCGCCGACCCGTTCGCCGCGGGGTCCACCGGCACGGTGGACACCGGTGGCGGGACCACGGGCGGGGGCGCGACCACCGGCGGGACCGTCGGCGGCTCCGGCGGCACGAGCGCCGGCACGCGTGGCGGCACCGGTGCCGGCGCGACCGGGGGCACCACTGGCGGGGGCAGCGGCGGCAGCGGCACCGGTGGGACCGGGGGCGGCGGGACGGCCACGCCCGGCGGCGGCCCCGCGGTCCAGTTCGGGACCGGACCGAGCTGCCGGGCGGACGGCCGGCAGGTGGGCATCTCGACCTACATGCCGCCCTGCGTCCAGTGGTCCGGCGGCGACAACGGCGGCGCCACCTTCCGCGGCGTCAGCGCGGACGAGATCCGCGTCGTCAAGTACCGGGCCCAGCTCGACCCGGGCACGGAGGCGATCCTGGCCGGGGCGAACCTGGGCGACGAGAAGGGCGTGGTCGACCGGGCGATGCGCTCGCTCCTGCGCTACTGGAACCTCCACGCCGAGACCTACGGCCGCGAGGTGACCTTCGTGAACGTCGACGCCTCCGGTCCCAGCGAGTCCGACGAGGCCATGCGCGCCGACGCCGTCCGCATCGCCAACGACATCAAGCCCTTCGCCGTCATCGACGCCGACCCGGCCGCGCCGATCCCGCTGATCCTGGCCCAGGAGCTGGCCCAGCGCGGGATCCTGTGCTTCTGCACGGCCCAGTCCACCCCGTACGCCAGCTCGACCTACACCGAGCTGCCGCCGACCATCTTCATGGAGTACCCGACCTCCGACGAGTACGCGGCCCACGCGGCGGAGTACATCGCCAAGAAGATGGAGGGCCGGCCGGCGGAGTTCGCCGGCGACGACCAGACCGTCGGCCAGACCTTCCGCAGCACCCCCCGCAAGTACGGCCTCCTCTACCTCGAGGGCGAGCGGGGCAAGGTCGAGCCGGCACGGGCCCGGAACCGGGACGCCTTCCGGCGCGAGCTCGGCAAGGTGGGCATCGGCCCGGATCGGCTCGTCGAGATCGGCTACATCTACGACCCCGGTCGCAACCAGGCCGACCTGACCAACATCGTCGCCCGCTTCAAGGGCGAGGGCGTCACCACGATCATCCCGATCTGGGACCCCCTCACCCCGATCCTGCTGACGCAGGAGGCCACCCGGCAGCAGTACTACCCGGAGTGGTTCATGCTCGGCATCGGCCTCTCCGACACCACCACCGGCGGCCGGCTCTACGACCAGGCCCAGTGGCGGAACGCCTTCGGCATCTCGCCGCTGTGGGTCACGTGGGAGAACGTCGAGGCCTCCCCCGGCTACCGGGAGTTCCACCACGGCTGCCCCGAGTGCTCCCCCGGCGACGAGGGCGTGCTCGTGAACATCTACCGGGAGCGCATCGAGACGATGTTCCTCGGGATCCACATGGCCGGCCCGAACCTGACCAACGACACCTTCGTGCGGGGCATGTACGACTACCCGCCGACGGGCGGACAGGCCGGGGCGCCGCTGCAGTTCTACACGCGGCAGTTCCCCGGCGAGGTCAAGGACTTCAGCGAGGTCTGGTACGACGTCGACCGCTCCGGCCCCGACGAGCGGGGCGAGGTCGGCAGCGGCGTCGTGCTCCGGGCCCAGGGCGGCAGGCGCTACCAGCTGGGCCAGTGGACCGGCGACACCTTCGCCTTCGTCGACGCCGGTACCGTGCACGTGTCGGACTCGCCCGCCGGGGCCGACCCCGCGCACGAGCAGGACGGCCACACCCACCCGGCCGACCAGCGCTGCCTGTCCTGCGGGTGACGCCGACCCCGTCGGAGACCCGACGGGCACGCCCGGCGCCGCCACCCGGTGTCCGGATCGTCCGGACTCGTGGAGAACCTCCCCGTCCGTCCCCTAGGGTGACCGTCGTCACCTGGGGGACGGGTGACGACGCAGATCCCAGGGGGGACCATGACGACGAAGGACTTCGTCGACCGCTACGGCGTGGCACTCGGCGTGCTCGCCGCGCTCGCGCTGATCGTCGTGCTGCTGCCCGGCAACGTGGACGAGCGGGCCGTGTCGACGGGCTTCGGCGGCGACGACTTCGCCGTCGACCCGACCGCCGATCCCTTCGGCGCCGGCCCGGTCTCCACCGCACCGGGCCCCGGCACCGCCTCGGACGGCACGACCGCCGGCTCGGAGGCCACGGGGACCCGCACCACGACCGGGAGCCCGACCTCCCCCGGCACCGGGTCCGACGGGACCGGGGCACCCGGGGGGCAGACCCCGGGCACGGGCCCCGGTGGCGGATCGCCGTCGCCCGGGACCCCGCAGGCCGGTGCCACGAACCCGTGCCGCAGCGACGGTCGCCAGCCCGGGATCTCGGTCCACATGCCGCCCTGCTCGACATGGACCGGCGGGGACAACGGCGGGGCCACGTTCCGCGGCGTCACCGCCGACACGATCACGATCGTGAAGTACCGGGCCCAGCTCGACCCGGGCACCGAGGCGATCCTGGCCGGCGCCCAGCTCGGCGACCCCAAGGAGGTCGTCGACCGGGCCATGCGAGCGCTGCTCGCCTACAACAACGCGCACATGGAGACCTACGGCCGCACCGTCGAGTTCGTCAACGTCGACGCGTCCGGCCCGAGCGAGTCCGAGGAGGCCATGCGAGCCGACGCCGTCCGCATCGCCAACGACATCAAGCCCTTCGCCGTCCTCGAGGCCGACCCCAGCGCCGGGATCCCGCTGATCCTCGCCCAAGAGCTCGCCCAGCGCGGCGTCGCCTGCTTCTGCACCACGTCCTCGGCGAGCCAGACCTACACCGAGCTGCCCCCGCTGATCTTCTCCGAGCTGCCGACCATCGACGAGTACGCCGCCCACTCCGCCGAGTACATCGGCAAGAAGCTCGAGGGTCGCCCGGCCGAGTACGCGGGCGACGACCAGACCGTCGGCCAGACCTTCCGGACCCGCACCCGGAAGTACGGCCTCATCTACCTCGAGGGGGCCCGCGGCAAGGTCGAGCCGACCGCGGTCCGGGCCCGGGACGCGTTCCGCCGCGAGATGGCCAAGTACGGCATCGGGCCCGACCGCCTGGTCGAGGTCGGGTACATCTACGACCCCGGCCGCAACCAGGCCGACATGACCAACATCATCGCCAAGATGAAGGGCGAGGGCGTCACCACCATCCTCCCCGTGTGGGACCCCCTCACGCCGATCATCCTCACCCAGGAGGCCACCCGGCAGCAGTACTTCCCGGAGTGGTTCATCGTGGGCACCGGTCTGTCCGACACCACCACCGCCGGCCGCCTCTACGACCAGGCCCAGTGGCAGAACGCCTTCGGCATCTCACCGCTGTGGGTCACCTGGGAGTCGGTCCCCGCCTCGCCCGGCTACCGCGAGGCCCACCACGGCGACCCCACCCTCGGCGAGGGCGAGGAGGGCGTGCTGATCAACATCTACCGGGAGCGCATCGAGACGATGTTCACCGGCATCCACATGGCCGGCCCGAACCTGACCAACGAGACCCTCGTCCAGGGTCTCTACAGCTACCCGCCGACCGGCGGGACCCCCGGCGCCCCGCTCCAGTTCTTCACCCGCCAGCTGCCGACCGAGATCAAGGACTTCACCGAGGTCTGGTACGACGTGTCAGCCACCGGGCCCGACGAGCGTGGCCAGAACGGCTCCGGCGTGATCTGGAAGGCCCGCAGCGGCCAGCGGTACCAGCTCGGCCAGTGGACGGCGGACCCGTCCCGGGCGTTCCTCCGCGAGGACGTGCTCCAGGTGTCCGACGACCCGCCCGGCGGTGGCGACTTCCCGCACGAGGCCGACGGCCACACGCACTCCTAGGAGCGTGCTCCTCCGTCGCACGCTCCCCGTTGCACGGAGCCGACGCACGGCGGGCTGACCGGCGGTCGGCTGGCGCCCTACTCGAACAGGCTGGGCGGGGCGGCGTCGGGGTCGGCGCTGCTGGGAGGCAGCAGGCCCAGGTGCTCCCAGGCCGCCACGGTGCACACCCGGCCCTTCGGCGTGCGCATCAGCAGGCCCTGCTGGATCAGGAACGGCTCGTAGACGTCCTCGACGGTCTCGGTCTGCTCCCCCACGCTGATGGCCAGCGTGGACAGCCCGACCGGTCCGCCGCCGAAGCGCTCGCAGATCGCGGAGAGGATGGCACGGTCGACCTTGTCCAGCCCGCGCCCGTCGACGCCGAAGGTGGCCAGGCCGGCCGAGGCCGTGTCGGCGTCGACCGTGCCGTCGCCCTTCACCTCGGCGTAGTCGCGCACCCGGCGCAGCAGTCGGTTGGCGATGCGGGGCGTGCCTCGGGCCCGCCGGGCGATCTCGGCCGCGCCGGTCGGGGCCAGCTCCACGTCCAGGATCGTCGCGGCCCGGGCCACGATCGCCTCCAGGTCGGTGGCGGTGTAGAAGTCGAGCCGCTCGACCAGGCCGAAGCGGTCCCGCAGCGGGCCGGTGATGGCCCCGGTCCGGGTCGTCGCGCCCACGAGGGTGAAGGGGGGCAGGTCCAGGCGGATGGACCGGGCCGCCGGGCCCTTGCCGATGACGATGTCGAGCTGGAAGTCCTCCATCGCCGGGTAGAGCACCTCCTCCACGGCGCGGGGCAGGCGGTGGATCTCGTCCACGAACAGGACGTCGCCCTCCTCCAGCTGGGTGAGGATGGCGGCCAGGTCGCCGGCCCGCTCGATGGCCGGCCCGGAGGTGGGCACGTAGCGGACGCCCATCTCGGTGGCCACGATCGCGGCCAGCGTGGTCTTGCCGAGGCCGGGCGGTCCGGCGAAGAGGAGGTGGTCGACGGCCTGGCCGCGACGGCGGGCCGCCTCCAGGATGATCCCGAGGTGCTCCTTGAGCCGGGCCTGGCCGACGAAGTCGTCGAGCGTGCGCGGCCGGAGCCCGCCGTCCTCGACGACCTCCTCCTGCGTCGCGTCCGGGTCGAGCAGCTCCTCCCTCACCGCGACACCGCCAGACGGGCCAGGGCGTCCTTGAGGAGCACGGCGCTGTCGTCGGACTCGGGCAGGTCGGCGAGCACGGCACGGATCTCCTCGACCCCGTAGCCGAGCCCGGCCAGGGCCTCGCGCACGTCGGCCCGGGCCGCCGCCACGGTGCCCGTCGCCGGCGCGCCGCCCGACGACGACCCACCGGTCGTGGTGACGTCGAGGGGGATGTCGAGGCGCGACTTCAGCTCCACCAGCAGGCGGGCCGCGGTCTTCTTGCCCACGCCGGGCACCAGGCACAGCGCCGCGACGTCGTCCTCGGCGAGCACCCGGGCCAGGTCGGCGGGACCGTGGACCGAGAGGATGGCCAGCGCCAGCGACGGTCCGACGCCGTGGGCGCCGAGGAGCGCGGTGAAGCAGCGGCGACCGTCGTCGGTGGCGAAGCCGTACAGGACCTGGGCGTCCTCGCGGACGTGGTGGTGGACCCACACGAAGACCTCGTCGCCCACGTCGCCGAGCGACACCGACGTGGTGGGACTGACCACCACCCGGTACCCGACCCCGCCGACCTCGACGAGGACCTCGTCGTCGGCCCGGCTCAGCAGCGCTCCCCGCAACGACCCGATCACCGCGCACCCCCCGCCCGCCGCGGCGCACCCAGCGGATCGTGGGCGACGCGGACGCCGGGCCGGGACGCGACCTCGGCCCACGAGGCGGATCCGCCGCTCCGGACCGGCCGCGACGCCGCCCCCACGGCGGCCCGCATCGGGCCGCGGGCCACGTGGCAGAGCGCCACGGCGGCGGCGTCGGCCGCGTCCACGGGCCGGATGGGCCGGTCGATCCCGAGCAGTCGCTGCACCATGGCCTCCACGGCGTGCTTGTCGGCGGCGCCGTCACCGGACACCGCCTGCTTCACCTCGTTCGGCGAGTACTCCGCCACCGTCGCCCCGGCCCCCACCGCGGCGGCCATGACCACCCCGGCGGCCTGGGCCACGCCGATCGCCGAGCGGACGTTCACCTGGAACAGCACCCGCTCCACGGCCACCTCGGCCGGCGGGTGCTCGGCCAGGAGGGCGGCCACGTCGACCCCGAGGGCGTGGAGCCGCTCGGGCACGGGCCGGTCGGGGTCGGTGCGCAGCACGCCCAGGGCGACCAGGCTCGGCCCGGCGGCACGGCCGCGGCGCGCCACCGGGGCGCGACCCTCGGGCGCGGTGTCGAGCACCGCGTAACCGCATCGGGACAGGCCGGGGTCGATCCCCCACACGAACACGGGTTCGATGGTACCGACGCGGGGTCCGGCGGCCGCGGACCCGCCACCGCGGGCCGCCCGGGGCCGCGGTCTGCTCAACTCGGGCGATCCCGGTGCCGATGATCCCTCCGTGCTGATGCCCACGCCGCCCCCGCGCGCCCCCGACGACGCGGCGGCCTCGCCGGACGAGCCCGTCCCGGCCACCCCGGTGCCCGGCGGCGCCGACGGCGCCACCGCCGCCGCCGACGTCGTCGCCCTGGACGAGGTCCACCGCAGCTTCGGGTCGACCAACGCGCTCGAGGGGCTGTCCTTCACCGTCCCCGCTGCGTCGATCACGGTGCTGCTCGGCCCGAACGGCGCAGGGAAGACCACCTGCACCCGGGTCGTCACCGGGGCCCTCGCGCCCGATGCGGGCACGGTCCGGGTGTTCGGCCTCGATCCCGTGGAGGCCGGCGCCGAGGTCCGCCGCCGGGTCGGCATCGTGTCGGCCAAGCCCGCCCTCTACGACCGGCTGTCGGGCACGGACAACCTGCGCTACGCCGCCGAGCTGTACGGGCTCGGCCGGGGCGACGTCGCCGAGCGCCGCATCCGGGACGCGTCCGACCGCTTCGGCATCGTCGGCGCGCTCGACCAGCAGGTCGGTGGCTACTCGACGGGCATGAAGACGCGCCTGGCGCTGGCCCGCTCCGTCCTCCACGAGCCCGACCTGGTGCTCTACGACGAGCCCACCTCGGGCCTGGACCCGGAGTCGTCCCACGCCGTGCTCGCCCTCATCCGGGAGATGACCCGTGACGGCGCCACCGTGATCATGTGCACCCACCTCCTCGTGGAGGCCGAGGGGCTCGCCGACCAGGTCGTCATGCTCCAGGCCGGGCGCTCGCTCGTCCAGGGCCGCCCCGACGCCCTCGTCCGCCGGTACTGGCCCGACCTCACCGTCGTCGTCGACGCGGAGGACCGCGCCGCGCTCGCCCGCGCGCTGCCCGGCGTCGAGGGCGTGCGGGACGTGCAGGGGGACGGGGCGGGCCCGGTCACCGTCGTGGTCGACGACCTCGGCAGGACCCCCGACATCGTGTTCGCCCTCGCCGCCGCCGGCGTCCGGGTCACCCGGGTCGAGGCCGAGCGGCACAGCCTCGAGGACCTGTACTTCGCCGTCCGACGCTCCAGCGGCGACAACCGGATCGGGGAGGTCCACCCGTGACGACGACCCTGCCCCCCGAGTCCGACGTCCCCCGCGCCGTCCCGCCGCCCGTGGGCGGGGGCGCGCCCGTCCGACGCCGCCCCCGGGAGACCGGCCCGCTGCGCTGGTCCCAGATCTCGACCGTGGCCCGGACCGACCTCAAGCAGCTGATCCAGGCCAAGGACTTCTGGGGGCCCATGGTCGGCCTCGGCGCCATCTTCTTCTGCGTCGTCCCGACGATCCTCCTGCTGTCGATCACCTCCATCGGCTCGGTGGAGGTCGTCGAGCAGATCACCCAGACCCTCGAGGTCCTGCCCGAGTCGGCCCGGTCGTCGATCCAGGGCGACTCGCCCCAGGGTCAGGCCTCCTACGCGCTGGCCGTCTTCCTGTTCGCCCCCGTCGCCGTCGTCGTCCCGCTGACGATCTCGACCGCGGTCGGCGCCGCCACCATCGTCGGCGAGCGGGAGCGCGGCACGGGCGAGTTCCTGGCCCACTCCCCCGCCGGGATCCGCGAGATCTACCTGGGCAAGCTCGCCGCGTCGCTGCTGCCCGGGTACGTGACGACCATCGTCGGCTTCGGGATCTACTCCCTGATCGTGAACACGATCGTGGGCCCCGAGGTCGGCGGCTGGTTCTTCCCGACCTCCCAGTGGTGGCTGCTCATGCTGTGGGTCGTCCCGCCGTTCCTCGCCCTGACCCTGTCGCTGGTGCTCCGGCTCTCGGCGCGGGTCAAGTCGACGGCGGCCGCCCAGCAGGCCTCCGGGCTGGTCAGCCTCCCGCTGATCATGGTCGCCTACTCCCAGTCGACCGGCGCCCTCTTCGGCGGTCCACGGGTCACGATCGCGATCGGCGCGATCGCCTGGGCCCTGGCCCTGGTCAGCCTGCGCCGCGGCATGCGCGCCGTCACCCGGGGTCGCCTCCTCGGCGTCGCCGACGAGCAGTGACCGGACGCGGCGCGACCCGGGCTCACAGCCGGTGACCTCCGTCGAGGACGTCGCCACCGAGTCGGGCCGGACCGTCGACGACGTGCTCGCTGCCTGTCGCGACCTGGGCATCGTGGCGTCCTCGGGTCTGTCCGGGCTGTCGACGGCCGAGCACCGCGCCCTGCGGAGCGCGCTCGGCGCGCCGGACGACCTGGCCCCGGTCACCGGCGGCTCGACGCAGCGGGATCCCCACGGGCCTCCACCGGCCGAGCAGCGGACGCTCGTCGAGCGCCACCGGGAGCTCGTCGAGGCGTCGCGGCCGCGGCGCCGGCTGGCGCCGAGCACGAGGACCCGCTGGATCGTCTCCGGTGCGCTGCTCCTCGTGTGCGCCGTGATCGTCGCCATGGTGGGGCGAGAGGAGGACGCCGCCGAGGGCGAGCGGCTCCTCGCCTACACCGAGAGCGACGAGGGCGCGTGCCTCGACCTGCGGGAACCGGGCGAGGCGCCAGGTCCCGAACAGGACCTGGTCACCACGGTGGCCTGCGACGCCGCGCACGACGCCGAGCTCATCGACGTGTGGGACCTCGGCACGGACCCGGCGACCACCGACGCCGGCCCCCTCGATGCCGGCCCGGACGCCGACCACCCCGGCGTCGGGCTCCTGCGGGACCTGGCCGAGACCCGTTGCGGCGCAGCCTTCGAGGACGCCGTCGGTGCCGTCGCGACCGAGTCGCCCCTCGACGTCGTGCTGCTCGTGCCGACCCCCGGCACGTGGGCCGTCGGCGACCGGACCGTCCTGTGCCTCCTCGAGGATCCCGGCGGCCCCCTCGTCGGGCGCGTCGTCGACCGCTGACCCCCGGGGACGGAACCCCCTTCGGGGCAGCGTCGGAGCGTGGCTAGGTTCGCAGCCGATGCGCTGAGCCCCGGAAGCCGGTCCCCGTCCACCCCGAGCCGATCCGGCTCCCGAGCCCGGAGCGTCCGCACGTGCCCGCACAGCTCGTCGCCCACGACCTCGTCTTCGCCCACGGCCCCACCGTCGTCCTGGACGGCGTGTCCCTCACGGTCGCGCCCGGGATGCGCATCGGCGTCGTCGGCCCGAACGGGGTCGGCAAGTCCACCCTGCTGGGGCTCCTCGCCGGAACGCTGCGCCCCGACGCCGGTTCGGTCCGCTGCGTCCCCGCCGACGCCACGGTCGGGCACCTGACCCAGGAGCTGGCCGTGCTCGACGGGGAGACCGTGCTCGACGTCGTCGCCCGCCGCACCGGCACCGCTGCGGCCCAGACGGCCCTCGACGCCGCGACCGAGGCGCTCGCCGCCGGCGCACCCGGCGCCGACGACGCCTACGCCGCCGCACTCGACCGCTGGCTGCGGCTCGGGGCCGCCGACCTGTCGGCCCGCGCCGGGGCGGTCCTCGACCGGGTCGGCCTCGGCGCCGACCGGGCCGACCAGCCCGCCGCCACCCTCTCCGGCGGCGAGCGGGCCCGGGTCAACCTCGCCTCGGTCCTGCTGTCGGGCTTCGACGTCCTCGCCCTCGACGAGCCGACCAACGACCTCGACCTCGCCGGCCTCGCCCTCCTCGAGGACTTCCTGGTCGGCTCCGCCGACGCGTTCGTCCTCGTGTCCCACGACCGCGCGTTCCTCGAGCGGGTGGTCACCAGCGTCCTCGAGCTCGACGAGCACCACCGCACGGCGACCCGCTACGACGGCGGGTGGACGGCGTACACCGAGGCCAGGGCCACGGCACGCCGCCACGCCGAGGAGGACCACGCCGACTACGTCGCCGAGCGCGACCGGCTCCGCGGCGCCGCCCAGCAGACCCGGGAGTGGTCGGCCAAGGGCATCGGGAAGGCGAAGCGCTCGAGCGAGCCCGACAAGAACATCCGGGCCTTCCAGCGCTCGCAGTCCGAGAAGCTGGCCGGCAAGGCGAGCCGGGCCGAGCGCGCCCTCGACCGGCTCGAGGTCGTCGACAAGCCGTGGGAGGGCTGGGACCTGCGGCTGCGGTTCGCGACCACGGGCCGGGCCGGGGCCGAGGTGCTCGCCTGCCGGGACCTGGTCGTGGAGCGGGCCGGCTTCCGGCTCGGCCCCGTCGACCTCGACGTCGGCCACGGCGAGCGGGTCGCCCTGCTCGGCGCGAACGGCTCCGGGAAGACGACGCTGCTGCGCGCCCTGCTCGGCGACCTCGACCCGACCGCCGGCACCGTCCGCCGGGGCCCGTCGGTCGTGGTCGGGACCCTCGACCAGGGCCGGGCCCGGTTCGGCTCCGAGACCGAGCCGCTCCTCGACGCGTTCGTCGCCGGCACCGGCGTGGATGCCACCGAGGCCCGGGGCCAGCTGGCCAAGCTCGGCCTCGGCGCCGACCACGTCGCCCGACCGACGGCCCGGCTGTCACCGGGCGAGCGGACCCGAGCCGTCCTCGCCGCGTTCGCGCTCGTCGGGGTGAACCTGCTCGTGCTCGACGAGCCGACCAACCACCTCGACCTGCCCGCGATCGAGCAGCTCGAGGAGGCCCTGGCCCACTACCCCGGGACGCTGGTGCTCGTGAGCCACGACCGCCGGCTGCTGGACGCCGTCACCACGACCCGCCGGATCGAGCTGCGCGCCGGTCTCGTCGTCGCCGACGACCCGGTCTGAGCCGCCGCGGGCCGACGGCCCGGCACCGGCCCCGGCCGGCGTCCTCAGCCGGCCGCGGCGACGGCGGCGACGAGCTCCTCGGTCGGGCGGAACGTCAGGCCGGCGATGGCGCGGTGGGAGTAGGCCACCCTGCCCTCGGCGTCGACGACGAAGACCGACCGGCGGTAGAACCCGAGCGGGCCCAGGATCCCGTAGGCCTCGCCGACGGCCTTGTCGGTGTCGGCGAGGAGGGGGAAGGCGAAGCCGCCCTGCTTGTCGGCGAAGGCCTCGTGGCTGGGCACGTCCTGCGGGGAGATGGCCAGCACCTGGGCGCCGACGTCGCGGAACGCGTCGATCTCGTCGGTGTACTCGTTGAGCTGCCGGGTGCAGACCGGGGTGTTGTCGCCCGGGTAGAAGACGAGCACCACCGGGGTCCCCCGGTACGCCGACAGGGTGTAGTCGCGGCGGCCCTCGTCGGAGCCGTCCGTGCCGGGCACCGTGAAGTCGGGGGCCTCCTCGCCGATCGCCACCATCAGGTCCGCTCCCGTCCCGCTGCCCGGACGCCCGTCGCCGGGGTCATCCGGCTGCGGCCTCCATGAGCTCGGCGGTCATGTCGAAGTTGGAGTACACGTTCTGCACGTCGTCGAGCTCCTCGAGGGCCTCGATGATCCGAAGCGTCGCCTTGGCCTTGTCCGGCTCGGTGATCGGGACCAGGTTCTGGGCCAGCATCGTGACCTCGGAGCTGTCCACGGCGATGCCGGCGTCGTCGAGCGCCTGGCGGACGTCGGGGAGGTCGGTCGCGGCCGTGACGATCTGCCAGATCGACCCCTCGTCGGTGATGTCCTCGGCCCCGGCCTCGAGGGCGACGAGCATCAGGTCGTCCTCCTCGACCGAGCGCGGCACGTGGATCACGCCCTTGCGGTCGAACTGCCACGACACGGCGCCCGGCTCGGCGGCCGAGCCGCCGTTCTTGGTCAGCGCGTTCCGCACGTCGGCGGCGGCCCGGTTCCGGTTGTCGGTCAGGACCTCCATGAGCAGGGCCACGCCGTTGGGCCCGTAGCCCTCGTAGGTGACCGACTCGTAGCTGACGCCCTCGAGCTCGCCGGTGCCGCGCTTGATCGCCTTCTTGATCGTGTCGAGGGGCACCGAGTTGTCCCGGGCCTTCTGGAACATGGTCCGCAGCGTCGGGTTCGCGTCGGGGTCGCCCCCGCCCTCGCGGGCGGCCACCTCGACCTGGCGGATCAGCTTGGCCCAGACCTTGGCACGCTTGGCGTCGTTCGCGCCCTTCTTGTGCTTGATCGTCGCCCATTTGGAATGGCCGGACATCTAGGACACCTCCTCGAGGAATCGGCGGTGGATCCGCAGGTCGTGCGTCCCGTCCTCGCCCGGGAGCTCGGGGTGGAACGACGCGACCGTGATCGGTCCCGTCGTGCACAGTACGGGCCGGTCGTCGACCGTGGCGAGGACGGTGACGCCCTCGCCGACCCGCTCCACGACCGGGGCCCGGATGAAGCTCGCCGGGAACGGCGAGCCGAGGTCCCACCCCGGTCCGGACACGTCGAGCTCGACGTCGAAGCTGTCGACCTGGCGTCCGTAGCCGTTGCGACGGACGGCGAGGTCGACGACCCCGAAGCTGCGCTGGTCGGGCCGGCCGTCGAGCACCTCGGTGGCCAGGAGGATCATCCCGGCGCACGTGCCGAGGGCGGGGAGCCCGCCGGCCAGCGCCTCGGCGATCGGGTCGAAGAGGCCGGAGCGCTCGAGCAGCATCGACATCGTGCCGGACTCGCCCCCGGGCAGGACGAGGGCGTCGACGCCGACCAGGTCGCGCGGCAGCCGGACCTCGACGGCCTCGGCACCGCAGGCCCGGACCGCGTCGGCGTGCTTCGCGAACCCGCCCTGGAGGGCGAGGACCCCGACCTTCACGTGCTGGCCCTCACCTGCTGGTCGCGGGGCGACGGGCTACCAGCCGCGCTGCTCGAAGGCGGTGCCGTCGGTGGCGCCACCCTCGCGGTCCATGCCGATGCCGGTCATGGGGGCGCCCAGGTTGCGGGACACCTTGGCCAGGATGTCGGCGTCGCGGAAGTGGGTGGTCGCCTCGACGATGGCCTTGGCCCTGGGGGCGGGGTCGTCGGACTTGAAGATGCCCGAGCCGACGAAGACGGACTCGGCGCCGAGCTGCATGGCCAGGGCGGCGTCGGCCGGCGTGGCGATGCCGCCGGCGCAGAACAGCGGGACGGGGAGCCAGCCGGTCTCGGCGACCTCCTGCACGAGCGGGAGCGGGGCCCGGAGCTGCTTGGCCCACTCGAAGAGCTCGGGCTCGTCGGCCTGCCCGATCCGGCGGATGTCGCCGATGATCGAGCGCAGGTGGCGGACGGCCTGGACGATGTTGCCGGTCCCGGCCTCGCCCTTCGAGCGGATCATGCACGCACCCTCGGAGATGCGGCGCAGCGCCTCGCCCAGGTTGGTGGCGCCGCACACGAAGGGGGCGTCGAAGGCCCACTTGTCGATGTGGTGCGTCTCGTCGGCCGGGGTGAGGACCTCGGACTCGTCGATGTAGTCGACGCCGAGGGCCTGGAGGATCTGGGCCTCGACGAAGTGGCCGATGCGGGCCTTGGCCATCACCGGGATGGTCACGGCCTCCTTGATGCCCTCGATCATCTCGGGGTCCGACATGCGGGCCACGCCGCCGTCGGCGCGGATGTCGGCGGGCACGCGCTCGAGGGCCATCACCGCCACGGCGCCGGCGTCCTCGGCGACCCGGGCCTGCTCGGGGGTGACGACGTCCATGATGACCCCGCCCTTGAGCATCTCGGCCAGGCCGCGCTTGACGCGGACCGTGCCACGGCTGGCGGGGGCGGACGTCTCGGCGGGCGTGTTCGGCGTCGTGGCCATGCCGCCATCCTACGGGCGGACCGGGGTCGGTCCCCCATCAGGTTCCGGTCCGGGAAGGTGACCTCCGCTACGCCGCCGGGCGTCGAGCCGGGGGATCGCCGACCGCCCGCGGTCAGAGCTCGCGCAGCAGGTCGGCCCGGTCGGCGAGGGGCGGGTGCACGGCGAAGGGGTCGTCGGGACCGGCCGGCGCGGGCGCGGCCAGCCACAGCGGCTGGAGGGCCGAGGGCGACCGCCCGACGTGGGTGTCGAGGGTCTCGAGGCGCTCCAGGGCGGCCACGGCACCGGGCGGGTACCGGGTGGCCCGCACGCCCTCGAGGTCGGCCTGCACCAGGCGGCGGTCGTCGGCGGTGACGCCGGCCAGCGCCGCGACCGGGCCGGCGAGCGGGCCCGACGCCAGCGGACCGAGGAGCGCCTGGACCGCGCTGGGGCCCAGCGTGGCCCGGTCCCGGAGGCCGGTGAGCAGGTGGGCGACGACCGCCTCCAGCTCGATGCGCTCGACCTGCGCCAGCAGGCCGGTGGTGACGGCGAGGGCGCCGGGGCCGAGGCCGACCCCCCACGACACGGCGTTGGCCGCGTCGTCGTCCACGACGTGCAGGGCCGGCGGGGTGACGCCCACCGCCATGGCCTGGGCCTCGACGAGGTTCACCAGCCGGGGGTGGCGGGTGGGGTCGACGGGCACCGCGCCGAGCGCGGCGCCGAGGCGCTCGTCGAGGTCCCGGCAGCGCAGCAGGGTGGCCACGACGCCCACGAGCGGGGCGAGGAGCACGGCGACGAGCGGGGGCAGGACGACGACGCCGACCACGAGGAGCGGGACGGCGACGAGGAGCGCGTGGACCGCGGCCACGGCGCGCAGCGGCCGGGTCGGGTCGGGTCGGGCCGCCCCCGGGCGCGGGGTGGGACCGGTCGTCGGGGTGGGGCCGGCGGGGCCGGCGGGCGTCTCGGTCGGCACGGGACCCTCTCCGGAGGCGTCGGCGGCAGGGTGGCCGAGCGTACCGACGGCCGATCCGACGGCGCACGACCGGCCCGGTCCGCGGCCGCACGGGGCCTCCCGGCGCCCGTCCCGCTGCCCCTCCAGCAGGGGTGACTAGTCACATCGGGTCATGCGGATATGACCCGTACTGGCGATTCCCACAGGGGAACGAATCGGACAGAGTCGCAGAAGTCATCCGTTCTCTGTTGGGGAGATCCGCCATGCGCACCCGTCGACTCGTCCCGCTCGCTGCAGCGGGCGCCCTGCTCGCTGCCTCCGTGGCACCGGCGCAGGCCCAGACCACCGACCCGCCGGGGGAGGTGCCCGGTTCGGCCACGACCACCGGGAGCCTCACGGTGCTCGGCCTCGATGCCGGGAGCCTGCTGTCGCTGGACCTGCTCCAGGACTCGGCCATGGCCAACACGGACGAGACCGTGGGCGTGCCCGCCGCCCTCGCCGAGCTGACCGCCCTGGTCGTGGAGTCGCCGGCCGCCGGCGTCTCGCAGTCGATCCCCGTGGTCAGCGTCGAGTCCACCGGCGGTTCCGACACCGAGAGCCAGGAGCTGCAGCCGATCGACAACCCGGTCCTGTCCGGTTCGATCCTGCCCATGGCCCTGTCCGCCCTCGTGGGCGACGACAGCGCCTCCTCGGAGCTGACCGCCGGCCTCGTCGACCTCGCCGTCCTCGACGGCATCGCCACCCTGGCCGGCACCGACCTCGGCCTCGGCGCGAACGCCCAGGGCTCGCAGGGCTCCGGCGTGCGAGGCCTCGACCTCGACGCCCTCACGGTGCTCGACCTCGACGCCCTGCTCACCGGCCTGGGCATCCCCCTCGCCGACCTCCCCCTCGACACGGTCCTCGGCCTCGTGGAGGGCCTCGGGCTCCTCGACCAGCTCGGCACCACCCTCGCCGACCTGGGCCTGGACCTCGACCTCACCGACCTGTCGGTGGCCGCCATCTCCGACGCCGTGGCCGGCCTCAGCGGCGACGTCGTCGACCTCGAGGCCCTGGCCCAGGAGCTGGACGTGGCCGAGCCGGTGTGCGATGCCGCCGACCCGGTCATCGGGCTCCTCGGCGAGCTGACCCAGCAGGACACCTCGACGCTGTGCGACGACGTCCCCCAGACCGTCGTCGAGACCGTCGACACGGTCCTGGCACTGACGAACCAGCTGACCGCCGCCCTCGAGGCGCCGCTCGACCTGCTCGCCGAGGTGTCGCTGCTCTCCCTCGAGGGCCTCGACGTCAGCGTCATCACGACGGCGACCGACCAGGTCTCGACCTCGGCGGCCGAGATCACCGGCACCCTGGGCGGGCTCAACGTCGGCGGCCTGTCGATCGGCGCCCTCGACCTGACCACGACCACCGAGCAGATCGGCGCCGTCGTCACCCAGGCCCAGGGCGCCCTCGGCTCGGTGCTCGGCACCATCGACCCCTCCCTGACCGACCTGGTCACGGTCTCGGCCCTGGAGGAGGACACCTCGGTGACCCAGGCTGCGAACGGCGCCGTCACGGCCCTGGCCGAGTTCACCGGCCTGCGGGTCGAGGTGCTGCCCGACGTGACCGAGCTGCTCGCCCTCATCGAGGGCCTCGCCTCGGTCGAGTCGATCGGCGACCAGCTGACCGAGCTTGGTGCCCCCGTCCCCGTCGGCGCCCCCGGCGTGGCCGAGCTCAACGGCCTCCTCGAGGGGGTGCCCACCTCCGGGCTCCTCACCGACACCGGCGTCCTCGCCCTCACCGAGGGCCTCACCGTGGAGGTCGCCTCGCTGAGCCAGGCCTCCACCTTCACCCCGGCCGCCGCCCCCGCCGCCCCGGAGGCGCCGCCCGCGCTGCCCATGACCGGCTCGCAGGACACCCTGCTCCTGCTCGCCGGCCTCGGTGCCGTGGTCCTCGCCGTCGGCGCCCGGCGCCTGGCGGTGCGGGCTCGCTGAGCTCCCCAGCAGCCACCGCCCCGGCGGTGGTGAGGTGACGGAGGGAGGGTCCACGGACCCTCCCTCCGTCGCGTCCGGGCTGCCCGCCCGGGCTCAGCGGACCAGGGCCGCGTAGCGCTCGAGGTACAGGTCGGCCAGGGCGCTCATCGCGAAGCCGGCGGCCCGCTCGCTCCCCGCCTCGACCAGCTCCGCACGCCGGTCGGCGTCCCCCAGGGCGTGGCGGAGCGCCGCCGCGAGGCCGGAGGCATCGCCCACGGGGGCGAGCAGGGCGTCGCGGTCGTGGGTCGCCACGTTGCGGTAGCCGTCCAGGTCGCTGGCCACGACGGCGGTGCCCGCGGCCATCGCCTCGAGGAGCACCACGCCGAAGGACTCCCCCATCAGGGCCGGCGCGCAGAACACGTCGGCACCCCGGAGGCGGGCCTCCTTCTCGGCGTCGGTGAGCCGGCCCAGCCACTCGATGCGGGCGTCGCCCGCGAACTCGCTGCGCAGGCGCTCGGTCTCGGGGCCGTCGGAGCCGACCCAGACCCGCACGTCCGGGGGCAGCTCCTGGAGCGCGGCGAGCAGCACGGCCAGGCCCTTGCGCGGCTCGTGGCGACCGCAGAAGAAGATCGTCGGCCCCTCCGTCGGCGTGGCCGGGCCGGTGGCGTAGCGCTCCAGCTCGATCCCGTTGAACAGCAGCTCGTACTCGCCGCCCAGGTAGCGCTGGGCCAGGTGGCGGGCGTCCCCGGACACGGCGACGCGGTGCGAGAGCGAGCGGAGCCCCCAGCGCAGCACGGGTGCCGCCCACCGGTAGGACGCGGAGTCGCCTGCGGCGTGGAAGGTGCCGATCATCGGCACGGCCTTGACCAGGAGGGCGGTCATCGTCGGACCGGGGGCGAGGGGCTCGTGCAGGTGGAGGACGTCGAAGCCCTCGTCGCGGATGGCGCGGATGGTCCGCAGCTGGGCGGCGGGGTCCGGGGCGACCGGCGCCACCGAGCCGTTGGCCGCCGTGGGCACGCTCACCCCGAGCGGGGTGATGCCGGACTCGGGCGGCACGCCGTCGGCCGGCGCCAGCACCCGCGTCGGGTGCCCCTTGGCCCGCAGGGCCCGCGCCAGGCCGAGCACCTGGCCCTGGACCCCGCCCGGGATGGTGACGCTGTACGGGCACAGCAGGCCGATGCGCACGTCAGCGCCCCCCGCCGGCCAGCCCGGCGGCGACGAGCGCGTCGTGGTCGCTCGGCCAGTTGGGCGACATCAGGTGCCACTGGGTCGGGTCGAGCCGGATCAGCGACTCCAGCTCGTGGGCGATGTCCTGGGTGATGCGGGCGATGTCGTCGCGCAGCCGGCCCTGGCGCTCGATCCGCATGGGCGGGCGCACGACGCCGTGGTGCCCGCCCCGGGGGCGCTGGAACATCGCGCCGGGGACGAGCTCGGCGCCGGTGCGCAGGGCCAGGGTGGCCGGGCCCGCGGGCAGCGTCGTCCGCTCCCCGAAGAACGTGACCTCGACGCCCGAGCCGTCGATGTCGCGGTCGGAGAGGAGGCAGACGAGGTCGTTGCGGCGCAGGGCCTTGATGACCTCCTTGCCCGCGTCGGGACCGAGGGGGACGATCCGCATGCCGAGCGACTCCCGGAAGTCCACGAACCAGTCGAACACGTCGGGCGGTTCGAGGCGCTCCACCACCGCCGTGATCGGGACGCCGACGACGCGGGTGAACCAGAAGCCGGTCCACTCCCACCCGCCGAGGTGGGGCAGCACGAGGATGGTGCCGTTGCCGCGGTGCAGGGAGGCCTCGAGGTGCTCGTAGCCCTCGTAGGTCATGCCTGCGTCCAGCTCGGCCGGCGTCAGCGACGGGAGCCTGAACGCCTCGAGCCAGTAGGCCGCGTAGGACTCGAAGGTGCGGTTCACCGCTCGCCGCAGGCGCAGGCCGCGCAGCGAGGGGTCGGCCCGGCGCAGGTTCCGCTCGACGAGGAGCCGGCGGCCGGCGTCGGGGATGGACGCGCCGGTGCCTCCGATGCGGGCCAGGGGCCCGAGCGCCGAGGGCGGGAGGCGCCCGGCGACCTGCGAGGCGACCTGGAAGGCGGTGAGCAGGCGCGACGCCACGCAGCGGGCTCCCGGTCCGTCCGCGTCAGGGGCGGGTGCGGCGACGGCGGGCGGCGCGCTCGTCCCGGGCCTGGCGGCGCAGCGAGCGGCGGCGGCGGTCCCGGTCGAGCGGGGCCGGCGTCGGGACCGTGGCCGAGGCCTGGCGCCACACCTTGGCGAAGCGCTGGGCCGCGGTGAGCAGCGTCAGGGCCAGCATGAGCCACAGGGCCGGGATCAGGAGCGAGTCGAACAGCAGCGCGAGGCCGAGCAGGATCAGGCGCTCGGCCCGCTCCATGAGCCCGCCGCGCGCATCGAAGCCGAGGGCCTCGGCCTTGGCCCGCTCGTAGGAGATGAGCAGGCTGGCACCGAGGACGGCCATCGGGAGGATCGAGATGCGACCCGGCTGGGTCGTGTCGAGGTACCACGCCACGCCGCCCAGGAGCAGGGCGTCGGCAACCCGGTCCATGGTCGAGTCGAAGAACGCGCCCCGAGGCGATGCCGTGCCCGATGCCTTGGCCACGGCGCCGTCCAGCACGTCGGGCACGGCGGTCAGCGCGAGCAGCAGGAACCCGCCCCGCAGCGCGCCGTTGGCGATCGAGAACGCCGCCGCCGCGGACATGAGCACGCCGAAGGCCGTGAGGTGGTCGGCCTTGATGCCGGCCCGACGCAGGTTGGCACCGACGGGCTTGAGGCCCTTCTCGACGCTGGTGCGGAATCGACCGTCGAACATGTGATCCTCACGTGGTTGCCCGGCGGGACGGGCGGGTCGTGGTCGCGGCCGGGCGGGAGCCCGTGGCGCGCGGGAAGCTGCTCACCATATCAAGCAGCACGGGCGCGCTGCCCGCCGAGAGTCTCGCACGGCGGGGCAGCCGGGCCGGCCACCCCCGGCGACGAGGGCGCGGCCCGGCCCGCACGACCGCGCCCCGGACGCCGGCCCGCGGGCCGTCGCCGGAGGGTCGGTAGCGTGCGGACGTGACCGCCGCACCCGCCCCCATGACCGAGCCGTGCCCGGAGTGCCGCTTCGACCCGGGTGCCGTCGCCGACGTCGCCGGCGAGATCGAGGCGCTCGGCCGCAAGTTCGCCGCCCCGCTGACCCGCTTCCTCGACGGCGAGGACGGCGCAGCCCTGCTCCGGCGCCGCCCCGAACCCGAGGCCTGGTCGGCCCTGGAGTACGCCTGTCACGTCCGTGACGTCCTCGAGCTGTTCGAGGACCGGGTCCAGGCCGTCGCCGCCTCCCCGGGGATCCGCCTCGGCTGGTGGGACCACGAGCGGGCCGCCGCCGACGGCGACTACGCCTCGTCGGACCCGTCCGTGGTCGCCGACCAGATCGCAGCCGCCTGCATCTCCTTCGCCTCGACGCTCCGCTCGCTCACGCCCGAGCAGCGGCTCCAGGTCGGCGAGCGCCGCCCGGGCGAGGTGCTGACCGCCACCGAGCTGGCCGTCTTCGCGCTCCACGAGGCCAAGCACCACCAGCTCGACATCGGCCGCACGCTGCGGGCCGCCCGGGGGCGCTGAGCCGTGGCCGGCCTCTCCCCCGCCGACGCCGCCGTCGCCGTCCGCTCGTTCCCCCGGCGCTTCCGCGGCCTGCTCGACCACCCCGACGCCGATCGCGAGCCCGACCGTGGGGGCGGCGACGACGCCGACCCGGACGAGGTCGCCCGCCGCATCGGGCCCGACGGCACCTCGGCCGTGGACCACCTCCTCGCCGCCGACGGCGTGCTCACGCTCGTCGACCGCGCGCTGGAGCAGGCCCGCACGGAGCCCGACCCGGTCCTGCACCCCGCCACGGCCGATCTGGCCGGCGCGACCTGGGACGACCCCCACTCCAGCCTCGCCGACCTCCTCGACCAGCTCGAGGCGACCGCCGACGCCCTCGTCCGTCGGGTCGAGGCGATCCCCACCGACGCCTGGGGCGAGCGCCTCCGCATCGCCGGCCACGACGGCGACGCCTCGGTCCTCTCGGTGCTCACCGACGGCGTGGACGTCGTCGCCGCCCACCTGCGCGCCGCCGAGGCCGTCGTACGCGCCGTCCGCTGAGGCCTGGCCCGGCGGCGACGGGCACCCTCCACATCGGCGTCCCCCTGCCGATCGGGAACCGGCCACCGCAGGACCGACCAGGGAGGGGCCGACCCCCGTGCCCACCGCGACGCTGACGAGACTCGACCCGGCCTTCGCCCCGGCTCTCGCCGGGTTCGACCTGGATGCGCTCGACGCGAGCGAGGACGTCGTCCTCGTGCTGGACGCCGAGCTGCGCATCCGGGGCGTGAACGCCGCCTACCTCCGCTTCGGCGCCGAGAACGGCGACCCCGGGGTCTGCTCGCGGGACCTGCTCGGCTCCTCGGCCGTCGAGGTCGCCCACGAGCCGGCCCGTTCCCGGGCGGCCGCGCTGTACCGGGCGGCCCTCCGCGACGGCGACGTCGTGACCGACGAGTACGAGTGCTCGTCCCCCGAGCGCCACCGCAGGTTCCAGCTCTCCTGCTACCCGCTGCCCGGCGCCAGGGGTCTGCTGGTCTCGCACCACCGGGTCGTCGAGGGACCCCATCCCGACGAGGCCGTCCCGCTCGCCGACGTCCACGTCGACGACGACGGCGTCGTCGTGCAGTGCTGCAGCTGCCGCCGGATCCAGGACCGGACGCGGACCGACGCGTGGGACTGGGTGCCGGCGCTGGTCCGGGCGCCCCACCCGCGGACGTCGCACGCGTACTGCGGTCCCTGCCTCGACCACCTCCACCCGGTGCCCTGAGCACCGGGGATCGACGACGGGCTCAGCCCTCGGCGCCGCCCGCGGCCAGGCGACCGTCGAGATCGGACCAGTCCTCGGGGTTGTCCTCGACCAGCTGCTCGACGACGGACCCGTCGACGCCGTCGACGAGCACGAAGCCCCGCTTCGTCGGGGGCTCCTCGGCGCTGTAGAGCAGGATCCGCCAGGTGGGCCGGGAGCGCAGTCCCCGCCAGCCGAGCTGGGCCGAGGCGTGGCCGACGGGGAAGGCGACGGCCCGGGACGCGTGCACGAGCGCGTCGCGCTCGTCGACGTCGAGGTCGAAGCCGGCCGCGACGTGGTAGCCGCCGAAGAGCACCAGCACGACGCCCACGACCAGGAACCCGTCGTTCACCAGGACCGCGCCGTCGCCGAGCAGGAGCCGGGCGGCGATGCAGGCGGCGCCGGTCAGCAGGTACAGGTAGCCGGGGATGCGGCGACGGTTGTTGTCGGGGAAGACGTAGGGGCCGACGTAGCCGGCCGCGTCGAGATCGTCGGGGAGCTCGTCGGTGACCTCGGACAGGTCGGGCTCGGGCGCGGCGCCACCGGGCGCCTGCTCGTCCTCGACCCGGTCGCTGGGCTGGTCCTCGGCCATGGGCGCGACGCTACCGGGGTGCCGCGCCGTCGCCCCAGGCGCCGTCGTCCCGGAGACCCGGCTCCGGCTCAGCGGGGCCAGGCGGCGGCGAGCCTGGCCCGGGTGACCGAGAGGGCCTCGGGGAGCACGCGGGCCTCGGCCACCGTCGTCATGAAGTTGGAGTCGGCGTCCCAGCGCGGGAGCACGTGGCCGTGCAGGTGGTTCGGCACCCCGGCACCGGCCGCCGAGCCGAGGTTGAAGCCGACGTTCACGCCCTGGGGGCGGTAGGCCTCGGTCACGGCGACGACGGCCTCGTTGAGGAGTCGCCAGAGCTCCGCGGACTCCTCCCCGGTCAGCTCGGGCAGCGTGCCCACCTCCCGGTACGGCATGACGAGCAGGTGCCCGGTGCCGTAGGGGTAGGCGTTGAGGATCGCGAAGCCGGTGTCGCCCCGGTGCACCACGTGGGCGTCGGCATCGGTGAGCTCGCCGCGGTCGACGGCGGCGAGGATCCGGGTGAACACGCTGCCCTCCCCGACCAGGTTCGCCCCGGCCGCGGCGTCGGCGACGTACTCGCTGCGCCACCCGGCCCACAGGCGGTCGAGGGTCCGGGCCGGGCCCGGCCCCGCCGCGGCGCCGTCGTCGCTCACACGTTGACCCGGTCGTCGACCTCGGCCCGGACCCGGGCCACGAGGTCGGCGAGGGGGATGTCGCGCTCGGGCTTGTCGCCGCCGCGCACGTTGTCGGCCACGGTGCCGTTGGCGACGTCGTCGCCGCCGACCACGAGGATGTGGGGGACCTTCTCGACCTTGTGCCGGCGGATGCGTGCGCCGAGGCCGTCGTCGGCGGGGCTGACCTCGGCCCGCAGGCCGGCCTCGACGAGCGCGGCCACGACCTGCTCGGCGTAGGCTGCGTGCTCGTCGGCGACGGGGCAGACCACCACCTGGACCGGTGCGAGCCAGGTCGGGAACGCGCCGGCGTAGTGCTCGAGGAGCACGCCGAAGAAGCGCTCGATGGACCCGAACAGGGCGCGGTGCAGCATGATCGGCCGGTGCCGCTCGTTGTCGGCGCCCACGTAGGTGAGGTCGAAGCGCTCGGGCAGCTGGAAGTCGAGCTGGATCGTCGACAGCTGCCACGACCGGCCGATGGCGTCGCGCACGTCGATGTCGATCTTGGGGCCGTAGAAGGCGGCGTCGCCGTCCTTGACGTCGTGGGCCAGGCCGTGGCGGCCGAGCGCCTCGGCCAGGGCCTCGGTGGCCTTCTCCCAGATCTCGTCGGAGCCGACGTACTTGTCGGGGTCCTTGGTCGACAGGTTGAAGGTGAAGTCCTCGAATCCGAAGGCCCGCAGCACGGACAGCACGAAG
The DNA here is from genome assembly GCA_964497795.1 of uncultured Acidimicrobiaceae bacterium. Lineage (GTDB taxonomy): Bacteria > Actinomycetota > Acidimicrobiia > Acidimicrobiales > Salinilacustritrichaceae > Salinilacustrithrix. Next base: position 10,143 of record CAZCEZ010000011.1, on the reverse strand, counting down.
TCGAGGAGGCCGGCGATCTCGTCGGCCAGACCCTCCTCGGTGACGTAGATGTGGCTGTCGTCCTGGGTGAAGCCCCGGATCCGCATGAGGCCGTGGAGGGTGCCGGCCCGCTCGTAGCGGTACACGTTGCCCAGCTCGAACAGCCGCAGCGGCAGCTCCCGGTAGGACCGCTGCCGCGACCGGAAGATCAGGCAGTGGACCGGGCAGTTCATCGGCTTCATGTAGTAGGTGCCGTTGTCCATCTCCATCGGCGGGTACATCCCGTCCGCGTACCACTCGAGGTGGCCGGAGGTCTCGAACACGCCGGCCTTGGCCAGGTGCGGGGAGAAGACGAACTCGTAGCCACCGGACTCGTGGCGCTCGCGGCTGTAGTCCTCCATGAGCTTGCGGACGATGGCGCCCCTGGGGTGCCAGACCGCGAGGCCGCCGCCGAGCTCGGAGGGGAAGGAGAACAGGTCGAGCTCGGTACCGAGTCGGCGGTGGTCCCGCTTGGCGGCCTCCTCGAGGCGGTGGAGGTGCTCCTCGAGCTCGGCCTTCGTGGCCCACGCCGTGCCGTAGATGCGCTGGAGCTGGGGGTTCTCCTCGCTGCCCTTCCAGTAGGCGCCCGCGACCCGCAGCAGCCTGAAGTGGCCCAGCCACTTCGAGCCGGTGTCGGGCACGTGGGGGCCTCGGCACAGGTCGATGAAGCCGTCGTGGCCGTGGAAGGTCTGGCTGGGGCGTGGCTCGGGCGGCACGTTCTCGTAGCAGCGGACCTCGCCGCGCGCCGACGTCGCCGACATGGGGTCGGTCGAGGCGTCGTCGATGATCTCGAGCTTGTAGCGGTGGTCGGCGAAGACGGCGCGCGCCTCGTCCGCGGAGATCTCGCTCTTCACGAAGGGCTGGGACTCGGCGAGGATCTCGCGCATCCGGGCCTCGATCGTGGGGAGGTCCTCGTCGGTGAACGTCCCGCCGTCGGGCAGCTCGAAGTCGTAGTAGAAGCCGTCCTGGACGGGCGGGCCGATGCCGAACGTGGCCCCCGGGTGCAGGTCGAGGACGGCCTGGGCCAGCACGTGGGCCGTCGAGTGGCGGATGACGTAGAGGCCCTGGTCGGAGTCGGCGGTGACGATGGCGACCTCGTCGCCGTCGGCCAGCTCGTGGGACAGGTCGCGCTCGGTGCCGTTCACCTCGGCGACGACGGCCTTCTTGGCCAGGCCGCGGGCGATGGACGTGGCCAGGTCCCGCGCGGTGGACCCGGTGGGCAGCTCCCGGCGGGAGCCATCGGGGAGGGTCACGGCGATCTGGGCGTCCGACATGGCCGGCGAGGGTACCCACCCCTCCCCCACGTCGCGAAGGGGGTACCGGACGCGCCGAGGGGCGCCGGCTCCACGCCGGCGCCCCTCGGGCAGGTCGTCGGATGCGCAGGGGCGCACCCGAGGTGCGGCTAGATGATGCCGTTGGACTCCAGGTAGTCACGGGCCACGTCGGCGGGGTCCTCGCCCTCGATGGAGACCCGCCGGTTCAGCTCGGTCATGGTCTCCTCGTCCAGGGGCTCGAGGATCGCGTCGACGAGGGCGTCGAAGGCCTCGGGCGCCGTGTCGTACACGTCGGTCGGCATGGTGAGCGACACGTTGTAGAGGATGAACACGCCCGGGTCCTCGACCAGGTTCAGGCCGAGCCCGGCGATGCGGCCGTCGGTGGTGAAGACCTCGCCGAAGTCGCAGTTGCCGTTGGCCGTCTCCTGGTAGATGACGCCGGTGTCGAGGATCTCGATCTGGCTCTCGGGGACCTCGAAGCCGGTGGCCTCCTCGAAGAGGACGAGGCCGTCGTCACGGGTCGGGAACTCGGTCTCGAGGCAGACGGTGAGGCTGTCGTCGGCGGCGAGCGCGTCGGCCATGCCCTGCAGGTCGCCGACGAAGCCGTCGGGGGGCGTGGCGAAGCCGTAGGTGTCGTTGAACGGCGAGCGGCCGAGCCACTGGATGTCGTTCTCCTCCAGGTCGAGCTCGCGCACGTCCTCGGTCAGCTCGGCGGAGTCGAAGCTCGGGTCCGGCTGCTCGAGGTGCACCTGCCACCCGGTGCCGTTGTACTCCCAGTACATGTCGATGTCGCCCGACAGCAGAGCGTCCCGGTTCACGACGGTGCCGCCGAGGTTCGTCTGGTCGTTGACGTCGGCGCCTGCGGCCTCGAGGGTCAGGACGGCCATCTGGCCGAGCACGAGCTGCTCGGTGAAGTCCTTCGAGCCCACCGTGTAGGACTGCCCGGAGAGGTCGAAGCCCGCCGCGATGGAGTCGCCGCCGTCCTCGCCGTCATCGACGTCCTCGGCATCGGCCGCGTCGTCGTCGCCGTCGCCGTCGCCGTCGCCGCAGGCGGCGGCCAGGAGCGCGAACGAGAAGAGCACGGCGAGCAGGCGCCACAGGGTCGATCGTCGGTTCGTGGGGGTCATGGGTTGGGTTCCTCCGTTGGATGGGTGGACAGGGGTCTGCCGTCGCCCGGGCGCGCCGCGGCGCAGCCCCGGACCGGCCGGGAGGTCAGAGGCCCTTGGGCCGGAGCACGCGCTCGACGATCGCAGCGATCCAGTCGACGGTGAGGGCGAGGATCGCCGTCAGCCCGGCGCCGACGAGGATGACGAGCTCGTTGGAGAGCTTGATGCCCGCCGAGATGGAGATGCCGAGCCCACCCCCGCCGATGAGGAAGCCCAACGTGGCCATGCCGACGTTGATGATCAGCGCCGTCCGGGCCCCGGCGAGGATGACGGGCACGGCGAGGGGCAGCTCGATCTGGCGGAGCACCTGGCGGTCGGTCAGGCCCATGCCCCTGCCCGCCTCGATGACGGCCTTCGACACCTGGTCGAGGCCGACCATGGTGTTCCGCAGGACGGGCAGGAGGGCGAAGAGCACCAGGGCCCAGATCGTGGGCCACTGGCCGCGGCCCATGAGCGCGAAGGCGAACACGATGAGCCCGTAGGCGGGGAGCGCCTGGCCCGACGTCGCCACGGCCAGCACCGGCCCGGCGAAGCGCCGGTACCGCGGCCGGGTCAGGAGCACCCCGAGGGGCACGGCCACGACGATCACGAACACCGTCGACCAGAACGTGACGTAGAGGTGGTCCTGGATCTGGGGCAGGATCTGGCTGTCCCAGTCGAGGTTGCGCTCCTCGACCGTCGACAGGTCGGTCCCGGACACGACCGCGTACAGGGCGTACGCCAGTCCGGCGATGGCGATCGGTGCTGCGACCAGGCCCTTGGCGCCACGGACGGCGTCGAGCGCCCGGCCGAGGCCCGTGGTCCCGACGCCGCCGCCGGCGTCAGCCGTGGAGGCGGTCACGATGCCGCCGCCATGTCGTCGTAGTGCTTGCGGGCCGACTCGCGCATCCGGGCCAGCACGTCGGTCAGCGTCTGGATGTCGAGGATCCCCTCCAGCGCCCCGTCACGGTCGACGACGCAGGCCTGGCCGACGCTGGACAGGAGCAGCTCCTCGAGCGCGTCGTGGAGCGTGGCGTTGGGTTCGATGCGGGCCCGGACGTGGGTGCCGAGCTCGGCGAGCGGCTTGTCGGTGCGGGCCAGGTCGTCCTCGGACAACCAGCGCTGCGGTCGTCGGTCCGCGTCGGTGAGCAGCACGTGGCGCTCCGGCGACGCGGCCAGGCGCGTGCGCGCCTCGGCGACCGAGACGTCCGGCCCGATCACGGGGAAGGAGTCGTTCAGCTCGACGTCCCGCACGCGCTCGAAGTTGAGTCCCTTGAGCGTGGACCCGGCCCCGATGAAGTCCCGGACGAAGTCGTCGACGGGGTACGACAGGATCCGCTCGGGGGTGTCGTACTGGGCGATGACGGACCGCTCCTTGAGGATGGCGATCCGGTCGCCCATCTTGATGGCCTCGTCGATGTCGTGGGTGACGAACACGATCGTCTTCCGCAGCTCGGACTGGAGCCGCAGGAACTCGTTCTGGAGGCGGTCGCGGGTGATGGGGTCGATGGCGCCGAAGGGCTCGTCCATCAGCAGGACGGCCGGGTCGGCGCCCAGGGCGCGGGCCACCCCGACGCGCTGGGCCTGCCCGCCGGACAGCTCCTTGGGGTAGCGGTTCCGGTACACCTTCGGGTCGAGTCCGACCATGTCGAGCAGCTCGTCGACCCGGGCCGTGATCCGCTTCCGGTCCCAGCCGAGGAGGCGGGGGACGGTGCCGATGTTCTGCGCGATCGTCTGGTGCGGGAACAGGCCGATCTGCTGGATCACGTAGCCGATGCGGCGACGCAGCCGGTCCGCGTTGACCGTGGTCACGTCCTCGCCGTCGAAGATGATCCGGCCGGCCGTGGGTTCGATCATCCGGTTGATGAGGCGCAGCGTCGTGGACTTGCCGCAACCCGAAGGCCCGACGAGGACGAGGATCTCGCCCTCGGGGATCTCGAGGTCGAGCGTCTCGACCGCAGGCGTCTCGGTGCCGTCGTAGACCTTGGTCACGCCCTCGAGGCGGATCATCGTGCGGGGCGCGTCCTCGTCGAGGGTGGTGGCGCCGACGGGCACCGCGGAGGGGGTCTGGGGCTCGGTCATGCCTGGAGTCCTTTCGAGGTGGTCACCTTCCGCAGGACGGCGAAGAGGAGGTCGAGGGCCAGGGCGAGGGCGATCGTGAACACGACGCCCACCCACATGGCCTCGGTGGAGTTGGGGAGCGGGTAGCGGGTGAGCCCGTCCTGGATGTAGCGGCCCAGGCCGCTGCCGCCGACGAGCACGGCGATGGCGGCGATGCCGGTGTTGAGGAGCGTGGCGACCCGGATGCCGGTGAGCACGACGGGCCAGGCGAGCGGGAACTCGACGCGGACGAGGCGCTGGAGCGGCGAGAGCCCCATGCCCTTGGCCGACTCGACCACGGCCCGGTCGACCTCCTCGAGGCCGGTGACCGTGTTCCGCACGATGGGCAGCAGCGAGTACATGAACAGCGCGATCAGCGGCCCCCGGTCACCGATGCCGACGATGGGGATGAAGACGGAGAACAGGGCGAGCGACGGGATCGTCAGGAACACCCCGGCGACCCCGAGCACGGCGGAGCGTGCGCGAGGGACCCGGTGGATCGAGATGCCGAGCGCCAGGCCCACCACGACGGCCGCGGCCATGGAGGTGAGCACCAGCTGCGCGTGCTCGCGGACGACGCCGAGGACCTCGGCCCAGCCCTCGCGCTCGGTCACGTAGCGCCAGAAGCTGGCGTAGGAGTCGGGGTCGAGCGCATCGGCCGGGAACGACCACAGGCCGTCCCACAGCGTGTCGAGTCCCTCGAGGAGTCCCCCGACGAATCCGACGATCATGGTTCACGCCCTTCGGCGGGCGCGCCGTGGTCTTGCGCTCGAAGCTCGATGTCTCCCTCTCTCGGGCGGCCTCGTCGGCGTCGCCCGCGGCTGGCGGATACCGGTCGGACCATACCGACCCGAGCGAGCGGCGTCGACGACTCCGAGCGCAGATGACCCGTTCGGGGGCCTCTCGACCCCCCGATCGACCACCGCGGGCGATGCCACCTGCGCCCGGGGCGGGCGTCGGGCGGCCTGCGGGCGTCGGGGTGGCCGGTTCAGGCCTCGTCGTCGACGGCGGGTGGCGGGCGCCAGCAGGTGGCCAGCAGCACGACGGCACCGCCGACGCCGGCCAGGAGGGCGTTGGCCAGGCCGGCCGTGCCGGGGACGGGCTGGTACCAGTCGAGGGCGCCGTCGAGCGACCACGACCCGGGGCCGACCACGGCGAGCACGAACCCGCAGGCGACGAGGGTCATCACGTACTCCCAGCCCTCGCCGGGCCGGAAGATGAAGAAGCCGTTGCCGCGGTGGTTGGTCACGAGCGCGACGAGCATCGTGCCGATCACGGCGGCGCCGCCGAGCGGCGTGAGCAGGCCCAGGGCCAGGCTGACCCCGGCGGCGAGCTCGGCGAGGCTGGCGAGCCAGGCGTGGACCCGACCCGGGCGCATGCCGAGGCCCTCGAACCACCGGGCCGTGCCCTCGATGCGGCCGCCCCGGAACACGTGGTTCCAGCCGTGGGCGAACATGACGGCGCCGACGGCGAGGCGGAACCCGAGCAGGACGAGGTCGACGGCGTCCGCGTCGCTCACGACCACCACTTGGCCAGCACGTCGGCCGAGGACGGTCGGATGTCGACGACGTGGTCGTCGTCGTCCGCCGCCTGCTCCTGGGCCGCCCGGCTGCCGGGCGTCGGCTCGCCACCGACGTGGCCGTTCGTCCCGTGGCCGTTGGACGCCCCGGCCCCGGCCAGGACCCGCTCGGCGGGCACGCCCTCGCTCGGGGCGGCGGCCTCGCCGTCGGCGGCCTCGACCACGACGGGCACGGTGGCCCGCGCCCCGTCCGTCCGCTCCGGGGCGGTGGGAGCCGCCTCGGGCTTCTTGTTGGCGTAGGTGTCGACGTACTCCTGGCCCGAGAGGTGCTTGATCTCGAACATGACCTCGTCGATCAGCTGGCGCAGCACCAGGCGGTCGTCGGCCCGGCCGGCGTACCGGCTGACGTCGATCGGGGCACCGATGTTCACCTGGCAGGACAGGAACGGCGTGGGCAGGGCGGCGCCGGCGGGCTGCATGCGGTCGGTGCCCGACAGCCCGACGGGGATGATCGGCGCGCCGGTGCGGAGCGCGAGGCGGGCCGGGCCGGTGTGGCCCCGGTGGAGGTTCCCGGACCGGCTGCGCGTGCCCTCGGGGTAGATGCCGAAGAACTCACCACGCTCGAGCACCCGGGCGGCGGTGTCGAGGGCCCGCTGGGAGGCGGAGCCGCCGCCCCGGTCGATGGGGATCATGCCGATGGCCGGGAAGATGTACCGGGTCTTCCACGAGTCCATGTACTCGGCCTTGCCCACGTAGGAGATGCGTCGGGGCAGGACGGCGGGCAGGACGAGCGAGTCGATGAAGGAGATGTGGTTCGGGCAGAAGATGGCCGGGCCCTCGTCGGGCACGTGGTGCAGCCCGGTGACGTTGATGCGCCAGAGCGCGTCGACCACGGGCTTCACGACGGCCTTGGCCACCGGGTAGAGCCTTCCGTACTCGCGCGTGTCCCCCACGGCCCGGAACGTACCAGCGCCGCCGGGTGCGGGGCAGGCGGTCAGGACCCGGCGAGCTCGACGCCGAGGAGGAGCGCGGCCGCGGTCACGTCGGCCCCGGCCTCCGCGGCGGCGTCGATGGCCGCGACGGCGCCCGGGGTGTCGAGGTCGTCGTCGAGCCGGCTGCGGACCGCGGCGAGCGCGTCGCCGCCGTCGCCGCCGGCGTCACGACCGGCCCGCCAGCGGGCGAGCCGGTCCTCGGCCTCCGGCATCAGGTCGTCGTGCCACTCCCACGGGTCCCGGTAGTGGTGCCGGACCACGGCGAGCCGGATGGCCATGGGCTCCCACGTCTCGCGCAGCACGGACACGAAGACCAGGTTGCCGAGCGACTTCGACATCTTCTCGCCGTCCATGTGGACCATGGCCTGGTGCATCCAGTGGCGCACGAACGGCTCGCCCGTCGCCGCCGTCGACTGGGCGGCCTCGCACTCGTGGTGCGGGAAGATGAGGTCGGCACCGCCGCCGTGCAGGTCGATGGTCGTGCCCAGCTCGCGCAGCGCGAGCGCCGAGCACTCGATGTGCCAGCCGGGGCGCCCCGGGCCCCACAGGGAGTCCCACGACGGCTCGTCCTCGAGCGACGGCTGCCAGAGGACGAAGTCCAGCGGGTCTCGCTTGTGGGGGTCGTCGACGTTGCCGCCCCGCTCGGCCGCGTAGGCGAGCATCGTCTCGCGGTCGTAGCCGGAGATCTCGCCGAACGCGTCGTAGGTGGAGATGTCGAAGTAGACGGCGCCACCGGCCTGGTAGGCGTGGCCGCGGTCCAGGACCATGCCGATGAACCCGCGGATGTCGGCGATGGCCGAGGTGGCCCGGGGCTCGGACCAGGACGGCAGCATCCCGAGGGCGATCATGTCGTCGTCGAACTTCGCCGTCTCGGCCGCGGCGAGGTCGAGGTAGTGGACGCCGATCTCGCGGGCCTTGCCGAGGATGGAGTCGTCGACGTCGGTCACGTTGCGCACGCAGCGTGTGTCGTGGCCCAGGTCGCGCAGGCGCCGCTGGAGGACGTCGTAGCCGACGTAGGCCGCGGCGTGGCCCAGGTGCGTGGCGTCGTAGGGCGTGATCCCGCACGTGTACATGGTCACGAGCGGCCCCGGCTCGAAGGGGACCACCTCGCGGCGGCGGGTGTCGTACAGGCGGACGGGGCCGCCCGCGGCCTCGGCGGCCACGGCTACTCGGCGGGGGCGTCGGCGTCGGGCGCCGGCTTCGCGTCGTCCGCCTGGGCCGCGACCTGGGCCCGCTTGGGCTTCTTGGGGAGCACCGTGTTGCCGTCGGGGATGCCCGTGAACTTCACGGCGACCCGGGTCTTGTAGCGGACGTTGAGCTGGAGCAGCACCGAGGTGAAGCTCTCGATTGGCGTCGACTGGCTGAGCTCGCCGGCGTCCAGCGGGCGCATGTTGGGGATGGCGTCGACGAGCTCGGCGGCCATGGCCGTCGCCGCCTCGTGGTCGGAGCAGATGAGCACGTCGGACTCGATCGGGTGGTCGAGGTCGCCGAGCTCCTTGGCCGGGACGTGGTGGAACGCGGCGGCGACCTTGCAGTCGGGGATGACGGCCTGGACGCTGGCGGCGACCGAGCCCCGCGGCGGGACGAGCGGCTGGAACTCCTTGCCGATGCGCGTCAGCGCGTTCGCCATCGAGATCACGATCTTGCCGTGGAGGTGCTCCTCGACGGAGGCGGCGGTCTGGGTCGCGCCGTCCCACGGCGTGGCGATCACCACGACGTCGGCCGAGGCCGCGGTGGCGTTGTCGCCCGCCTCGATGGACAGCTTCTTGCCCGGCCAGGCGTCGAGCAGCGTGTCCACCGCCTCCATCGCCCGGTACTTCGAGCGGGAGCCGATGACGGTCTCGTAGCCCGCGTCCGCCAGGCGTGCAGCCAGTGCGGAGCCCGCAGGGCCCGTTCCTCCGAGGATGCCGATCTTCACCGGGCGGACTCTACCGACGGGCCCGCGGGACCCACCCAAACGCCCGCGGGACCCACCCGGGCCCGCCGACCGCACGCGGCCGCCACCGCACCGCACCCCGGGTGGCGATGGGGTGGCGACACGAGCCCTGCGTAGCCTCGGTCCGTGACGGATCAGCCACCCCAGCCCGCGGACGAACCGACCCGGACGCTGACCAACCCGGCCCCCTTCGTCGCCGCCGTGGTCCTGTTCGTCACCGCAGCGGTGCTCGCCTTCGTGTTCCTCGGCAGCGACGACGACGGTCGCCTCGTCCGCCCCGTGCGCGTCGACCCGGTGTCCGACACCGAGGCGCGGGCGCTGCTCGAGCTCGGACCCGTGGTCGACGAGCCCGGGGTGGGCTGCGAGGTCGTCGTCCGCGCCCAGGTCGACCTCGCCGAGGAGGCCGTCTTCGTCGAGTTCGTCGTCGACGACCCACCGGCGGCCGAGGGCACGTCCCGCTGCCCAGCCGAGGTCGTCGAGGGCCCCGACGGCGAGCCGGTGCGCGTCGAGCGGGTCACCGTGGTGCTCCCCGAGGCGATCGGCGACCGGCCCCTCCGACCGGGCATCGGGCGGCTGCGACTGCCGTGCTCGGGCGGCCCGGGCGACGTGGTCTGCGCGCCCGACTGAGGACCGGTCGGTAACGTCGCCCGTCCCCGACCGGTCTGGAGCAGACATGGGCATCCTCGACGGCAAGCGCCTCCTCATCACCGGCGTCCTCACCGACGCCTCCCTCGCCTTCGGCGTGGCCAAGCTGGCCCAGGAGGAGGGCGCGGAGATCGTGCTCACGGGCGCCGGCCGGGCGCTGCGGCTCACCCAGCGGACGGCGCGCAAGCTGCCGACCGAGCCCGACGTGCTCGAGCTCGACGTGACCGAGACCGCCCACGTGGCCCAGGTCCGGGACGCCCTGGCCGAGCGGTGGGGCACCCTCGACGGCGCCCTGCACGCCATCGGCTTCGCCCCCGAGTCGTGCCTGGGCGGTGGCTTCACCGAGGCGCCGTGGGAGGACGTCTCCACGGCGCTGCACATCTCGGCGTACTCGCTGAAGACCATCGCCGACGTCGTCGTGCCCCTCATGCCCGACGGCGGCTCGATCGTCGGGCTCGACTTCGACGCCACCGTCGCCTGGCCGGCCTACGACTGGATGGGCGTGGCCAAGGCC